>JAGGXA010000169.1 GCA_021163285.1 Deltaproteobacteria bacterium | reverse complement strand
GCAATTTTTTTCAAAATCAAGGCTTGCTCAAAAAATTACCGCAGACATATAGTTGATATTTCGAGGATAATTTTTTGAGCATAACGCAGAGTTTGGGAAAAAGGGCATTCTCGGACAGCCTCCTATGGATGTTATTTTGTCCGCGTCCCTAAGGGCAGAGCTAACCGTACAAGGTCAAAAAATCCGGAGGAATTTATTTTAATGAATGTTTTTGATAAACTAAAAGAGGTCCTGATGGAAATCCTTGACATCGAAGACAGGGAAATAGGGCCTGAAACTTATATTATAAGAGAATTAGACGCAGAATCGATTGACCTTCTGGAACTTGCCGTAGCTATAGGTTCGGAATTTGATATAGAAGTAAATGATGATGAAATATTCATGAAAGAACTCAGGCCGTTTGTGAGTGAATCAGAGGAAAAGGGCAAGGCATTGGTTCAAGGTCTTGTCGAAAAGTATCCCTTTATTTCAAATGAAAGGGCAAAAGAGATCATTTCCGACCTGGATGACGGCCCGGTTCTCAAGGTAAAAGACCTTGCAGGCTATGTCGCCTGGATACGTGAACATGAACAAAAATGAAATATCATTATTAACAGGGCTTATTAACAGAAGAAGAAGCATAAGAAAATATACCCCTGAAATACCTCCTGCCGGATGGATTAAAAGCATGATCCACTGCGCTGCAAGGGCGCCTTCGCCCTCCAACAGCCGGCCTGTTCGATTTGTCAGGATAATTTCTGAAAAAATCAGGGAAGATATCAATATGGCCATGGAAAAGGGCCGAAAAAGATTTCTTGAGGCAGTGGAGGGCCTTGAGGGACAAAAGAAGTTGAAAAACCGGATAAATGCCTACTTTCGATTTTCACAGTTCATGTTTGATGCTCCGATCCTCTTTGCTGTTGGAACGGTTCTGAGCCGGAGCGGGTTCTCAGAGAGATTGTTTGATGCAGGGATACTGAAAAGGCATGACAGGGAAGACACTGATCTGGATATTACAGTTGGCCTTGCATTAAAAGGTTTTCTCCTGAGGGGAGAGGAATTGGGGCTTGGCGCATGTATTCTTACTGCCCCCCTGGTCTTTATTCCTGATATTGAAGAGGTAGCAGGAATCAAGGATATTTCTATCAAGTGTTTTGTTACAGCCGGTTTTCCGCATGAGAAACCGGGGTTTATAGAGAGGATATGCGCTGATGATATCTTAATTGAGGCATAAGGAACGAGGACAAATTAACTTCCCCAACTATGTATCACAGCTTCAGGCCATCTTTGTCCGATCTAAAAGTACAAAAACCTTGAAATAGCTTACTGTTCATGCAACTTTTGTACTTTTAAATCGAACAAACCCGACCTGAATCCGTGCGCTTGCCAGGGGATGTTATTTCGCCCTCGTCCCTTAAAACGTAAAACCGAGATTTGATGTTTGATGATCAATCGTAAAGTTGTTACAGGTATCTGGTTGACCGTTCCGAATTGCCTTCACTTGCTCTCTTCAGCAGTTAAACTTAAACCATTGAACCCGTGAATGGTTGCGATTAACCTTTTACCTCTTTTAGTTCAATTAAAAGTCCTTTGGCGCTTTTAGGATGAATGAATGCAACTTTTATCGGTGCGTCAAACATCTTACCAACAACCTTGATGCCCTTATTCTCCAGTTCTTCCACAAATGCCTTGAGATCATCACAGCGGATAGAGATATGATGAAGACCACCCCCTGTTTTCTTTATAAACTGGCCTATTGCTCCATCCGGGCCTGTGGCCTCCATCAGTTCAAATTCTGTATCTCCGTTAAGATTAACCTTTGCGGAAACCTGCTGTAATTTCGGATAATCGTTACGTGAAGTCTCTTTGGCTCCGAATGTATCCTTAAGGAAAGCCATTGTGTCATCAATACTCTCCACTGCAATCCCTATATGATCTACGCCTTTAATCATTTTGATCCTCCTGATTTATAAAAGTTTATCCTCTAACGAATTTTAGTATATATTATCTACAATTTAATGCATATATTGTCAAACATCAAAAAATGGTATCCTATTCAAATTCCCTGGTATCTAATCAGATTAAATAGAATAAAGGCAAAAAAAATCATAAAAAAATTGCCATGGGGGTAAACACAATGAAATAATGATGTTACTATAAAAACATGAGCTTTTCAGAAATAAAGGAAATCCTTCACAAGATAGATATTCGCCCCGGCTAAGTTGATAACAGAAAACTGACTGAAGCGCTGCATGTTCTATTTGAGCTCATTGAACGTTTGAATCAGGAGAATGAAAAATTAAAGGCAGAGAACCAGAAGCTGCGAGACGAAAACAGCTTGCTAAAAGGAGAACAGGGCAAGCCTGGGATACGAGGCAATAAAAAGCCTGACAAAAAAATATCTTCCGAAAAAGATGATAAGAAATTGCTTTTTCAGTAGGTGAGCCAGGAGATACAAAATACTGTTTTCACCACCCTATGCCGGCATATTGTTCTTGTCAGTCAGGGAACAGGGCGTGATGTTTCCTGAAAATGTTAAGATAGTAATTCTGCCGCCGGGACAATTGATTGATAACAACAGACCTGAACTGAAAAGGTGCTGCCGGAACCATCTGAGAACGAATACCATTACGGGTGAAGGCGGGACTCTGACGCACACCATTGAACTTTTATGGGGCCTTAACCCGGATGTGTTTTTGCAGGTGGCCACGCATGAGTTTTCCCACGCCGTTATTGCGGAGGCGCGTTTTACCGCCAGCGGATAAATATATGATGTCCCGTACGAGGAAGGCCGATGCGAATATACAACCTATACGTTTGCCCGGAGCAGGGGGCTGCCGGCCTGTATCATTGAGGAATTTTCAGAGAACCAGATGGAAAATTACAGAAAAGAGTTCCTCCATGTACTGGCGCATCCGCCGGAAAACATAAAGACCCTTTTGACCGCAATTGACTTTTGATTATTACCATATCCAACAGTTCTGTTTAAGCTTGACAAGCTTATATTAACTCCATAAAAGAGATGGGATTTTCAGGTGCCATTGTAAGTCCTGAACTTGATCAGGACACCTTTCTGTCCCTCCCGGAATTTTCACCTCTGCCCCTTGGTGCCGTTATTAAAGGGAACTGGCCGCTTTCAATATCGCGTACCGTGTCAGATAATATTAAACTTGATCAACTTTTTTCAAGCCCAATGGGAGAAAACTGCTGGGTTTCCAAAAAAGATGAAAATTACTGGGTCTTTCCCGGATGGCAGCTTGATCTCAGCACAAAAAAAGAGGAGATGATAAAGGCCGGTTACTCTGTTTTTATAGATATGGATGAGAATATACCCAAAAACATCATAATGAAAAAAAGACCGGGCCTGTGGAACTGGAAACTTCGTCTTTTGTAAAAATCGTATCCTGCAGCCCTTATGAGGCGAATCTGGATTTGCCTGGATTGCCTCAAAGAATCAAAGATTCTGATAAATTATGGGCCGAAGGCGCGTAGCCAATAAACGTAATGGGTTACGTTTTATTTCTTATATAAAATGAGGTGGTTAAATGAAAAATGACATCAATTTCAGGCTTTGGGGACGGTACGCCCTGTTTACAGATCCGATAACCAGGATCGGCGGCGAGAAGTGCTCCTACCACGTTCCCACTTATGAAGCCATTAAGGGTGTTCTAAAATCCATATACTGGAAACCCACTATTATCTGGTATGTGGACAAAGTCAGGGTGGTAAAGCCTATCCGAACACAGACTAAAGGAACAAAGCCACTGATCTGGGGGGGTGGAAATTCTCTCGCTATCTATACCTTTCTCCATGAAGTGGAATACCAAATCATGGCCCATTTTGAATGGAATCAATTCCGTCCGGAACTAAAAAAGGATCAAATCGATGGCAAGCATTTCAATATTGCCAGAAGGATGCTTGAAAGAGGGGGACGTCAGGATATTTTTTTAGGGACAAGGGACTGCCAGGGGTATGTGGAACCATGTCGTTTCGGTGAAGGACAGGGGTTTTATGATGAAATTGACGAACTGAATTTCGGGCCCATGTTTCACAGCTTTGATTATCCGGATGAAACAGGAAAAAATGAGCTGGCCAGCCGATTCTGGCAGGCTGTAATGAAAAAAGGGGTCCTTCATTTTCCCCGGCCTGATGCCTGTGACAAACGGAAGGCTATTCGAAAAATGGTTCCTAAATCTTTCAGTCTGGGGAAAAATATCACATTCGTAGAGAGAGAGGAGGCTTTGTTATGAGCTGGATGACAAAGTTGTATGAAACCTACGAGTCGGGGATGGATTTGGATTTGATTAGAGAGGCTGAATTGATGCCTATCAGCCACACCTTACAGAATGCCCATATTAATATTGTTATTGACGGAAACGGTAATTTTTTACGAGCCAATGTTCTTAAGAAAACTCAGGTGGTGCTGCCGGCTACAGAGAAATCTGCGGGTCGGTCAAGCGGCGAAGCACCTCATCCGCTTGCCGATAAAATTCAATATATTGCTAAGGACTATCCTGGATTTGGAGGTAGAAAAAAATCATATTTTGAAAGCTACGAGAAACAGTTGGCCGACTGGTGTTCATCAATATACAGACATGAAAAAGCTGTGGCTGTCCACAAGTATATCAGCAAAGGGCAGGTGATTAAGGATCTAATTTCGGCCAATGTGTTATTTGTGGATCAAGATAAAAAATTGTTGGCCTATTGGCCTGATGATGAAGACAGTTCCCCTCCGTTAATATTTAAAGTACTTCCAACACTTCCAAAAAATAAAAGGATAAACAAAGACAAACCTGAAATCGAGCCGGGAGATGCTCTGGTCTGCTGGTCTGTTGAAAAGGAAGAAAAACCCGATAGTTCAACCTGGAATGATAATATTTTACAACAAAGCTGGATTGATTCTTATACTCAGTCCAGCTCAAATCAAAATTTTTGTTTTGTAACGGGAAATATCCAGCCTGTTGCTGTGAATCATCCTGCCAAACTGCGCCACACAGGAGATAAAGCCAAACTGGTGTCGGCAAATGATTCTTCTGGATTTACATTTCGTGGACGTTTTACAGATCCCAACGGCAGCCAGGCTGCCATGGTGAGTTATGAAGTAACACAAAAAGTCCACAATGCCTTGAGATGGCTTATATCCAGGCAAGGATTTCGCAATGGGGATCAAGTTTATGTCTCATGGGCAGTCTCAGGAAAAGAAACACCAAAACCTTTGGAAAGTACCTGGGAACTTCTCAATACAGATCTGGCCATTGAGTTCAGCTGTCTGTTTGAAAAGAAAGATTCGTAACCGCCTTATGGCTGATGGCTATTCCATATTTG
This sequence comes from Deltaproteobacteria bacterium, assembly GCA_021163285.1. Taxonomy (GTDB): domain Bacteria; phylum Desulfobacterota; class DSM-4660; order Desulfatiglandales; family Desulfatiglandaceae; genus JAGGXA01. Next base: position 3,450 of record JAGGXA010000169.1, on the reverse strand, counting down.
TCCAGTCTGATGATAATAAAAAGGATGGAATGACAAGTCTGAAAAACAGAGCTGAATCAAAAGAATTCGGGCTTGGTAAAGATGCGTTCAACAGCAAGAAAACGAAGCCGGAAGATGCTGCAAAGCGTGCCTGTGAAAAATGGCTGGATGTCAGAAGTTTCGGTCAGCTTTTTGCATTTAAAGGATCTGGCAAGGAAGGGGTTTCAGTTGCCATTCGGGGACCTGTAACCTTACAATCCGCTTTCAGTGTTGAACCCGTAAGTGTTACAAGCACCCAGATCACCAAAAGTGTCAGTGGAGAAGGAGACGGAACAAAAAAAGGTTCTGATACTATGGGCATGAAACACCGGGTGGATAGAGCGATTTATGTAACCTTCGGTGCCATGAGCCCACAGTTAGCCGAACGTACCGGATTCAACGATCAAGATGCCGGGATCATTAAAAACGTTCTGCCCAGATTGTTTGAAGGAGATGCCTCATCAGCAAGGCCGGAAGGCAGCATGGCTGTGGAAAAAGTTATCTGGTGGAAACATAACAGCAAATCCGGGCAATATTCTTCTGCAAAAGTCCATAGAACTTTACAGGTAAATGCAGACGGAAGCTTTGACGAGGAAGGGCTTAAAAATGCGTTGAATGGACTGACACCGGAAATTATTGATGGATTTTAATTAAAAGGGCTTTAACCAATGGATTTCCTGAAAAATTTCGATAGTGACCTGCAAAAGGCACTGATAGTCCAGCTGAGAAATCTTTGGACCCACACATCAACTGCCATTGAGGGCAACACCCTGACCCTCGGGGAAACCGCCTTTGTTCTGGAAGAGGGGCTGACCATTTCCGGCAAGCCTTTGAAAGACCATGAAGAGGTGGTGGGTCATGCCCGGGCCATTGACCTGATTTATGACCTGGTGAAAAGCAGCGATGTGTTCAGGGAAGAACAATTATTTTCATTACACAGGGCTGTTCAGGTTCAACAGGTAATTGACGTGTACAAGCCGGTTGGAAAATGGAAAAAAGAGCCAAATTCCACAGTCTCGGTTATTGATGGCAGACAGGTGGTTTTTGAATATGCCACTCCCGGGGATGTGCCCGGACTCATGAAAAAATGGTTTGTCCTGTATAACGAAATCATGGGGTCTTTGAAGCCTGGAAACAGCCGGCAGGCCCTGGATGCCTATGTCAAACTCCATGTTTCCTTTGTCCGCATCCATCCTTTTTTTGATGGAAACGGAAGACTGGCAAGGCTTGTTGCCAATATCCCTGTTCTCAGGGCAGGTTTTCCCCCTGTTATAATTCCAAAGGAAGAGCGAAAGGATTATATTGATGCCCTGTCTGAATATCATTTTGCTGCAGGCCGGATAAAAAAAGACGGTGATCTTCTGCCCGGTCATGATTCCCTGAAACCTTTTGCCTCTTTCTGTGAAAAGGCATGGGAAACATCCTTATCCATAGTTACCGAAATCAGGAAGATCCAGGAAAAAAGGAATAATTCACTGACATGAAGGAATATCCTGAAAATGAGTTTATCCAGTTGTCAGCCTTACAGCACATGCTGTTCTGCGAGCGGCAGTGCGCCTTGATTCACGTTGAACAGCTCTGGGCCGAGAACAGAGCACCAGCACTTTTAGCACTTTTGCCGATTAAAGAGATACCTCCACGAAGTCTGGCTAAAGATTGGCCTGGAACATTGGGAACGGGATACTGCATGTTAACTATTCGGACGGCTGTATCTATTTTTCTTTTGGAAGGTGCCCCTGATACTCTATTAAAAGCTTGCCACAATTTGTTAGGAGGGAAATGGGCATTACATACTTTGGGAGCTGCAAATGAGCATAGCTTGATTAAGCGAATGGTCTTAAACTTAAATTTTGCAGGCCATCCCAATGCCAGATATTATTCCCAAAGCCCCCAGGTGAGTCATGGCTCCTTCAAGGCTATGGCCGGTTATATAAATTACTCCTGTATTTTCTTTTAAAACAGCTTCAACCAAGCTATCTTCCTGCCCTCTCTTTCCAAAAAAAAAGAACACTGTATTGATGGAAAAAACCTGCGTGGGTCTTACCAATAACTACATTCTCATTTCCAGTATCTTTAAATTTTGCTTTGGTTATATTAAGATCCGTTTGTGCTTCTGCTCCAGTACCAGTCCCCCTACATGCTATTAAAATATCTCCTTTGTTAAATAGAGTACTGCTTTGTTTTAACCCTGTCCATTTAAGCACTGTGGCAGCATGAACTTATACGCTATCGTCAATAATTTTACTTTTCATCATTTTTTGTTTTTCAAGTCCATAAAAACCATCCCCTATGGGTTCACAACCTTGGGGCCATTCTTCCTGTTCCATATTGCCCTCATATACTTTTGTGGCGCTATAAACTGCGCGTGCGGCAACAGCAAGATGTTTTGCTACAGTATAGCCACTATAATAACCTCCAAAAGATTCGAATTGCTTTAATACTTTATCTTTACTTGGTCTGGAATTTGGTACTGTTATACTTTTAAATGTTTGTTGCCCAGTTCTTGCGATGTAATCCATATTAACCTCGATTCAATTATATTTTAAAAAAGGCACCAAAAAAGGTAATAGCTCAATAAATAGGGGCGGTCATTCCCATTACGAATCCGGTCATATTTTTTCGAAAAATTCACTTTTTTTTCTTGCGTTCCGGTCCCTGATTCTCTATGGTATCGTGCCTGGAGATCGTTGCAAGATATCGGGGACGTCATATTACTGAATCAGACCTTGGTGTTGTCAGCCAAATCATTGCGGCCTATCCCGATGGTAGCAGGAGGTTTATCTCAAAAGAGGTTTGCAAGGCATGGGAGTGGCGGCAAACAAACGGCACACTCAAAGACATGGTCTGCCGCAGTCTGCTCTTGCTGTTGCAATCAAAAGGTCTCATAAAATTACCGCCTCCCAAGTGTAAACTTCCCAATCCTCTTGCCGGTCGGAAAAAACCTGTCAAAATAGAGGTTGATCAAATCCCGATAGAAAGTGCCATTAATAAACTTTATCCCATCCATCTGAAGCAGGTGCGCTGAACCCGGTTTTTATCTGGTTTTTATTAAATAAAATTTCTCGAAAAAGGATAAAAAAACGGTGAAAATGATTGACATATATCGAGCAATGTTGTTGACTTCCAATCAAGTTTATTTTGTTTAAGTTCCTTAATGGTCAAACCAGACAGAGAACATGAAATTCTTGGTGCTTACAGGTGTTTTTGTCATCGGGGTATGCATATTCAGCGGAGTGGTTACTTTTCTGCAAGGCAACCAACAGTCAGGATGTGCCCTTGACGGCAGCGAAATTCAGCCTCTTTATGAAGTGGTGAAGTGTGTTATTAAAGAACGAAATACCGTTCGACCTGATCTCGAAACAGAGAGCGGAGAAAAAAGAGCCTTTTTTCTTAAACGATATGCACCTCCAACAGTAGGGGACAGGTTGAAGG
>JAGGXA010000100.1 GCA_021163285.1 Deltaproteobacteria bacterium | reverse complement strand
TCGGTAAAATCGGCGCTCCCGGAGGGTAAACTATTTTCAAAAATCCCAGCCTTTATGGCCTCATTCAAATTGATGCGTATCATGCAAGCACAACATTCCCATAACTTGCTGATATTAAAAGCCTAACATCCTTTTTGAAAATAGTTTATGCAGGATTTAGGTATTATTAAAAGGACTTAGCTGGATAGGTAAAACATTGATGATTTAAATGATGAACAGCTATTTTATTCACAAAGGTATGTATGTCAGTAAATAGCCATGGCTTACCTTTATTTTATTTGTTTGAGAAATTATTTGTTGTTATTAGATTTTTATTATTGATAGAAACTAGTTTTTGTGGAGGTTTCTTTGTCTCGATTAAAGAAAAAATATTATTCTGAAGTCGTTCCAGCTATGATTAAAGAATTTGGCTATAAAAGTATTATGGCTGTGCCCAGACTGGAAAAGGTGGTATTGAATATGGGTTTGGGTGAAGCTATGCAGAATATTAAGATACTTGATTCCGCCGTTGAAGAGCTTTCCGTAATCGCAGGTCAGAGAGCCATTATAAGAAGAGCGAGACGATCAATCGCAGGATTCAAACTACGGCAGGGTATGCCAATTGGTTGTATGGTTACGCTTAGATCTAACAGGATGTATGATTTTTTAGATAAACTATTTAATGTCGCGCTTGCAAGAGTAAGAGATTTCAGAGGCATTTCAGATAAAATCTTTGATGGACGGGCCAATTGTACTATCGGAATTAAAGAACATATTATATTTCCTGAGATTGATTATGATAAAGTCGATAAGATGAAAGGTTTGAATGTATCTATCGTTACCACAGCCAAAACAGATCCAGAGGGATTGGTCTTCTTAAGGTATTTAGGAATGCCTTTTCGTAATTAGTGACCATCCATAAACAGGATGGTTTGTTCGAGATCAAGGTGCTCTAAAATTTTAACCAAAGGAATATATTGAGAATTTCGAGGATTAAAATTTTAGCGCAACGCAGATATCGGGTAAAATAGCCTTTTAAGGATGGGCATTAACTAATTTAATGTGAACAGGAAATTGATAACAGGGTGGGGGCCATAGTGGCAAAAAAATCGCTTATTGCTAAGGCTAAGAGAAAACCGAAGTTCTCCAGCAGACAATATAACAGATGCCCGATTTGCGGACGAAGCAGGGCTTTCATCAGAAAATTTGGTATATGCCGTATTTGCTTCAGAAACCTTGGTTCAAAAGGTGAGATTCCGGGGCTTATAAAGTCAAGCTGGTAATATTTCTTTTAATAAAGCTGTTCAGGTGTTTAGGAAAAAAACAGAAGATTGAAGGCAAAGGTAACTGCCTTAGCAGAAACTCATATAGTTTGGTCTGCTAAGATAAGCATTATTATACTTGTCCGTATTTTCCCTTTAAAAACCAATTTAACGTCCTGAGTAGTTACATTTTATTTGTAATTACTTGAAGGAGCAGAACATATGACTATGACTGACCCAATTGCTGATATGCTTACCAGAATCAGGAATGCATTAATGGTATCAAAACAATCAGTGGATATTCCCTGCGCGAAATTAAAGATATGTATAGCTGAAGTTTTAAAGTCTGAAGGATATATAAGAAATTTTAAATTAATTTTGAATAATCAGCACAGGTTTTTGAGAATTTATTTACGCTACGATGAAAAAGGGGTTTCAGTAATAGGTGGGCTCAAGAGGGTGAGCAAACCGAGTTGCAGGGTATATAAAAAATGTGAAGATATCCCAAAGGTTTTGAATGGGTTGGGTGTGAACATTATTTCTACCTCAAAAGGCCTGATGACCGACAGGCAGGCAAGGAACTTTGGCATTGGCGGGGAGATCATCTGTTCACTCTGGTAGATGTATTTAAGTTTGCGTGAATTAACAAACAGATAAAAGTGATATTGGAATAAATTTATATATTATCATTTGATCTTACAGCCAAAAAGGCGGAGGTTTTTAATGTCGCGAATAGGCAAAAAGCCTGTTATTATACCAAAAGGGGTTGATGTTAAACTTGTAACTGATATCCTTAATGTTAAAGGTCCAAAGGGTGAATTAAAAAGGCAAATTCACCCCAAGATTCACGTCAAGATAGATGGAGACATACTTTTAGTTTCTACTGCTGATGAATCGAGGGAAGTCAGATCATTGCATGGCCTTTTTAACGTTCTGATTTCTAACATGATTACCGGGGTTACAAAAGGGTTTGACAAGGAACTTGAGATTATCGGTGTTGGGTATAGAGCTGAAATGAAAGGTAGCACCATAATTTTTTACCTTGGGTATTCACATCCTGTTGATTTTGAGATACCTGAGGGGATAGAAGCAAAAATCGATAAAATGAAAATAACTTTGAGTGGAATTGATAAGGAACTCCTTGGATTGACAGCTGCCAGGATTCGAAGTTTGAAAAAACCGGAACCTTATAAAGGTAAAGGGATCAAGTATGCTGAAGAGATAATACGGAGAAAGGCTGGAAAGGCAGGTATCAAATAGTTTGAAAAGTTTGTATATTGGAAGCTCCATGATATTGTGTGCCTGCTGAACTATTACGTTGCTTCTGAAATTTAATGATGCGGAAAATCATTATTTTATGCTTATTTTACAAATCCAAGTTGCCATCAAAATTATTTTTAATTCATAAGAGTTATAGAATTTATGAAACGTTCAATTTGAAAATTAATTTAGAGTCTGAACTAAATCTGGCACTTTGCTTTCAGAAAAATGGGTAGTCCTAAATAAATAGTGGAACCTGCTTAAATGAAAATAAACAGCTAATATTATCAATCAGTTACTGTTCTACATATTTCCCTTATCACTACATGGTAAGGGCTACCGAAAAATTAAGATGAAAATCTTATGTGCAGGATATATTGAGTATTCTGAGGATTAAGATTAGTGAATGTCACAGAATTGGGTTGAAAAGATAGTTTTTGTTCTGGTGGTAATTAAGCAGATATGAGGTTTTTTTATGAATTCTATCAGTAGAGCTGGCGCAAGGTTAAAAAGAAAAAAAAGGGTACGTAAAAAGATTCGGGGCACTCCTGAAAAACCTCGTTTGTGTATCTTCAGGAGCTCTAAGCATATTTATGTACAGGTAATAGAAGATGTAACAGGTACTACTATAGTTGAGGCTTCTTCATTATCTAAAGATATTGCTCCAATAATAGGTAAAACAGGCGGTAACAAGAGTGGAGCTGCTAAAGTTGGAGCTGTGATTGCGGACCGTTTAATGAATAAAGGTATAAAAACGGTTGTATTTGATAGAAATGGTTTTCTTTATCATGGTCGCGTTAAGGCTCTTTCCGATGCGGCGCGTGAGCGAGGATTGGTGTTTTGATGAATAATCCGATATATTGCAAACAAAACTCTAAGGGGTAAGTCCTATTGCTTAAGAAAGATGATGAGATACAGTTAATTGAAAAAGTAGTACATGTTAACCGGGTCGCAAAAGTAGTAAAGGGTGGACGCCGGTTTAGTTTTAGCGCACTTGTAATTGTTGGAGATGGAAAAGGGACTGTGGGCAGTGGCCTTGGAAAGGCCAAAGAAGTTCCTGAGGCTATCCGAAAAGGTGTTGAAAAGGCAAGAAAGGATATGAAATCCATTTCCCTTTATAATGCAACCATCCCTCATGAGGTGATCGGGGTGTCTGGTGCAGGACGGGTAATGCTGAAACCGGCCGGGCAGGGAACGGGGTTAATAGCAGGTGGGGCTGTCAGAGCTGTCATGGAGGCTGCAGGTATCCAGAATATACTCACCAAGTGCCTAGGTTCCCATAATCCTCATAACATTGTGAGATCAACGATCCGGGGTTTAAGATCATTGAGGAGCCCGGATGAATTTGCCCGTCGGAGAGGCAAAGCAGTAGAGGATTTGTTAAGTTGATTTAATTTGTTTAAAATGAGCTGTAATTATGATTGAAACGATTAAAGTAACTCTTGTTAAAAGCGGAATAAGCAGAAACAAGAAAATTAAGCAGACATTAAGAGGCCTGGGATTAACAAGGCTACATAAAACCGTAGAGTTGAAAAATACTCCAGCCATCAGAGGAATGATTAATAAGGTCACCTTCCTTGTAAAGATTCATTAAAGTATTTGGAGATTGGTATGGAAATTCATGAACTTTCTCCGGCTGTAGGTTCGAGAAAGAGAAAAAAAAGGGTTGGAAGAGGGCCGGGCTCAGGTCATGGCAAGACTTGCTGTCGAGGTTCTAATGGACAGAGGTCACGTTCCGGAGGTCTTCCCCGGCCAGGTTTTGAGGGTGGACAAATGCCTCTTCAAAGACGTGTTCCCAAACGTGGCTTTACAAATATTTTTAAGAATATTTACAATATAATTAATGTAGAAGACTTGAATAAATTTGAGGCAAATTCTATATTGGACCCTGAGGCACTTAAGAAAGCCGGTCTAATAAAAAAGATTAGAAATGGAGTAAAACTTTTGGGTAAAGGTAATATTTCTCATCCTGTAATTATTAAAGTTCACAAGATGAGCAGGACTGCCAGAGAAAAGATTGAAGCAGCAGGTGGAAAAATTGAATTTCTTTAAAAAAGGAATTATGTCGGTATGATTGGCGGATTCCAAAATATTCCAAAAATACCTGAACTGAAAAAGAGAATACTTTTCACCTTGTTATTGCTTGCTGTTTATCGTCTCGGTTGTCATATACCAACGCCAGGCATAGATAGCGTTGCCCTTTCAGCATTTTTTAATGCAAAACAAGGGACACTTTTTGGGCTTTTCGATATGTTTTCAGGCGGTGCGCTGAAACGTATGTCAGTGATGGCGCTTGGTATTATGCCTTATATCAGTGCATCCATCATCATAGAACTTCTTGCAGTTGTGATTCCATATCTTGAAAAATTAAAAAAAGAAGGGGAGCAGGGAAGAAAGAAGATAACCCAATATACAAGGTATGGAACGGTTCTTTTAAGTATTATACAAGGCTTTGGCATTGCTGTCGGCATTGAACAAATGGCAAGCCCCGGAGGGGCTATGATTGTCATTTCCGGAGGATGGGGTTTTCGTTTTCTTACAGTAATTACACTTACCGCAGGAACTTCTTTTTTAATGTGGCTGGGAGAACAGATCACTGAAAGAGGAATCGGGAACGGAATTTCCCTGATAATCTTTGCAGGGATTGTTGCCGGTCTCCCCGTTGCTGTTGTAAATACTTTCAGATTAATGGGTACAGGCGATATTACTCCTTTTTTTATGGCCCTGGTTGTCGTTCTTATGATAGTTGTAATAGCAGTGATTGTTTTTGTTGAAAAAGGGCAAAGAAAAATTCCTGTTCAGTATGCAAAGAGGGTAGTTGGTCGAAGAATTTATGGGGGGCAAAGCACCCATCTTCCCCTGAAAGTTAATACAGCGGGTGTTATTCCGCCAATATTTGCATCGTCAATCATCATGTTTCCTGCAACCATAGTAAATTTCCTGAATGTCAAAGAAATTCCGTGGGTTCAATATCTTGTAGATTTTTTAAACCCCGGCCATATTGTTTATAATTTAATATATGTTATTTTCATTATATTTTTTTGTTTCTTTTATACTGCTGTACATTTTAACCCTGTTGAAGTAGCAGATAATATGAAGAGGCAGGGAGGGTTTATCCCTGGAATACGGCCAGGCAAGAATACTGCTGAATTTATTGACCGCGTCTTGACGAGAATTACGTTTTCAGGCGCAATTTATGTTTCGGCAATTTGTGTTTTGCCTCAGGTTCTGATTTATAGAATGAATGTTCCCTTTTATTTTGGTGGTACCGCCCTGTTGATTGTTGTTGGTGTGGCGATGGAAACTGCTAATCAAATCGAATCTCATATGCTGACCAGGCATTATGAAGGGCTTATGAAAAAAGGTTTTGGCAGGGCAAAGTAACGCTGGAATTATGAACCGTTTTTTTTGATACATCTGAAGAAGATAATCATTTATGCGTTTCCATCAATTTTTTAGAGCTTGCTCAAAAAAAGATGGCCATTTTATCGTAAAATTGAGCAAAGGGGACAAGCCGGGAGTAAAGCAGGTATAATCCGTAAATGCGAAGCCTGCTTAAAAGAGATGTTCTTGTACAATATATTAAAGAACAAGAGCAAAAGGTAATCCTGAACGGGTAGATCGAATAGAAATAATAGATCTGTCTCATGATGTGCCAAAACAGTTATAGATTAATGGAGGCAGGATATAATAATGAAAGTCAGACCATCTGTGAAGAAGATTTGTAAGAAATGTAAAATTATAAGGCGAAAGGGAATTGTACGTGTTATTTGTGAAAATCCCCGTCATAAGCAGAGGCAAGGATAGAAAGGATTTTTCACTGTAACTGTTTACAGCAAAGACCGGGTAGATGTCAAAACAGTCAAAAAAAATTTAATAATAGGAGTGTGAGATTGGCAAGAATTGCTGGTGTCGATTTACCAAGGGGAAAGAGAGTAGAGATTGCGCTATGTTCTATTTATGGTATTGGCAGACATTCTTCTCAGGAAATACTTGATGAGGCAGGAATAGACTGGGATCTCAGGTCTGATGAAATTAGTGCTGAGCAGATTGCCGATATAAGGAAAATAATCGATGAGAAATATACTGTTGAAGGAGATCTCAGGCGTGAAATCACTATGAATATAAAGAGATTGATGGATTTAGGCGCATATAGAGGTCTGCGTCACAGGAGGGGACTTCCTGTCAGGGGTCAAAGGACGAGTACTAACGCAAGGACCAGAAAAGGTCCTCGCAGAGCTGTAATGGGTAAAAAGAAAAAATAGAGACGAGGAAATTGCATGGCAAAGAGTGCTAAAAGAAAGAGTAAGGCAAAAAAGGAAAAGAAGAATGTTCCTTCCGGGATTGTTCATATAAACTCCACTTTCAATAATACTATAATTACAGTAACTGATCCGGATGGAAATGTTATTTCTCAGTCAAGCGCAGGTAGAGTAGGATTTAAAGGATCGAGAAAAAGTACTCCATTTGCGGCACAACTTGCAGCTCGAAGTGCCATAACTAAGGCAATGGATAATGGCATGAGAACTGCCGAAGTCAGAGTTAAAGGGCCGGGTGTAGGCAGAGAGGCATCTTTACGTGCACTTCAAGTTGATGGTTTTACTGTAAATCTTATAAGAGATGTTACTCCGATACCACATAATGGATGCCGTCCCCCCAAGAGAAGACGAGTTTGAAATCATAATTGTAGGTTAAAGGGATCTGTGATGCAGGCAAAATGTCTTGATTTTACAGCTTATTTAATTACTGTTGCTAAAAGGGAAAAAATATGAGGAGGGCCTGACTTGGCCAGATATATCGGTTCATCATGCAGGTTATGCCGGCGAGAGAACCTGAAATTGTTTATAAAAGGTGACCGTTGCTACGGAGATAAATGCGCTTTTGAGAGAAGGGCTTATCCTCCGGGACAGCATGGACAAAAGAGAGGTGGAAAACATTCTGATTACAGAGTTCAGCTCAGAGAAAAGCAGAAGGTCAAAAGGATTTATGGTGTCCTGGAAAAGCAGTTCAAAGGGTATTATTTCAGGGCAGAGAGACTTAAAGGTATTAGTGGCACAAATCTCTTAATTCTGCTTGAGTGCCGATTAGATAATGTTGTTTACAGGATGGGTTTTGCAAATTCAAGAAATCAGGCTCGACAATTAATAAGGCATAATCATTTTCTTGTAAACAGTCAGAAGGTTAATATAGCCTCTTATCAGGTAAAAGTTGGAGATGTAGTTGAAGTTAAAGAAAAAAGCCGCAAGATTACTCAGATATTGGATGCAATGGCAACGGTTGTAAGGAGAGGCATACCAAAATCTATTGAGGTGGAGAAGGAAAAATTCAGAGGAACAATGATATCTCTTCCCAATCGAGAAGAAATTACAACGCCAATTCAGGAGCAGCTTATTATAGAATTATATTCTAAATAATGAAGTTGGTTTGAAATGCTCTTTAGGCTGAAACTTATAAATAAAGACTTTATCTCTTGTGCTGGTGCTGGTTCAGTTAAATAGGTGATTTAATTATATCAATAGGTTGCACAACCTTTTGGTAATGGAGCATAATTGACGTAAGTAATTGTTTTAGTAGATATAATTTTAATATCCATGTCTTATTAACTATTCATCTGAACCAGTGCTCTTGTGCTTGGAGTGTTTTTTTTTGATGTGTTTTGAGAAAACTTGACATTTTGATATTTCCTGTAAGAAGAATGGTAAGGTATTATACCTAAAACCTGCATAAACTATTTTCAAGAAGAAAATTATGTTTTTAATATCAACGAATTACAGAAATGTTGTGCTTGTATAACACGCATTAATTT
>JAGGXA010000248.1 GCA_021163285.1 Deltaproteobacteria bacterium | reverse complement strand
TACAAGCACAACATTTCTATAATTCATTGATATTAAAAGCATAATTTTCTTCTTGAAAATAGTTTATGCAGGTTTTAGGTTAAACTTTAATTCCCGGATACCCGCGAACGCGGGAATCCGGGTGCAGTTGCCCCTCTTTATGGAGCTATTACATTTCAACCTTAAAATGGAGAAAATAAATTTCAGGGTTTATTTAAGCATTATGGCTGGGAGACTGTCCGAGAATGCCCTTTTTGCCAAACTCTGCGTTATGCTCAAAAAATTATCCTCGAAATATCAACTATATGTCTGCGGTAATTTTTTGAGCAAGCCTTGATTTTGAAAAAAATTGCTATTCCCGGATAGTCTCCCAGGGACGAGGACGAAATAACATCACCAGGCAGGCGCACAGATTCAGGTCAGGTTTGTTCGATCTAAAAGCACAAAAGTTGCAGGAATAGTGAGCTGTTTCAAGGTTTTTGCGCTTTTAGATCGGGCAAAGATGGCCTGAAGCTGTGATGCATAGTCGGGGAAGTTAATTTGTCCTCGTTTCCTGCCAACTTAAAGCGGGACACTTTCCGCTTTCTGGTGGATTCGTTTCGCTTAATCCACCCTACAAAGTTCAGTTGGCAGCCGGCATTATTTATATCGTTATTTGTTACCGTTCACAGGTTCCAGGTTCACCCGTTCAGGGTTACCTTTCATTTGTGGTCTTCTTTCAGCAGTAATAAGGGTTTGCACAACAATAACTTTACAGAATTGGCGATCAGTTTTAGATTAGGTTCAGTAGGTTTTGAAGAGCAAAAGGGCATTTCCTGACAACTTCCTATAAACGGTCAGCAATATATTTAACTGCATTTCTGAATATCCTGATACCATCGCCATCCACGGAAGCCGATGATTTTCCCTCCCGGATAAGCGCCTCTTTTTTTCTGGTCCAGTCGGGGTGATTGGTATAATGATTGAAAGCCTCAGGATGAGGCATCAGACCGAAAATCCTGCCTGTGGGGTCACATATTCCTGCAATATTTTTTAAGGAACCGTTAGGATTAAGAGGCCATATGTCGTTTACTTCTCTTCCATCCCTGCCCGCATATTGCAACACGACCTGGTTATTTTTAAACAGGAGGTCAATATCCTCATCCGAGGCATAAAATTTACCTTCACCATGTCGGACGGGAAGTTCCATCTTTAATTCCCCTTTTGTAAAAACGGATGGCGACGCCTGATTAATCTTCAGGGTTACCCATGTGTCTATAAAATTCCCTGAGTCGTTATATGTAAGGGCTACACGCCTTTCTTTGTAATTATTTTCAAAACCGGGGAGAAGGCCCAGGTTAACAAGCGCCTGAAAACCGTTGCATATCCCGAGTATCAGCTTGCCGTCACTTATAAATTTTTCAATCTGTTCTCCGAGGTGCCGTTTTAGTTTTGAGGCCATAATAACGCCTGCCCCATGGTCATCCGCCCAGCTAAACCCTCCCCCAATGATAAGTATATGGTAATCCTTAAGCAGCTTTTTTGAACCGGGCTTCTGATTTTCCATGAATTCATTTATGTGGATCCTGCAGGATTCCGCGCCTGCCAGTTTCAGGGAATAATCGGTTTCATAATCACAGTTAAGTCCATATCCCGTCAGCACCAGCGCCTTAACCCTTTGCCGCTTTTCATCCCTGATTTCAAAATGGCCTTTTGCGCGTGTCATATCAATCCCCCAAAAGGTTTTTTCCAGGTATCCTTGAGGATACGAACATCTTCATCTATGACCTTTGCGTCTTCTCCATCCCTGATGCAAAAACGGGGAGATTCGGTAACAACTCCCACCCTGCCTGTTTTTAATCCGGAAAAAAGGGTTTCAAAACGTTCTCTTTTATCAGGGGCTACCGTTATGATAAACCTTCCTGCCGATTCCGAATAGAGGAGCCGGCTGAGATCAGGGCCGGTGGAGGCCGGAATCCCGGGACAGGAGATTTCAAGCCCTAACTCACCTGCCATTGCAACCATAGCAAGATGAACCGCAAGCCCTCCCCGGCAAACGGCATGGCATGAAGACAAAAGACCTTCCTTTACCGCCTCAAAAAGTGCCATATAAGACGGCAAAAGCTCTTTTGCCGCCACTTTTGGGACATTAAGGCCGACAGAACCCATCATCCTGTAATATTCGCTCCCGCCAAGCTCATCTTTTGTTTCACCGAGGATATAGACCAGATCGCCCGGGAACTTGGCATCAAGGGTAATGCATCTTGAAACATCCTCGATCACGCTGCAAACAGTGAAAAGGAAGGTGGGCATGCCTGATATTTTGTGTTTTTCTCCATATTTCCCTTGCAGATTCCCATCAATATACATGCTGTCCTTGCCCGAAAGGAGCGGTATGCCATAACCAGGGCAATAGTCTCTCAAGGCCTGGTTGGCCCGCACTAACTGGGCGGCCTTGTACTTGCCGTCGGGATTATTAACCGGGTGATATTCGATAGTCGGCCAGCAAAAGTTGTCCACCCCGCCCAGGTGATTGGGGTCTCCCCCGACAGCGAGTGTTCTCCTGACCGCTTCATCAATGGTTACAGCCGTCATGTGGTAAGTGTCTATCTCGGAATAAAAAGGGTTAAGCGCCTGAGAAACAACAATGCCTCTGTTGGAGTTGAGAAGCGGCCTTATAACAACCGAGTCACTCGGTATATCCCAGCCTTTTCCTGTGAGGGGCTTAATCACACTGCCCCCCCCTACTTCATGGTCATACTGTCTTGATATCCAGTTACGGGAGCAGATGTTCGGCCGCGAGAGGAGGTCCCTTATGATATCGCCATGCCGATCAGGTTCGCCGAGGACAGGTTCCGTTAATCCCCTTGCCTCGGCAGAGAGCCATTCCGCATCAAATTCCCATTGGGGGAAACCGGATTCAAGGAAGTCCATATTGATATAGGCACAGGTCTTGTTTTTGTAATCCAGCCTCAGATAACCTGAATCATTATACTCACCGATGACCGTGCTTTCCACTGCATGCCTTGACGAGAGCTCCATAAAGCGATCCAGGTGCTCCGGTTTTACAGCGATGGTCATCCTTTCCTGGGATTCGGAAATCCAGATTTCCCACTGATCAAGGCCTTCATATTTAAGAGGAACCTTCGCGAGGTCTACTCTGCATCCGTTTGAAAAGCGGGCGGATTCGCCTATGGAGGAGGAAAGACCGCCGCCTCCGTTATCTGTGATAAAGCTGATAAGACCTTCATTTCTTGCTTCAAGCAGGAAATCGTGCAGCTTTTTCTGAGTATAGGGGTCGCCTATCTGGACGTGACCGGCAGGTGTATGCTCGGTAAAGGTCTCAGAGGCCGCGGTTACCCCGTGAATACCGTCTTTTCCTACCCTGCCGCCGGACATTACGATCAGATCTCCGGGGCTGGTCCTCTTTTTGTGGGATGATTCATTGCCGATCACGGCAGGCATTATTCCCATTGCGGTTACAAAGACGAGGGACTTGCCAAGATAGCTCTTGTCAAAGAGGACTAACCCGAACGGGGTGGGAACCCCGCTTTTATTCCCGCCATCCCTGACTCCTTCGATAACACCGTCAAGCAGGCGACGGGGATGCAGATGAGGCCTGAGATCGCCGCGGTATTCTCTCGGCCCTACGCAGAAACCGTACATGCCAAGGATAAGTCTTGAACCCTTTCCCGCGCCCATCGGGTCCCGGTAGACACCGACAATGCCTGTAACGGAACCTCCATAGGCCTCCATGTTGGAAGGACTGTTATGGGTTTCACCGGTAATCACATAGTAATTATTATCATCAAAACGGCCCACTCCGGCGTTATCCCACAGGACTGAGACAATCCAGTCTTTTTCTTTCTTGATCTTGAGAGTTGTATCCTCAATACAGGATTTAAAGAGGTTATCTACGGTTTCTCTGTGTCCGGTAACAATATCATGATACCTGAAGAGACCTTTAAAGGTGTTATGATTACAATGATCGCTTCGGGCCTGGGATATATACTCCAGCTCTACATCAGTAGGCAAATCAAGACCGACCTTTTTTCTCTCTTTCCGGACATCCTCCCTTAAAAAGTAGTTTCTTATAACAGGGATGTCCCTTTCCTGCAATGCAAGATTACGTTTCAGGGATATCTCCTTTAATTCATCGTCGCTTCCGAGGGGGACAAAATTGACTGTTGGTTCATGATTAAGAATAACTTTCGGTATTTGGAACCCGATTCCTTTATCAGGGTCCCAATCAATTTTTGAGTATATTTTCCACTGCTGGATAATGTCATTGGCCAATAATTCGCTCGCAATTTCAGCGGCCTGATGTTTATCGATATTGCCCCTGATCTCATATAGTTTTGAGGTATAAACGGCCTCATTATTTTTGAATGTAACACCTAAGATGTCTTCTATAGCCTCTTTTGCAGTGCTCCCGGCCGTATCCCGTACGCCTGGACGAAACCCCACCCATATAATCCAGTCAAAACCGGATGCAACAGGTAGATAGGAGGATTCTTCGGTTACCGGATTGGTGAATATTTCCATTCGGATTTGCTCCAGTTGATCGGCATCAAGCCCTGAGTCTATGGTCAATATCCGGATAGACCGGATATCTTCAACTTCAATCCCGAAATATTCCCTCGATTTTCGTTTGATACTTGCCCCTTCAGGGTCTTTCAGTTCCTTTTTAAGCCTGATTTCCAGTCTTGAAACCATTCGTAATCACCTTTTTATTAAAATTGGGAACGAGGATTCCGTCCCTGTTCCTAACGTTAATTAAATTCGTTTTTGCAGTCAATAACATTAAGGAACGAGGACAAATTAACTTTACCAACTATGCATCGCAGCTTCAGGCCATCTTTGCCCGATCTAAAAGTACAAAAACCTTGAAATAGCTCACTATTCCTGCAACTTTTGTGCTTTTAGATCGAACAAACCGGACCTGAATCTGCGCACCTGCCCGGGGATGTTATTTCGTCCTGGGAGGCTGTCCGAGAATGCCCTTTTTGCCAAACTCTGCGTTATGCTCAAAAAATTATCCTCGAAATATCAACTATATGTCTGCGGTAATTTTTTGAGCAAGCCTTGATTTTGAAAAAAATTGCTATTCTCGGACAGCCTCCTAGTCCCTGAGGGATTTGGAAATAAAAAATTTACCTGATATCGCGCTCAGCTCTACGTCGGATTTGGTCATCTCAGTTGATAAAAACCGCAGGCGTAGCAGGGCTGCGTTGAGAATTTTTCTCAATCGTGATGACCGGAGGCGGCCTGAAGATGGGATGCGAGATGGGTAAATTATTTTTTTCCACATCCTTAAATTAAAACTAAGGTTGAAATCTTAAGTTCCAATGAATATAATATATAATCGTATTGGTGGTTTGCAAGATTCCGGTTCAGTTGTTAATTCAGATTTCATAAATTCAAATCTCATACATTAACCAGTGTCCATCCATAAACAGGATAGTTTGTTCGAGATCAAGGCGCTCTAAAATTTTAACCACAGGAATACATCGAGTATTTCGAGGATTAAAATTTTAGCGTAATGCAGATATCGGGCAGGTAAGCGAGCTTGCGAGACTCCGATATTAACCATATGCCTGCGGTATTTTTTTCGCAGGCCTTGATTTTGGAAAAAATTGCTATTCCCGGACAGTCTCCTGTATAACAGTCTGTTTTTGGGGGATAGTCGCAGTTATTAAGGGCTGGGTGTCCGAACGCATACATGCCAGGGTTCCTCTAAGTTCGTACCCCTCGTGTGAACGGTTACCATTTTTTGATAACCGTGTATGATTGACAGTTGATTGAAAAAGAAATTATTCGGTTGGTTTTTGATGATAGAGGAGTTGTAACTGATGGAAAAGAATGAAATATCTTCGGAAGATGATGATAAAAGCGGAAGACTTCCCAACCGGAAGGAACTTGAAAAAAAATTGAGTGATTATCTTTCAAAAAAATATGGCAGCAAGATAAAAGTTTCCTCGCCTATAATTTTTCCGGTAACAATGGAATCATCAATAGATGGAAAAGGCGTTAAAGAAGATATCGGGAACCTGCCGGCCTTTGATATGCTCCCTGAGGAACTGGAATCTTATTTAAATGGCTTTATTGTTAAACAAGAAGACGCAAAGGCGGTTTTATCCACTAAAATATGCACTCATTTCAACAGAATTAAATACTCCAAAGAAACAGGGGAAAAAAGAGGGGGATCAAAGGTTGGGATGATCAAGAACAATATATTGATGATCGGCCCGACAGGAGTGGGAAAGACCTATGTTATCAAATTAATAGCTGACAAGCTGGGCGTTCCGTTTGTAAAGGGCGATGCAACAAAATTCAGTGAAACAGGCTATGTGGGCGCGGACGTGGAAGACCTGATTCGTGACCTGGTTTATGAGGCAAATGATAACGTCGAACTGGCCGAGAATGGGATTATCTATATTGATGAAATAGATAAAATTGCTTCATCTCATAATTTAATTGGGCATGACGTCTCACGTACCGGTGTTCAGAGAGCGCTTTTAAAGCCTATGGAAGAGACTGATGTGGATTTAAAGGTCCCTCATGACCCCATATCCCAGATTCAGGCGATCGAGCATTACAGAAAGACCGGAAAAAGGGAAAAAAAGATTGTAAACACAAAAAATATCCTTTTTATCATGAGCGGAGCATTTGGTAACCTGGCAGATATTATTAAAAAAAGGCTGCAGAGCCAGGAGATCGGTTTTGAGGCGGACGTTAAACCAACCGATGTTCCATGGGAAATACTCAAAGAGGTTACAGCGCAAGACCTGACAAGTTTCGGTTTTGAGTCTGAATTTATCGGCAGGCTCCCTGTCATAGTGGTATTTGATGAACTCATGAAAGAAGATTTGTTTGAGATCCTGAAAAACCCCAATAATCCTATTATTATAAGTAAACGTCTTGATTTCAGGGCCTATGGGATCGACATAAAATTCGAAGATGAGGCGTTAATGAAGATAGCGGAGTTGGCTTCTGAGACAAAAACAGGGGCGCGGGGACTTGTAAGCGCTATTGAGAATATCCTGATCCCTTTTGAAAAGAGGCTTCCATCTCTACAATTTTCTGAATTCCTGGTAACACCTGAAACTGTTGTTTCCCCGGATAAAGAGCTTGAGTTGCTTCTGAAAAATCCGCATGATCCTGATACGGAAGAGAGATTTGAAAAGGCCCGAAAAAGAGAGATTGAACATATCAAAAGCTATATTTCCGAAAGGGTGGTAGAATTTCAGACAAAATCAAAGCTTGATATATATGAAAAAAGAATAGAACTGATTGCAAAATTATATTTAACAAATCTCTGCGATATCAGTACGGCTTTTGATAATTTCAAAAGCATGTATAATCAGGTAAGGTTTGAAGAAGACGCAATGATAGCAAAGGTTCCGATAAACATATCATTTGATGAAAGCGCTATAGATGAGATTATAAGCCAGTCGATCGATATGGACCTGGAGACTGATTACATTGTTCATCAGGTGGCAAAAAAACTTGAATACGGCCTTAAGCTTGTAAAAGATTATTCGGGAATTGAGCGTTTTATTATCAATGACAAAGCTATTGCAGATATCGAAACGTACCTTAATGATCTTATCAAAAAATTTTATAGCAAGGAATATGAGGATTGATTCGGGAGATGATGTGGTTTCCGAGGTCTGAACTCAGGAAAATAATATAATGATTGGTATATCAAAACTTTACTGCGGTACTGTAGAACCATCCGATGCACTTCGTTACGGCAGACGTTCAGGTGAGCTGCCCTCCCATTTACTACAGTTTTCCGAGGATAAAAAACCGGTTGTAGTCTGGAACGTTACCCAGGCCTGCAACTTAAAATGTATTCACTGCTATGCGAGGGCCGCAGATCAAAAATATAAAGAAGAACTGACTCATGATCAGGCGCTGAAATTAATTGATGAGCTCGCAGATTTTGGTGTGCCTGTTATCCTCTTTTCAGGTGGCGAGCCCTTTATGAGGACAGACCTCGTTGATCTTGCAAGACATACGGTCCAAAACGGGATGAGAGCGGTTATTTCAACGAACGGAACCTTGATTAACAGGGACAAGGCATGTGAGCTGCGGGAGATAGGCCTCTCTTATGTCGGGGTCAGTTTAGATGGAATGGAGGAAGTCCATGACCATTTTCGTGGAAAAAAGGGGGCCTTTCGAGAAGCTATGGACGGCATAAAAAACTGTAAGGAAGCAGATCTTAAGGTGGGACTCCGGTTTACCATGAATCGTTTGAACGTAGACGAGATCCCTAAGATATTTGACCTCATTGAAGAATATGATATTCCCAGGGCCTGTTTTTACCATCTGGTCTATGCAGGGAGAGGAACCGACCTTGTTAAGGATGACCTTGACCATTCGGAGACTCGAAAGGTAGTTGATCTGATTATTGAGAGGACAAAAGACTTTCACGACCGTGGGATGCCCAAGGAGATCCTGACAGTGGATAATCATGCGGACGGCCCTTATGTTTACCTGAGGATGTTAAGGGAAAACAATCCGCGGGCGGGAGAGGTCTTGCAGCTACTCAAGATGAATGAAGGGAATAGTTCGGGCAGAGGCATAGGCTGCATAAGCTGGGACGGCAAAGTTCATGCAGATCAATTTTGGCGGCACTACAGCTTCGGCAATGTGCTTGAACGGCCGTTCGGTGAGATCTGGTCAGACCTTTCCAACCCTCTTATGGCACAGCTTAAAGATAAAAAGAACTATATCAAGGGTCGTTGTGCAAAATGTAAATGGCTGGATGTCTGTGCAGGCAACTTCAGGGTAAGAGCTGAAGCCGTAACCGGTGATATCTGGGGCGAAGATCCGGCCTGTTACTTGACGGATGAAGAGATTCGTTGATACGTGATTACGAGCCCTTACAGGAGATAAAAATTATGGAGTGCGGCATTTTAGATGAAGACGGGATGCATTATGAAGGAAACTGTATCAGGCCTCCGAGTGAAGCATATAGTATTTTGCTTCAGGTAACAGTGGGGTGCTCCCATAATAAATGCACATTTTGCGGCGCATATAAAGGCGAAAGATTCAAGATCAAGGATAACAGGATCATTCTGAAGGATATCCTTTTTGCCTCAAAGTATATGAAAAGGCAGGACAGGTTATTCCTTATGGATGGAGATGCGCTTATCATACCCCAGAAAAGGTTGATATGGATCCTTGATCGTATCAGGGAGCATATTCCCTGGGTGAGGAGGGTTGGTTCTTACGCCAATGCAAAGAGCATCCGGATGAAATCCCTTGAAGAACTTATTGAACTTAAGAAAAAAGGGCTCGGTATTCTTTATATGGGTGTGGAAACAGGGCTGGATGAAATCCTGAAAAAAGTCAATAAAGGGACGAGCGCCGAAAACCTTGTCAAGATGGGCCGGAAAGTCAGGGAAGCAGGCATCAAACTTTCAGTTACCGTGCTCCTCGGTATTGCAGGGAGAGATATGTCTCTTGAGCATGCAAGGGCAACAGGTGAAATCTTAAGCGCTATGGACCCGAATTATGTTGGAGCGCTTACAGTCATGCTTGTTCCGGGTACATCTCTTCATAAAGACTATTTAAACGGAAAATTCGAACTGCTCACGGAAAGGGAAATATTAGAGGAATTGAGGGAGATGGTCGCGCATACCAATCTGACAAGAGGACTCTTTTTTTCAAATCATGCATCGAATTATCTGCCTCTGAAGGCAAGGCTGCCAAAAGGGAAGCAACAGGCCCTTGACCTGATAGACAGTGCTTTGAATGGTGAGGTAGGACTCAGAGCCGAGTGGATGAGGGCGCTTTGATTTAACCTGCAATCAGGAACCGAAGTAATGGTTTCCGGTAAGTCCGTATACCTCGTGAACGGTTACCAATTACCCCGTTCCTCAATAAAAGATGGCCTCCACAAATTCTTCCGCATCAAATGGATGTAAATCCTCAATCTTTTCACCTATGCCTATAAATTTTACCGGGATACCAAGCTGTTGTGAAATACCTATTACTATGCCGCCCTTTGCGGTTCCATCAAGTTTGGTCAAAATTATATCTGTTACGCCAATGACCTTATTAAATAACTCGGCCTGAGAAATTGCGTTTTGACCTGTTGTTGCATCAAGTACCAGCCACACCTCATGGGGCGCACCCTGTAGCTTACTACCTGCGACACGTTTGATTTTTGCAAGTTCTTCCATCAGGTTTGTTTTGGTATGAAGACGTCCCGCCGTGTCGATAAGAACTACGTCATTTTTTCTTGAAAGCGCCGCACTTATGGCATCAAAGACAACCGCGGACGAATCAGCGCCAGTTCCCTGTTTAACAACGTCAGCGCCCACCCTTTGACCCCAGATAACAAGTTGCTCAACAGCCGCTGCCCTGAAGGTATCGGCAGCCACGAGCATGACTTTTTTCCCGCCTTCCTTAAACAGGCGCGCGGCCTTGCCTATAGTGGTGGTCTTCCCAACACCGTTTACACCTATAACCATGATAACGAGGGGTTCTCCTTTTTTTGGATAATAGTGTTCAACCGGCGGTGTTTTGAGAAATAAGAGAATCTGTTCCTTTAAAAGATTTTTTAACTGTTCCGGGTTATTTAATTCCTTTCTTGCTATCTTCTCCATGATGGACTCTAACAGCTCCCGGCATGCGGCAACGCCGATATCCGATGTAAAAAGAATTTCCTCCAATTCTTCAAGTAACTCCTGGTTTATTTTTTTTTTACCGAGAAACAGGCGGTCAAGCCTGCCTGTAAATCCAGATCTTGTCTTTGATAGTCCATGCCAGAGTTTTTTAATAAAACCTTTATCATCTTTATCCGGCTTGAGTTTTTTATCGTTATTATCTTTACTGAAAATTTTTACCATTAGTTCTGAATCCTATAGATTGTTTTTTAATAACCGTTCACGGTTATCGGTTCACAGTTAACTGTTGAAAAATACAATAAAATTTGGCTGCTAAGGGACGAGGACGAAATAACATCCCCAAATAGGCGCACAGATTTAGGAAAGTTAATTTGTCCTCGTTCCTAACTTAAAGTGAGAAACTTTCCGCCATTTTGGCTTCATGGTAGATTAAACTCACAGGTTTTGGCGGATTAGCTTTGCCTGATCCACCCTACAAACTTACGTTGTTATCTTGGACCGTAGGGTGGATTAAGGAGCGTAAGCGACGAATCCACCAAAGTAGCTGCCTCGCCTTACGTTAAAGCCTGAAATTCAATTTATGAACAGGAAATTATGCCGCTTTTAACCGTAACCGGCTACGTTTTTTAATAATTTGCGAGTTGTGCAATCGTAACCGTTCACCTTTCAGGGTTTTCGTTCAGAGGCTGTCTAAGATTGCATACTCTTGATATCCACACTCACGGTCTTTGATACCCCGGCCTTTTCCATTGTTATGCCATAGAGTCTGTCGCTGATTTCCATTGTTTTTCTACTATGCGTTACCATGATGATCTGGGATGTCTTTTTGATTTCGCCTAACAGGTTATTAAACCTGTCAATATTGGCCTCATCAAGAGGTGCATCCACCTCATCGAGGAGACAGAAGGGGCTTGGTTTGATCATATAAATGGCGAAGATAATGGCCATGGCGAGAAGGGCCTTTTCACCACCGGACATTAGTCCCATATGGATCAGTTTTTTTCCCGGTGGGTGGGCCTCTACCAGTATTCCGCTGTCAAGCGGTTTTGTCTCGTCTATTAATTTCAGATTGGCCGTGCCGCCGTTAAAAAGAATGGGAAATATCTCTTTTAATTTATTATCAATCTCCACAAAGGTGCGCATGAACTTTTCAACAGATGTCCTGTTTATCTTTTTGATAGTAATTCTCAGGTCCTCTATCGATTTCAGCAGGTCTTCCCGCTGGTTTTTAATGAATTTATAACGCTCTTGCAAGGCCTCATGCTCTTTGATCGCAGTAAGGTTTACCTCCCCCAGGTTTTCCCTGATATTTTTTTGATGTTTTAATTTCTCTTCGACTTCCTGTGCGTCAAAATCTTCAATAAGGTTCTGTTTGTATATCTCAAGGAGGTTTAGATTGAATTTATCCTTGATAACTTCCGCCAGGCTGGTCATTTTAAACTGTCTCTCTGAATGTTCCATCCTGACCATATTAATCTTGTCCTTTAACTGGTCTATCTCTTCCCGCAGTTGTTTCTTGGTATTTTCTTTTTCCTTGATCTCGTTTATGAATAAATGTCTGTCATGGTCTTTATTGTTTACGGCCACTTCCGCATCTTTCAGCCTTTGATATAGTTCCGTCAGCTCATGCCTTGATTGCTGCTCCCTCCTTACGCACTCATCACGCCTTTTTTTGCCGTAATCAATATCATCTTCAATTTTTTTAAGCCGTTTCAGGGAATCATCGGCATATTCGTTCAGTCTTTCAATATCTCGCTGCAGGCTCCGTCTTTCCTCTGCAAAAATCCGGTAATCCGTCTTCAGTTTTGTAAGCTTATCCCGGAATTGATCAAACTCTTCTTCCATCTCTTTGAGCTCGATCTCCTTTTTTTGGAAATAATCCTGCTCTTCCTTACGTCTTTCCCTGCTTTCGCTAATCTCCGATTCAATCCTTGAAAGTTCCTCTCTATGGCTTTTTTCTTCCATTTCTTTTCTCCCAAGGTCTTCAGTTATCCTTTTTGAATATTTTTCCAGTTGATCAAGTTCCTGTCCGAGTTTGAAGAGCATCCTGTCAAATTCATTTATCTCTTCCTGGCTGCTATGTTTTTCTTCCGTCAAATCATTAAGCTCATCTTTCTTTTCCTGTATATCAGCAGTAATATTTTCAAGCTCGAGAGTTAAATCTTCCAGTTTTCTTCGGCCGGAAAGGCTCTTTTCCTTTAAAACTTCCATTTCCCTTTTTCTCGCAAGAAGGGAACTCTTGGTAAGTTTGCCGCCGCTGATAATGCCTCTCTGATCAACAATATCCCCATCAATAGTTACAAAACATATATCCTTTCCGTTTCCTTCGGGTGTATCACATCTGTTTTTCCATGCCGATACGGCCTCATTTAAGTCTGTTACGAGCAGTGTGTTTCCAACGAGTGTATTTATTATATGTCTGTATTTTTCAGGCACTGAAACAAGCTCTCGCAAGAGAGAGGGTTCGACCTCTTTGACAAGGGCATTTCCGTGTTCTTTAAAATCCTGAACAGGTATAAAACTGCATCTTCCTTTTGCCTTGTTTTTCAGATATTCAACTGCCTGTACGCCGTCTTCCCCGGACTCAACCATAATATACTGCAGCCTGTCTCCCAGCACAGCCTCAACTGCCTGTTCATATTCCGGCTCTACCTTTATTATATCCGCTACAAGCCCCAGTATACGGCCCTCATTGCGGGGGGTAAAATCATCAGCCTTCATTATGGTTCTGACGCCCATTTTGTATCCTTCAAAATTCTCCGTCAGAGACTGTAAACCGGCAAGACGTGACTGGCATAGATTGAGCTCCGACTCGGCCGATTTGATCTCCGTTTCGACACGTTTTTCTATCTGCTCAAGCTCATCGCTGTTCATTTCCCGGTCTGCAATAGATGTTTCTATGTCACGAAGCCTTTCTACGGTTGATTCCCTGGCCAGGTTTTTTCTTTTAGATGCATTAATTATGGCATCCATCCTAACTTTTATATCTTTTTGTTCTTTTTCCAGCCTGGATCGCTTGCTTGTAATCTGATCAAGCATTTTATTCAGATAACCCGCCTCATGGTTTAAACCTGCCTCTTTATTTTCGTCGGTATTTAATGCGGACCTTGCTTTTTCGTATTCTTCTTTTATTTCCTTAAGTAATTCCCTTTTTGCTTTGAGCCTTTTTTCTTTAAGCGCAATTTCTCCATCGAGGTCAAAGGAGTTCTCCTTCATCTTTTCTATTTCTTCTTCTATGCCCTCTCTTTCCTCTTTTAATGTGATAAGTCGCTTTTTTATCTCCTCTTTTTCTTCTACAAGCCTGAGCTCCATATCATCCTGCATTTTTATTTCGCTGCTTAAGGATTCAAGGCCGGCCTCCTTTTTGTTTACCCTGTCCTTCAGATAAAGAAAATCTTTCCTCAGGGTGGATAGAACCGTCTCCTTTTCTTCGAGGTCCTGATTCATAGTTTCTATCTGAGCGTTGATGCCGGAGAATTCCACGGATTTTGCCAGCTCTTGCCGTACGAGATCTTCCGTCGATTTTAACCTGTCCCCTGATTCTTTTTTTAATTGATTATAATTATTGGAAAAAAGTATCAGTTCGAGGTTCCGGATTTCCTCGCAGATGACCTTATACCGTTTGGCCTTTGCTGACTGTCTCTTTAAAGAGCGTATCTGTTTTGAGACCTCGGACAGGATATCTTCCACACGTTGAAGATTATTTTCTGTCTGCTCTATCTTTTTCTGCGAGATCGCAACCTTTTTCCTGTACTTTGTGACCCCTGCCGCCTCCTCGATCATAACCCTGGTCTCTTCAGGCCTTTGCTCAATAATTGCTCCGATCTGCCCCTGACCGATAATCGAATAGGCCCTGTTTCCAAGGCCCGTATCCATGAAAATCTCCTGGATATCCTTAAGTCTGCATTGGACGTTGTTGATTAAATATTCGCTCTCGCCGGACCTGTACAACCGTCTGGTAATGGATAGTTCAGGGACATGAGCAAAAGCAAGCGGAAAAGAACCATTCCCGTTTTCAAAGAGGAGGGAGACTTCTGCCATGCCAAGAGGTTTGCATTCCCCTGAACCGCTGAATATCACATCCTCCATCCGTCTTCCTCTTAACTGTTTGGGACTCTGTTCCCCCATGACCCAACGGATCGCATCAACAATATTGCTCTTCCCGCAGCCATTCGGGCCTACCACACCATTGATTCCACAGGAAAATATGATTTCAAACTTGTCCATAAAGGACTTGAATCCAAGGATGGAGAGTTTTTTGAGGTTCATTACAACCCCCTGTTTCTTTTTATTCAATATAGCCGGAATTTCCCAAAATATCTTTTGTAACCGTCCACACGTTCTTATGTTAGCGGTTTATGGCCTGATGGTTAAAGATTTACGGATTCAGTCTTTAAATGGTTCAGGATTTAAAGGTTAAACGGTAATTGTTCACCAGAACCATAAACTTACAGGAATCCCGGGCATGTAAGCGTTTACCAGAGCCCCGGATGTGCGTGATCATGGCAATATCCCAGGTCGCTTGCCATGAACGAGTGCAGATGGGGTGCTGGCAGAACGTTTACGATATTTTTAGGTTTGAGAGCGGACAAAGACGGCGTGGATATAGAATGCAAAGATGTTAAGTCGTTTTCCAGTGGCCATAATCCTCGTAATCGTG
Source organism: Deltaproteobacteria bacterium (assembly GCA_021163285.1). Taxonomy (GTDB): domain Bacteria; phylum Desulfobacterota; class DSM-4660; order Desulfatiglandales; family Desulfatiglandaceae; genus JAGGXA01. Next base: position 3,432 of record JAGGXA010000248.1, on the reverse strand, counting down.
GTAGTTACGTCACTCTTTTCGACAATCAGAAAAAACTATTCACCTACTTCAGCCCTGGACTCAAGGGCCATTTTTATCTTTTTCTTGAGATCTGTCAGATCAAAGGATTTTATGACATAAAAATCTGCTGCAATAGATTTCATATCTTCCTTAAAGGTGTCATAAGCGGTGCAAAGCACAACAGGTAAATTATAAAACTTATTTCTGATATCCTGTAAAAGATCCAGGCCATTATAATCTACCATCTTGATATCCAGTACCACCAGATCCGGTTTTTCTTCTTCAATCATTTCTAAAAGCTGATGACCACCATCAGTAGTAATTACCTCATATCCGGCTTCGCCCAACTCCTCTGAGTACAGGTAACGGATATGTTCTTCATCATCTACAATTAATATCTTCGCCATTATCTTCGCTCCTTAATTTTATGGATTGTTGAGTCTTCTCTTTTCCCATGAAATGCCGGTACTTTTTTTGAGGGCATGAGAATCTCCGAACATATTCCGTAATCGTTTGCAGGTTCGAAGGTTCAGGGGTTCAAGGTTCCATTCTTATCCCCGGACTGCCTCCCGGAAGAGGGATATCTTTGGCAGATTTAATCCGAAATTTGGAGCCAAATTGGGTTTTCAATGCCTTCCTTTCCTTAACCCTGAACGTTGAACCCTGAATCTGTAAACGGTTACCATATTCTTTAAAAGATGATCAATAATCGTAAAAGCCCTTGCCGGTCTTTCTTCCAAGCCACCCGGCATCCACATATTTTCTCAGGAGTGGGCATGGTCTGTACTTATCATCTCCCAGCCCCTTTTGCAGGACTTCCATAATTGCCAGGCATGTATCCAGGCCGATCAGGTCTGCCAGCGTTAATGGACCCATAGGATGATTCATACCTAATTTCATCACCTGATCAATATCTTCAGGTTTGCCCACTCCCTCATAAAGGGCATAAACCGCCTCATTTATCATCGGTACCAGGATCCTGTTGCTGATAAAACCTGGAGAATCGTTGGCAGGCACAGGGGTTTTTCCCATTTTCAAGGACAAATCCATGGTCGTTCGGAAAGTCTCATCAGTAGTAGCTATCCCTTTTATAATTTCTACAAGAACCATTATCGGTACCGGATTCATAAAATGCATTCCGATTATTTTATCCGGCCTTTTTGTGATTCCCGCGATCTTGGTGATGGAGATAGATGAGGTGTTGGATGCGAGAATTATATCATTCCTGGAATTTTCATCCAGGTCCTTGAATATCTGAAGTTTAACAGGTTCATTTTCTGTGGCAGCCTCCACTATGAAATCTGCCTTAACCATATCATTTAAGGATGTTGAACCATCTATTCTATCCAATACAGCCTTCCGGTCTTCCCCTGTAATTTTTCCCTTCTTCACTATACGGTCGAGACTCTTTTTAATAGCAGAAAGTCCTCTTTCTACAAATTCGTCCTTGATGTCATTCATGATAACGGAAAATCCGCTTGCTGATGCAACTTGCGCAATTCCTGAACCCATCTGCCCTGAACCGACAACACCTATGGTTTTAATCTCCATACCTAAAGTTCCTCCTCGATAATATTGAACTGAACATTATTATTTTATCCTGAATTGTGTAAAAGATTTCGACCTTGCGGTTAAACATTTCTCAGTACAGCTCTAAAAAGTTACTTTAAACTCAGCATCCTTCATCTCACTTCAAAACACTTTACACTTTTTTTAAAAAATAAACCTGTCCGTGTTTATCTGTGTGCACCCGTGTCCCATTGCTATTTCAAAAGTGTCAAAGGACAATTGAAGGATACATTAAATTAACATAGAAATTCATAATAGCACAACCATAAATTTCATAATTATGGTCAGTTTTGATCGATATGAGGGTTAAGCTGGACTTTTATCTTAAAATTTACGGCTTTTTCTTATGTGGAGGAACAACCGCCGGTTACCTTAAAGTATTTTTCAAGTCTTTCTTCTCAAAGATTTAATAAGATCTATTTACAATTATTGTAATATTCATTAATATTCTGCCAGGTTTGATGATTCGGCATTAAGGACTCGTTCACAGGTTCCGGGTTCAACCGTTCCTTAATTTCCACCCGTTCTTTTTTTGTAATATTACCCATGAATGAATTTTCCGTATCCTGTGAATTACACTTAGGAAATATATCTGAATCTTTTTAAACGTCAACCCATAAGAGAATAGTGATGGTTAGTTTCCAGGATTTCCACCTTCAAAGAAAAAGGATGGTTGAAAAACAACTCATCCCGCGTGGTATCAAAGACCCGCGAGTACTGAATGCAATGCAAAAAGTACCGAGAGACCGATTTGTCGAAAAAGCCCTTGCCGTTGAGGCTTACAACGATTATCCGTTGCCTATCGGACACAATCAGACAATATCCCAGCCCTATATAGTAGCCCTTATGACTGAGGTCCTCGATTTAAGCGGTAAGGAAAAAACACTTGAAATTGGTACGGGCAGTGGTTATCAAACAGCAATTCTGGCCGAATTGTCCAATGAGGTTTATACCATTGAAAGGATCAAGCCGTTGCTTATGGAAGCAAAAAATGTCCTTACCGAACTGGATTATAAAAACATCATGTTCAAGGCATTTGACGGTACACTTGGGTGGAAAGAATATGAACCTTTCGATGCCATTATTGTTACTGCCGGTGCGCCTGAAATCCCCGGGCCGCTCCTTGAACAGCTTGCTGAAGGAGGACGGCTTATCATCCCGGTCGGCAACAGATTCAGCCAGGAATTGATTAGGTTAAAAAAGGTAAAAGGAACTTATCTTGAAAAAAGTTTTGGCGGTTGCAGATTTGTGGATTTAATTGGCCTCCATGGCTGGAAATGAGAATAAGTGTTTACATGCCTTGAGTTCCCGTAAGTTTGTACCCCAGGTGAACGGTTATGAAACGACTTCACCTCGTAATCCCTTATGAATATTTTATTCAATCCTGAAAAAGGATTCGTCATACTCAGGTTTTCCTTCATACTTTTTCATAAAATGACCCGGCATTTTATCCATGTCTTCAAAAATAGATGGGTCTAAATGGATACCGGCCAGATCAAAGGCCTCAATAATCTCCTTTGTTGATGGAGGGTATCCCTTGACTGGTATCATTTCGTTGATATCAGGGTTGTCCTTATTCGCCTGATAAATGCATTTGCCTATGAGAATGGTCTTCTTTTTCCCAGGCGGAGGTTTCATGACCTTGCCTGCCAGCGCCTCAACATCATCCCATGGTTTACCATCCCGGGTCTTGGCAATCCCTGTGAGAATTGGACCATTTATAAATGAGCAATAAGTCCAGGAGGCTGTCCGAGAATGCCCTTTTTCCCAAACTCTGCGTTATGCTCAAAAAATTATCCTCGAAATATCAACTATATGTCTGCGGTAATTTTTTGAGCAAGCCTTGATTTTGAAAAAAATTGC
>JAGGXA010000203.1 GCA_021163285.1 Deltaproteobacteria bacterium | reverse complement strand
CATCAAATTAATGCGTATTATACAAGCACAACATTTCTGTAATTCGTTGATATTAAAAGCATAATTTTCTTCTTGAAAATAGTTTATGCAGGTTTTAGGTATTAAATGAATACGTTACAACCGTACAGGTTGAAATAACAAGGTATATTTATTGCATGTAAATTATTCGGCAGTTTTATTCCAACCGTTCAACGCTCTCAGTACACGATTTCCGATATGGCGAATATTCAAACACAGATGTCGGAACGTTTTGAAGCTGGTTTATTTAAGTTACAGAAGCAAGTTCAGCAGGAATTATCTGAGGGATGGAAATATAGTCTATGGAAAAAAATAAATATCATACACTTTTAATCATGCCTTCAAGCCCAGGAAAAAAAATTATCAGACTTTCCCTTCCAAGCTTTTACTGGAAAATGATTTGTGTGGCAGCGGGGTTAATTTTGTTGTGGGCCGGAGCAGGTACCTGGAGTTTATTTTATCATGTTAAAATTACAAACCGATGCTGTCTTTTAGAAAAAGAGAAACAAACGGCCAAGTCTCAGTTAGAAGAAGAGAGACAAAGACTGACTTATTTAGACGAGCAAATAAAAAAAATCCGGAAGCAGGCGGTTTTTATTCAAAAGTTCCTGGGAATGGAACCACACGTCCCCGGAAAAGGGAAAATAGGCCAGGGCGGTGAAGAAGTTTCGCCAAAGGTTTTTTCTTTTCCTCCCGATTTACAATCATTCGTGCACCCAACACCTTTAAATCTTGCCTGTAAAGAAATATCTGGATTTCCTTCCCCAAAAGAAATTGATTCAGTCTCGCTCAATTTAAATCAAATAATCGAAACATTACAAATAAAACAAAAAAAATTGGAGTATATTCCTTCTGTTTCTCCGGTAGATCCGCAAAAATCATGGATTTCATCTCCTTTTGGTATAAGGATTAGTCCATTTACCGGGAAAAAACAGTTGCATTTAGGTATAGATATTGCGGCATGGAAAGGAACCCCAATTATGGCTCCTGCAAAAGGGAAGGTAGTGTCCGTGAAAAAAAGAGGTCTTATGGGGTTAACGGTAACAATCAGACATGATTCAATCTATACGACATTATACGGTCACTTGCTCAAAAGCAATGTCAAAAAGGGCCAGGTGATCAAGCGGGGGGACGTGATTGGATATATAGGCAATTCAGGAAGAAGCACAGGTTATCACCTTCATTATAGTGTCAAGAAAAATGGCAAGCATGTAAATCCCTTTCCATATATGGTGGACTGGGATAATAATCATGCCCTTTTTGTGTCATCAGCAAAATAATTGTAGTCGTTCGTTAGTCTCCATCCGGAAATAAGGATTTTTGTTCAAGATCAAGGCATGCGAAAAACTTAACCGCAAGTATATATGTGATATTTCGTAGATTATTTTTTCTGCATAACGCAGAGATTGGGTAAAAAGACTATTTCTGGATGGGTACTCGCTAAAACGTTATTTTTTTATTTCCTGTAATTGGTTGGAGACAGAAATGAAAATTGGGAAAACAAAAAAGAAAGAATCGGAAGTAAGCACTTTCATTGGTAATAATGCTAGTTTTGAAGGAATCCTGATATCTCAGGAAGGGCTGCGTATTGATGGCAGGGTAAAAGGTAAGGTTGAGTGCAAAGGCCCTCTTATAATTGGGAGTGAAGGCAAGGTTGAAGCTGAAATTATAGCTGAAACCGTGTCTATTGGCGGAAAATTAAACGGCAATATTACAGCCAGCAAATATCTGGAAATCAATGAAAAAGGAAAGGTCTTTGGAGATATTACAACTGCAAAACTTGTAATTGGAGAGGGTGTTGTTTTTGAGGGGAGATGCAAGATGATTTCAGAAAAGCAGGGTATGGCAGATGATATTGATGCCACAACCCTCCCAACGCAGGTTGTTGCTTCAAGTTCATAAGACTTTTATTTTATACCAGAGTTTATTTGGTTATATCTATTAACGGCCTTAAGCAGACTGTTTTTGTTATCGGTTATCAATATTTCAATATTCCTGTCAATCCACCTGACAGTCCTTGAAATCACGTTGCCGGGCCCTACCTCTATAAACAGATCATTTTTATTATTCCTTAATTTCTTTACCAGATTGACCCATAGAACAGGATGGCTTAACTGCCTGCTGATAATATCCTTTAATTCCCATTTGGTACGTACGGGTTTCAGTGAAAGGTAGGAGAAAAGAGGTATTAGCGGATCATTGATAAAATCAGTGTTGATTTTTTCCGATAAGCGTATACTGCTCTGTTTCATAAAACCGGAATGATACGCTGTTGCTGCAGGTATAGTATATGCGTCCAGGGCATTTTCCCGGAGAGAAATCTCCATAACCTTTCTGACTGACGGAGTAAGCCCGGAAATTATTATTTGACGCCGGGTATTCAGGATAGCAAGACCGACATTTCCCACTTTTTGACAGATTTTTTCAACTTTTTCAGAGGAAAGCCCGAAAATGACCGCCATGCTTCCATCAATTTTTTCTCCTTCATCGAGAAGAATTTCACCTGCCTTTTTCACGAGATGAAGCCCATCTGCGAAATTAAAACAGCCTGCGGCATAAGCGGCGGCATAAAAACCCGAGCTGTATCCGGAAGCCATATCAGGAGTGATATCATTTGCCTTTAAAAGGTCGGTTAAAACGCAACTGACCGTATAAATCGCTAACTGAGCATTAAGGTCGCTTGCCAGCTTTTCCTCAGGCCCTTCAAAACAAATCCTGCTTAAAGAAAAGCCAAGAAGGTTATCAGCCTGGTCAAACATTCTTCTTGTCTCTTTATATGCCTGATATAAATCATGGCCCATCCCCACTTTTTGAGAGCCCTGACCCGGATATAAAAAAACTATAGACGATTTCAAGATAATTTTCCCTGGGATTTGTACAAATTCTTAATTGTCTTCTTTATCCAGGAGCATACCATATTCCTGAGCGTATTTGTCTAAGAAAGGGGCGAGTTCATTAAGGATTTTTCCGGCTTCGGGTTCAGTGCCCTTTAGTTTGATCTGTTGCAATATGTCACGATAGACGCGGGGATTATCAATAAGCGGACATGGCCTTCTGTGGTCGGCATTAAAGGGATGCATTTCTCTTAACATATGAAAAAAGGGAGAATCGAGAATCTCAGTGAAAGAGTGGTCCCTTATATTATCAGTACTAAAGTGCGCGAATACACAGGGTTCCACATCCCCGTTTGAATTGACGTGAACATATTTTTTTGGTGACATGCAACCCTCGAGTATGTTGCCGTCATTCCAAAACATAGCAAGTAATATGGGATAACGCCGTCTGAGCTCCTTTACTCTTTTTGTCATGTAGATGCGCTGAGCCGGTGTCGGCATAAGATCAAGAACTGCTTTGGTCCCAACAGGAATATACTGGAAATACCATCCATAGAGAAATCCCATGTCAATCATAGTCCGGATGAACCTGTCACTAAGTATTACATCCAGATTTTCAGTTGTGGCTGTAGTAGAAAATGCCGCAATCCCTCCCAGCCTTTTCATATATTCCATGTTTCTTTTGATCTTGGCAAATGTGCCTTTACCCCGTCTTCGATCCGTTTCCTCCTCAAATCCTTCAACACTAATCGAAAGAGAGGTATTTCCTGCCTGCACCAGTCGGGAAATATCATCTTCATCCAACAGGGTGCCGTTTGTGTATATCTGGAAGGCCATGTCATCATATTTCTCAATGAGCTGAAAGATCATCTCCTTTTTCATAAAGGGTTCGCCACCGGTAAGCATAATAATGTTGGTGCCTATCTCTCTTGCCTGTCCAATCAGGTCGTCTGTTTCTTCAAAAGAAAGTTCACTTCCCTGATCATGACCCGCGGAATAACATCCAAAACAGTTAAGATTGCAGCAGGAAGTCGGGCTGATTGCCAGAACGGCTGGGGAGCCAAAACCATATTTTTCATAAAAAGCGTATCGTTTGTCATAGCACTCCAGCATTCCCTTAATTACAAAGTTATCAAAAACCCGCCGTTTCGTCTTGTCGCTTAACTGCGTGGAAAAACGTTGTGCAGCGCCTACACAACCATGATTATCAAGGATCAATTCCTTGATTTTACCAAAGCCCCTCTTTTGCCATTCATTTCTGGAAAGAGGCGTCAAAAGATCGATTATTCGCAACAAGTTTTTTTGAGAAAGATTTAAGACAAGGCCCATAAATTTAAGAAGCACACTGGCGGGAATCTTCTTGACTATGAAATTTGAATAATGCATTTTATCTCCTGATTTATTTCAATTTAATCGTTTTTTAGCAGTAAATAAAATCAATGTCAAATAATCAATGGTAATAAAAAAATTATTCCTTTTTTCGGCATCCTTAAGTTGTCCGTTGACACTTTGAAACAACAATGGGACACAGATACACACAGTTAAATACAAACAGGTTTATTTTTAAAAAAAAGTGTAAAGACTTTTGAAGTGATATGAAGGATGTCCTTTTTTCTTTTACTAAATATTGTAAATTGCAGAAGAGGCTTTTAGCCTCTTAAATCAGTGTCAGGATGCCGCTGCCACTTTTCTGCCAAGTGTAAAGTAAAAATGAAGGATGCCTAATTTGTGTAACTTTTTTTGTATTGCACCCAAAACAGGCGTCTGTTCTCGGTTATGAGCAACTTTTATGACAACTATAGTTCGTTTTATAGATTAAGCCGTATTATAATGACATATCAGCATCTGAAAAATTGGTACCATTTATTAGCTATATCAATAAGTTATTCCTCAGACGCCAAAAAGAGGCAGGCCACGTCATTTTGATATAGCTTTCAGTCTGCCAAGATTTCATGATTTTAGTTTTGTTGATTTTTTGTATGAGGTAGACAGGATTTACGGAATTGCATTATTTTTTGAGTTTCCGGATGAAAGGAAGAAAACCGGGGCAATCCAAGAAGCAGAATAAGGGTAAATTGAATCATTAGACGACAATTAACAGCAGGAAATAATTGATTATGCGCCTCTTCCGGAATAAAAGAGCATAATCAAATAAATATTGTCCAAAAAAAACAGCCGGTTTTTAACTTTAATCTTCAAAGTCTGTAATATATATCTAAAAATAATATTTTGGGACACAGATTTTCATAGATATACACGGATACGGCTATGAGGCTGTCCGGGAATGCCATTTTCCCCAAACTCTGCGTTATGATCAAAAAATTATCCTCGGAATATCAACTATATGCCTGCGGTAATTTTTTGAGCAAACTTTGATTTTGGAAAAAATTGCTATTTCCGGACAGCCTCATAGGATTAGTAATCCGTGTTTATCCATGTTCAAATCTTTTTCCTGGAATCTATTTAACTGCAATTATATTCTGGTTTATTGTCCATGTTTTTTGCCCGATACCTTTAACCTTCATAATATCCTCCGGTTTTTCAAACGGACCATGTTGTTTCCTGTAATCTATAATTCTTTCAGCATATTTTGGCCCAATTCTTTTAAGTTGTACAAGTTCTTCAACTGATGCGGAATTGATATTAATTTTCACATCTTCCTGCGCAATTGCAATAGTTGACAATGATATAAGAATAATCAAGAAACCCAACCATAATGTAGTCTTTTTAACTCTTCGCATGATACTGCTCTCCTGTTTTTGTATTTTGTGTCTATTCGGTAATGAATAAACATTTTCCGGAATATTTACGTCAATCCGCTGCTGTTTGCTGTATCACAAAGCAAGGATCATGCCGTTTGGGATTTCTTTTAGATACTGAACTGTGAATAATTAGTTTTTTTTCTTCTGCGCCTTCTGAATCCTGGCCCAGGTATCCCGCAATGTTACTGTTCGGTTGAAAATGAGCCTTTCGCCGGTGCTGTCTACCGGATCAAGACAAAAATACCCGATCCGCTCAAACTGGTACCTGGTTCCCGGCTTTGCATTAGCAAGGCTGGGCTCAATCCGGCAGGAGTCCGCCACCCTCAGGGAATCCGGATTCAAACAATCCTTAAAATCAGCTCCATCCTTATTATCGGAAGGATTTGCCTTTAAAAAAAGATGATCATATAGACGCGCCTGCGCCTTGAGCGAATGTGATGCCGATACCCAGTGAAGCGTTGCCTTGACCTTGCGTCCGTCAGGTGAGTCGCCCCCTTTTGTCTCCGGGTCATAAGTGCAATGTAATTCAACCGGTTCGCCTGTTTTATCGTCCTTGACCACTCCAACACATTTTATAAAGTAGGCATATCGAAGACGTACTTCCCTGCCCGGGGCCAGCCTGTAAAATTTTTTCGGTGGCTCCTCAAGAAAATCATCTTTTTCTATATAGATTATTCTGGAAAAAGGGACCTTCCTGGTACCCATGTCCGGATCAGATGGGTGATTCATGGCCTCCAGTTCCTCTGTCTGACCTTCGGGATAATTGTCAATAATCACTCTTAACGGCTGCAGCACAGCCATCACACGCGGAGATCTGTTATTCAGGTCCTCTCGGATACAATGCTCGAGAAGCGCAATATCAACCGTGCTGTCACGCTTTGCCACGCCGATACGGTCACAGAAAGTCCGGATTGATTTCGCCGTGTAACCTCTCCTCCTGAGACCTGATAATGTCGGCATTCTCGGATCATCCCACCCGCTGATATATCCATGCTCGATCAGTTCAAGGAGTTTTCGCTTGCTAAGTACTGTATGGCTGAGGTTAAGGCGGGCATACTCAATCTGTTGGGGATGATAAACGTTTAATTCATCGAGTACCCAGTTATACAGGGGGCGATGATCTTCAAACTCAAGCGTACATAAAGAATGAGTAATTTTCTCAATGGAATCCGATAAACAATGGGTAAAATCGTACATGGGATAAATGCGCCACTTGTTGCCTGACCGGTGATGTTCCACCTTTAAGATGCGGTAGAGTACCGGATCCCGCATATTCAAATTCCCGGAGGCCATATCAATCTTTGCCCTGAGCACACATGAACCACTTTCGAATTCTCCCGCTTGCATGCGTTTAAAGAGGGCCAGGTTTTCCTCTACGGAACGGTTCCGGTATGGACTGTCCTTGCCTGAGCTGGTAAGTGTGCCCCTGTACTTTCTGATTTCATCCGTGCTAAGGTCGCAAACATAAGCCTTGCCTTTTTTGATTAACTGGATAGCATATTCATAAAGACGGTCAAAATAGTCCGATGCATAGTAAAGACGGTCATCCCAATCAAACCCGAGCCACCTGACGTCCGATTTTATAGATTCAATATATTCTGCAGTTTCTTTGCTCGGATTTGTATCATCAAATCGCAGGTTGCAAAGACCGCCCTCATGTTCGGCTGCAAGCCCAAAATTAAGACATATGGACTTTGCATGCCCAATATGGAGGCAGCCGTTGGGCTCAGGTGGAAACCGGGTGTAAACCCTGCCTTGATATTTGTTTGTTTTTATATCTTCCTCAATGATATTACGTATGAAATTTGGTGTGGGTGCGGAATCCGTCCGAGTCATAATTAGAAAATCATCCTCCCTTGCAGCTATTCAATATGGTTGTTTGTACTGTTTTCTCCGCTTATAGACCTATGAGGCTGTCCGGGAATGCCTTTTTTCCCAAACTCTGTGTTATGCTCAAAAAATTATCCTCGGAATATCAATTAGATGTCTGCGGTAATTTTTTGAGCAAGCCTTGATTTTGAAAAAAATTGCTATTCTCGGACAGCCTCCTAGTAAATTAATTGAAAAATTGGTAAGGGTTCACAGGTTCAAGGTTAAATAAATATCCCGCCCTTCACAGGATTCCAGCAACCGCGGGTTTCCGGGACGTTAAAGATGTGGCAAACCGCATCTTTACTTATTACGAGGCTGAATTGTTCGGAGGAACGTCTCGCCTGAGGCCGAACTTGCAATTTTTTACTGCATAACGATAAGATAAAAAAAATACTCTCAGCCTTTTCTTCCTACCTCTCCCAAAAACCCCTTATAAGATTCTCATCTTCAGAATAGTTTATAGAAAAATCACCCTGGTGTGACCGGGACAGCGCTTCACCAATCCGGCGCGCAAGGTGAATGCCTGTTGTAGTAACAAGAGTATGATCTTTTTCATCAGTGATTGCCATAATTCTTTCCAATGGATGTTCTTCTTTCTCCTGCTTTTCTGTGTTGCGGATAAGATTCAATATTTCATCGCTGTGATCTTTAAAATACGTGCCCCTGATTTCAATATAGCCGGCAGGATATTTATCAGCAATACGCTTACAGGCCGGACAGAGGACTTTATTTGCTTTTTCTTCTGTTTGTTTCCATGACCATCGTCCATTCACAAACAAGGCTCCGCATTCGGAACATAAAGTCGGCTCCGTCAATTTGCCTTTTTCTTTATAAACATCATGTCGTTCTTCTTTTATTAGTCGATCTTTTCTCCTGTACGAACCATTTGTCATCCTGATACCTCCTTATATTGATAATGTTGAACAAAGCAAATTTATTCATCCATTTTCTATCTTGCGCTTAAGTAAGCGCAAAAAATAACTTCAGATTTCGGTATCTTGTCTCCAGGTCGTTTTCGGCGGATTTTAGTTTCATGTTTCAAATTACTAATGTTATACCATAATATGGTTCATGCTTATTGCAAATTATATCCGATATAGTTGATGAACAATTTTTTAAGTATATCATCAGAAAGGAGTATGTGAAAGTTGCGAAATGCCGATTTTGATTAAACGTCTTGAAGTGTTTCCTGCAACCCGTCTCTGCCGAAAGTGTTCACGGAAGTATGGGAAAAAAAGGAGAAGCTTCTGCGGGTTCTTCAAGTAATTACCTGTGCGGAACTACCAAACGAATATCGGAACCTGAATGACGAAGAACTTAAAGAGATTATTCTTGAACATCTCCATAACGATGGCAGGATCGATCCTGAAGAACTTTTAATTATCTGTAATAAAGGGATAATTTACCTCGAAGGTATTGTCTCAAACGAGAGTGAGCGCCAAATTATTTTGCAAATCCTGACAGATGTGATGGGTTTTACTTCTGTTATAGACCATCTGCAAATCAATGAACTGGTTTGGGAACGTGTTGACAGAACTCCGGGAAAGGCCCCTTTTAAGCAAGCCTCTGATGTAGACGAACTGACCGATGATCTATTTGAATCCCGGGAAAAGGATATCCCCTATTTTTTCCTGATCGACCGCCCTCTGAAAAAGAGCAATGAATCCGGGTTTTCCCGGTTAGAATAATGGGCATCTTTCATTTTTACCTAAAACCTTCATAAACTATTTTCAAGAAGAAGATTATGCTTTTAATATCAACGAATTACAGAAATGTTGTGCTTGTATAACACGCATTAATTT
>JAGGXA010000095.1 GCA_021163285.1 Deltaproteobacteria bacterium | reverse complement strand
TGTTTCGGTTGAAATGAATAGCTGCAACCAAACGTACTTTATTTCCACCAAATATTAAACACAGTCAATTTTCCTACCATATCAGCATTAGAGAAATGCCCTTTTAGTTTAGTGAACGAACCAAAATTGTTGTTTTTTACAATCCGGCACCATGTTTCAAGGGTACTACGGCAACCAAGGTGCATTTTTGCGAATTCATCAAGCCGTTTTTTGATAATAACATGCATACTTTTATGAAAAGTATCGCATTATGAGATAAAGTCAAGATAAAAAATGTGGCGAGCTGGAAAATGTCTAAGGCTGAACAATTGCGGTGCTTGCACGGCCCCCGGCGTCGGTCAGCACCACAATTGCGCAGCCGCCAGGAACGTTCGAATTTACTGTTTTTTACGAAGCGCAGTGAAGTAAAAATCCAGCGCCGTGATTTGTCGGCATTTTTTCTTATGTACAGACCCCGGGAAAAATGGCATTTTAAGCGTATTTTTTTGGACACTTTTCTTTTAAACAGGTGAAGAACCAGGTTTACGCCACGCTCCCGCGTGGGAACGAGAAATGGTCAAAGAAATAATCCGGAAGGTTGTACGCAAATATCTTGGCTGGCTTGTGGTTTGGGGAGGTTTAATCGGGTTTGCCGCATCTTTTATTTCCTGACCAGATTTATAATAATTGTTGCAATAAAATGGTAAGATTGATATATTTTCATCCACTTGGGGACAAGGACGAAATAACATCTCCAAATAGGCGCACAGAGTTTAAAGAGCATGCTCGTCTCCCCCCCGCGCCTTTCCATGCGGACGTCTCGATATGTGAAATGTAAATTCATGTAAATTTATTTGTGCGCGAGCCCTTAATAAAAGCTATGGTAACTTCTCTAAGTCCGGGCTGTATCAGCAAAATCCCCCTTTGCGCAAGAGGAAGGAATAGGAATGCCCTAACTTATTGAGATGTTGCAAACTATGGATTTTCAACCTAATGAAAGGAGGACAAAAATTGAAAAAAGTAGCAATAGTTGGAACGGGGCACACCCCGTTTACCTTTGCAACGGAAAAGACCTCCATAGAACTCTTTTCTGAAGCAGCCATGGATGCGATTGCTGAAGCAAATCTTAAGTCGAAAGATATTAAGGCGCTTTATCTTGGCAATTGTCTCGGTGATTTTTCTGAGGGACAGGCGATGATCCAGTCATACATAGCCAATGACATCGGAGCTTTCCATATCCCGGCCACACGATTTGAAGGAGCGTGCGCCTCATCGTCGCTTGCTGTCAGGGACGCCTACATATGGATTGCGTCAGGTTACTATGATGTAGTCATTGCAGGAGGAGTCGAACGGGCCGCAAGTATTGGAACCCCCCTGGCGACAAGAACCTTTGCAATGTTCACAGACAGCCACTATGAATATCCGGCAGGATTAACCTTTCCCGCAATGTTTGGTATGCTGGCCCATCTTTACTCGAAAAGATATAATATCCCTCTTGAAAAACTAAAAGAACAGATGGCCATGGTCTCCGTTCAATCCCACACCTACGGGTTGTCAAACCCAAAGGGCCAGTTTCATAAAGAAATAACTGTTGAGGATGTATTGAAAGGCTTTATGGTTACCACACCTTTACAGTTACTGGATTGCTGCCCATTTACGGATGGGGCTGCCGCAGTTGTGCTTGCGTCAGAAGAAAAGGCAAAAGAATTGACCGATAAACCTGTTTTTATCAGTGGCATCGGCCAGGCTTCATCAGGAAAACTCAGCTCTCAAAAAGACTATCTTCCCAGGCTCAGGGCAAGAGAGATATCCGTCAAACAGGCATATGAAATGGCAGGGATCGGTCCTGAGGACATCGATGTCTGCGAGCTTCATGACTGTTTTTCCATAGCAAGTTTAATTGCTGCGGAAAGCCTTGGTTTCTTCGAATTCGGTACTGCGGGAGAAGCATGGGAAAAAGGTGAAACCATGATAGGAGGTAAAATACCCATTAATATTTCAGGTGGTTTAAAGTCAAAAGGACATCCCATCGGCGCAACAGGAGCCTCCCAGGTCGCGGAAATATATCATCAAATTCGTGGCGAATGCGGAGAGAGACAGGTTGAAGGGGCAAAAATCGGCCTGACCGACACACTCGGCGGAGATGGAGTGATCTGTAACCTAATTATGCAAAAAGGATGGTAAAGGAGGAGAAAAGTGGAATATAAACTTGCCTTTAAAAATTATTCCAAGGCGCTTACCAAGGGAAAATTATTAGGTTTAAAGTGCAATGAATGCGGCAGTATTACAGTTCCACCCAAAATGACTTGTCAGGAGTGTGGAGGAACTGATCTGGAAATTGTTGAGCTAAGTAAAAAAGGTAAAATTACTACTTACACCCTTGTACATGTGGCACCGGAGGGCAGGGAAAATGAGCTGCCATACATTATAGCGCTTGTACAACTTGATGAAGGTCCGTGGATAATGGGTAATCTTATTGATATTGACCCCTCAAAAGCAACAATGGACCTGATAGATAAAGAGGTCAATGTAGGATTTAAAATTTTTCCGGGAGACAAATTTGCGGCGGGAAACCAGGCGAGACCAGTCTTTAGTTTTGTATAAGGACGTGGGAAAATTTAACACCCACAAGAGAGCGTTCATGTTTAGGGTTCGCGCAGAAATAACTTTACAGAATTGGCGCTCAGATTTAGGTTAGGTTCG
>JAGGXA010000060.1 GCA_021163285.1 Deltaproteobacteria bacterium | reverse complement strand
TACACTTGGCAGAAAAGTGGCAGCGGCATCCTGCCGCTGATTTAAGAGGCTATAAGCCTCTTCTGCAATTTACAATTTTTAGTTCCAATAAAAGTGTCAACTACTTTTACCTCAAAATGAAGGATGCCAGTTTTCGGGACTTTTGATGGTTGCGCCGACGATGCTGTTTCAGCCCGAAGAATCTTCAAGCTTATACCAATACATAGAATCTTTTCCAAAAATACAGGCCAACGCCCAAAATGGTACATCAAACTTTCGTAAGAATAGAGTTTTTTCGACATCATCAACAAAGCCTGGCATCCTTCATTTGTCGCTGACACTTTGGAAACAACAATGGGACACAGAGGCACACAGATAAACACAGACAGGTTTATTTGTTAAAAAAAGTGTAAAGTACTTTTGAGGTGATATGAAGGATGCCGAAAGCCGGTTAGATATGGCATTGCAAAGCAGGGGCGAACTGTATAATTGGTTTCAGCAATTTTTATCCGCCTGATTGGAATAAATAACTTCCTGGAATGATATATATCTTTCGTTAGATACCCCAGAGCTGTTTCGGGGAGAATAATCTCAGGGTAAATCCTGATGAATTCATCCATAGCCTCCTGAAATTTGTCCGGGATGAAAACACTTTTCAAGTATTGGTCTTGATCAAAGGGAGCGGCAATTATACGATTCTTGCGGTGAGTTAATTTCGATGCCGGACTCTGCATATGATTTTCCGCTGATTAAGGTTGATGGTTACAATTCAGCCATAACCGGAATATATGCTATTTGTTTTGTAAAAAATTACTCCCCTAAATCCGTTATAATCAGGAGAATCGCAACCAATAGGCCAATGGGCCAAAAAGGATGTTGAACAGTTTTGCAGGAACTGCCGAATGAGGGGCAGGAAAACGGTTGCGGGTTCAAAGGCATGGACGGTGCGTGAACCGCCCATAACGGGTTAATATCAATATTATCAACAACTCCGGCAAAATAATAACATATTCAGGGATACCCAATATCGATCTTTATTCCGTTACAATCAAATAATGAGGTCATCAACACTCCTTTTTGATATAAATTTCCCGCTTTGGATATGGTATTTCAATACCCTCTTTCTGAAATTCATCTTTTATCCGATCAGTAACATAGGAAATGGTATCTATCCTGCGTCTCGGTTCACTGATCCACACCCTTGTCTCGAGGTTGACGGCTGAGTCTCCAAAGCTCTTTACCACCACCTTGGGCGCGGGTTCCCGCATTACCCAGTCAAGTTCAAGGCAAATCCCTGCAATTGTATCCTTGGCCTTTTTTGTGTCCGCTTCATATGCTATGCCAACCTGGATACGCACCCTGATTTCTTTTGTAACGCTTGTATAATTAATGATATCTCTCTTCATAATTTCATTATTAGGTATTATAATGAAAATATTATCGGTAGTCTTTATCTGGGTAGCCCTGAGCCCTATTTTCATAACATCACCCCACGTGGCTGAGTTAGCGGGAGCACACCAGACTTCAATTCGGTCACCTATCTCAAAAGGCCTGTCTATAATCAGAAGGATACCTGCGATCAGATTTGAAAGGGTGTCTTTTGCCGCAAACCCGATGGCAATGCCTATTATACCCGCGCCTGCGACAAATGGCATGATGTTTAAACCAAGAACATCAAGGGCCAGCACGATCCCTAATGAACAGATGATTACGCCGGAAAATTTTTTTGAAAGGTCAACAACAATATCATCGACCATGGTCTCTGTTTTTGAGGTAAAGTTTCGCTTAAAATATGGAATCAGATAATTGATAATGCTGCTTGCAACAGATGATAAGAGGATAATCAAAAACGCGAAAAAAATCTTTTCCACAAAAGGCATATTTAAAAGCTGTATTGTCCCCATGCCTGCTACGATCAATATGGAATAATGCCCGGCCTTTTTTATGAGGATAAATATATATTTATTTTTTAAAAAAGGTTTTTCATGATATTTTTTTTCGACTTTGCCGATAATAAAGTTGAAAATCCACCATGCAATAAATGCCGAAAGGAAGATAGCAAAGATATAGATGATGGGATAAATGAAATCCCCCGGCTCTGAAAAGATTTTAAGGTATAATTGATTAAAGATATTATTCATCTAAAAACTCCTTGATTAATCTCTCAGATAGGGTGCTGGTAAACGCTTACCATTTTTCATGTCAGCGACTCTCTGAATAGTCTCATAGATATAAATCAAAATCAATTGTGTATGGACAGGGCCGATTAATCCTGTCTGTTCGTTTGACTCTGCCGGGCGTGAACCTCTGATGTTTGCAATTGATAGTTGATATTAATTATGCAATTATTATGTTATTATACTTAATATTATCAAACTATTCTTAGGTCTGAAAAAATGGAATCATTTTTCAATGTCAAAAAACCTGATGAAGTCTTTTCTATCATAGACGGGTTCGAACCGGTTGGAAAGGAAACAGTTTCCCTTGAAGACGCCTTGGGCCTTGTATTGAGCGCAGATATTACTGCACCCGAAGACCTGCCCGCTTTTTTCAGGTCCGTTATGGATGGCTATGCCATAATGGCAAGGGACAGTTTCGGAGCTAACGAAAGTCTTCCGGCCTTTTTTGAAGTAACAGGCGAGGTCCTCATGGGAGAGGCGCCGTCGGTTGTTCTTGAGAGGGGACAGGCAATTAATATTTCAACGGGAGGGATGCTGCCAAAGGGCGCTGACAGTGTGGTAATGGTTGAATACTGCCACCTTCTTGATGATGCAACCCTGGAAATCAGCCGGGCCGTGTCACCACTTGAAAATGTCATCCAGCCGGGAGATGATTTTAAAGAGGGAAGTGTTGTATTTAAAAAAGGTCATATATTACGTCCCCAGGACCTTGGTTTGACAGCGGGGCTTGGCATCCCTGAAATTCCGGTCTATAAAAGGCCGAAGATCGCCATCATTTCCACCGGAGATGAAGTCGTGCCGGTCAACAGACGGACCCGGCCGGGACAGGTGAGGGATATCAACCGTTATACCCTGGACGCCTTTTGCAGACAGGCCGGTGCGAAACCATTGTTTATCGGTCTTTGCCCTGACGAATTTAAACCCCTGAAAGAGATGGTAACAAGGGCGCTTGAGCAAGCGGATATGGTCTTGATATCAGGGGGCAGCTCGGTTGGGACAAGGGACCTCACCATAAAAGTCATTAATGAACTTCCCGAATTTCAACTGCTTGTTCACGGTATTTCCATCAGCCCGGGAAAACCGACTATTATTGGCAGGTCGGGGAAAAAACCTGTCATTGGTCTGCCTGGCCACGCGACTTCGGCCCTTGTTGTGGCGGAGATATTTTTGTCCCGGCTGATACGGAGACTTTCAGGCTGCAACTATCTTCAGAAACGGATTCATCCCTTAATTAAAGCCAGACTGGGGCAGAATATTGAATCTGCAGGCGGACGGGAAGATTATATCAGGGTGAGACTCCTGCCAAAGGGTAAAAGCATAATTGCCGAGCCTGTTTTCGGAAAGTCAGGCCTGATTTCAACCCTGGTGGAGGCAGACGGCCTTGTAAAGATAGATATGAACACCGAAGGACTTTACAAAGATGATTTGGTTGAGGTAATGGCCTTTAGCTCTAGGTACGGAGATATGTATTATCTGAACGAAAAAGCTGTTCAGACATAATTTTAAATGTTGGCATCTTTCATTTTTACTTTACACTTGGCAGAAAAGTGGCAGCGGCATCCTGCCGCTGATTTAAGAGGCTATAAACCTTTTCTACAATTTATAATTTTTAGTTACAATAAAAATGTCAACTACTTTTACCTCAAAATAAAGGATGCCAACATTTACATATTCAAAAGATTGCAACCGGTGCGGTTAGTAATTAACGTTTAGCCGTTAACATTGAAAAGTGCTGGAAATAAGAAATTTCAGAGAACTTAATCAATAAATTAATAAGGTAAAGAGGGTATTGAACAGTTTTATCCAAAAGCTAACTGGACAAGTCGAAAGATTGCATGTTTTCCTGAAGTCCTTTAGGGATTATAAGTAATGAGAATCAAATCATATACATATATTATTTTGATGCTTTTTATCCTTTTTTTGTCCCCATCCGAGTTATATCCTCAGAATAAAAAGGATTTATTACCAAAGGCATCTCCTCAGAAATTGGCGCTTGTATGTGCGACTATGTGTGAAGGCATGAATGGACTGTTACCCTTTAACAAGGCCATTATTTTTTCTATTAATAAAGGAAAGGTCTATTGTTTTACATCATTTAACCCTGTGCCTGAAAAAACATTTATTCTTCACTACTGGTATTACAGAGACAAGCTTATCACCAGAATAAAGCTGCATATAAAACCTCCCCGCTGGTCAACATACAGCAGTATTAAGTTCAGAGAAGCTGATAAAGGACCATGGCGAGTGGAAGTTGCAGACAAAAACGGCAATATTCTCAAAACCTTGAGATTTAGCATCACTGATTAATTTAATATGGATATAAACAATCTTCTTTCGTTTTTATCGAGTATCAGGTGGCAGGATGCCCTTGATATCACAATAAACAGCTATATCCTGTTCAGGATTTATGCCCTCTTTAGAGGAACCAATGTCTTTCGGATTCTTTTTGGCATAGCTTTTTTATGGTTTTTCCAGAGGATGTCCTTGTCCATGGGTTTAATAGTCAGCAGTTGGGTGCTTCAAGGAATTACCGCTGTTGCCGCTTTTATTATTATCATTATCTTCAGAAACGAGATCCGATCCTTTCTTCAGACAAAAAAATTATGGTCCCTTCTCTGGGGTCTACCCAAGAAGTCAAGTGAAACCCCACTTAAAATAATTGGAGAGAGTGTATTTGAGCTGGCTGAATCAAAGATTGGAGGGCTTATAGTATTGCCCGGAAGAGAAAACCTGAAAGAAGTAATTCATAGCGGGATACCCTGGGGAGGGTTCGTATCAAAGGAAATGATCAAAAGTATCTTCTGGCATGATAACCCTGTCCATGACGGTGCGGCTATTATTGAAGGAAATCGGGTTCTGGAGGTTGGGGCCATACTGCCGCTGTCGCACAGAGAAGATCTTCCTTCAAATTACGGCACGCGTCACAGGGCAGCGGCCGGTCTTACTGAAACAACTGACGCACTTGTCATTATGGTATCTGAGGAAAGCGGAAATGTAATCGTATCAAAAGGCACCGACATGCATACCATAAAGAATAAGGATGAGCTGGTTCAAATATTAAGTAAATATCTTGGTACTCCTGCAAAGGGAGACTATCCTCAAAAAAGATTTGACCTCATTATAGCCGCCATTGCCTCAGTAATAATTATTGGCGGGGTCTGGTTCAGCTTTACAAAGGGCCTTGATACCCTGATTACCCTTGATGTACCTGTAGAATACATTAATCGTGACTCAAATAAAGAAATTGTTGATACATCTGTAAATACCGTCAGTCTTTATTTAAGCGGTTCGAGTGTCCTTTTAAGGGACATCAGATCGGAACAGGTAAAAGTTAGATTAGATTTAAATGAAGCAGTTATCGGTCGAAACGAATTTCAAATTAAAAAAGAGAATATTGATCTGCCTCCAAGGGTATTTTTAAAAAATATTAAACCTCCAGTTGTTACGGTATTACTTGACGAGTCTATAAAAAAAGATTTACCGGTACAGGTTGATTGGGTTGGAAAATTACCTGAACATTTAATTCTTGTATCTTTAAAGCTTACTCCTGAAAGAATTCAAATAATAGGTGGCAAGAGAATCCTTAAAAATATTTCAACTATTTACACAGAAAAGGTTCAGCTGGATAACATTGATAAATCAGGAGAAATAACTCTCAAACCTGCACTAAGCCCCGCATCCTTAATAATTTCCCCAGATTCAAAAAAAAGTATCAGAGCAGAGTACATTATTAAAGAAAGGACTCGGTAAAGACTCCATTGCCTTTTATAGATTGTTTTTGTCTGATGTCACGGCTACCAACGTAAAGCAAGACACTTTCCGCTTTTTGGTGGATTCGCTTCGCTTAATCCACCCTACAAAGTTACGTTGGTAGCCGAAATAGGGTGGATTAAGGAACGTAAGCGACGAATCCACCAAAGCAAATGTCCCGCCTTACGTTTGTAGCCGCGGTCATCCAACGCAAGAAATTGACATCGAACGTCCAATATCAAATTTTGGATAAAAAACGTAACCGTTCAGGGGGTTATAAGGTAGAAGGTTAATAGCTCAATATTCAGGGTAATAACTTATGGATTTCCTAGGCATCCTTCAATAAGTTCAACAATTAGTTTACACGTTTCTCGTTCCCACGCTGAAGCGTGGGAACGCATACCAAACGGGCATTAACAGTCACTGACCCTGTAATCCGGAACATGGCCGTTCAGCCTCACCTTGAAAGGGCTGCCCTGAACGGTTGAACCCTGAACCTGTAAAAGATAAGGTGAACGATAATGGATTGTGCAAGCGGTTTTCAGTGTTGGTGGATGTTGTTGCGCTTGCTGCGATATGTGCGGACCGTTATTTCAGCTTTAATCTTGTTTGCGTTCTTCTCCACCATAACAGGGTGTATTACCGTTGGACCGGATTTTGTCCCGCCGGATACTGCGGCCCCTGAAACATGGGCCATCCCTTTACAGGGTGGTTTGAGCGATGAAGAGATAAATCAGAATACGCTTGCAAGCTGGTGGGAGATACTGGGTGATCCTGACTTGTCGAATCTGATAGAATGTGCAATCGCGAATAACCTCGATCTGAAAAAGGCCAGAGCACGGATTAGCGAAGTACGTGCACGATATGGTATTGCAAATGCAGATCTATACCCAACGCTCAGGACTACAGGTTCGGCAAACCGCAATCATACCAGTAAAAAAACCGGCGGCGCCACAAACGAACTTTACAGAGCCGGCTTTGATGCTGGATGGGAGTTGGATTTTTTTGGAGGAAAACAGCGAGCTATCGAAGCTGCAGAATCCGAGCTGCAGGTAAGTAAAGAGGATTTGCACGATGTTCTGGTCACCCTTGTTGCCGAAGTTGCCCTTAATTACGTTGATGTGCGCACCTTGCAAACCAGACTGTCAATTGCGGAAGCGAATTATCATACGCAAAAAGAGACCAGTGATATCACTACATGGCGTTGCAGGGCCGGACTGACGACCCAGCTTGATGTGGAACAGGCAAGGTACAACCTGAAACGGACATACGCCCTGATTCCTGACTTGCGAACGAGCATCAAGCAGGCTGAAAATCGACTTACCGTGCTGCTGGGGCAAAGTCCCGGCGCTCTGAATGATATACTCTCTGAACGTAAAGCGATCCCGGTAACGCCTCTTAAGCTTGCCGTTGGAGTGCCTGCCGATACCTTGCGATGTCGGCCTGATGTGCGTCGTGCAGAGCAGGTTTTGGCAGCGAGTACAGCGCGGATTGGCGTTGCCGTTGCCGAACGATTTCCCAAATTTAATCTTCCAGGATCTATCGGTCTGGAGTCGCTGTCAATCGGAGATCTTTTTTCATCAGGGGCTCTGATATCATCAATTACCCCAAATATTTCATGGACAATTTTCGATGGCGGCCGGATTCGGCAAAACATCGAGGCACAATCCGCATTACAGGAACAGGCGCTTATCAAATATGAATCCGTGATCCAGAAAGCGCTGGAGGAAGTGGAAAATGCACTGGTTGCCTATGCTGAAGAGCAGATTCGGCGTCATTCTCTGTTAGAGGCTGTAGAAGCGGCTGCGCATGCAGTAAATCTCGCGCGCTGCCAATACGAGACAGGTCTTACCGATTTTCAGACTGTTCTAAACACGCAGCGCTCTTTGCTGTCCCTGCAGGAACAACTGGCAAAAAGCGAAGGCACAATCACATCCAACCTGATCAGGATTTATAAAGCGCTTGGCGGCGGATGGACACCTTTGACGCTTTCTGCAATCAAGTCGAACAAATAACTCCTGAACAAAAACATTATTGATCAAAATTAACATCTTTCATTTTTACTTTATACTTGGCAGAAAAGTGCAGCGGCATCCTGCCGCTGGTTTAAGAGGCCATAGGCCTCTTCTATAATTTACAATTTTTACTTCCAATAAAAGTGTCAACTACTTTTACCTCAAAATTAATCAAGTCGTTATAATTTGTTTATAATCGTTCACGGGTTTAAAGGTAGAAGATAGAAGTTTGATATGATATATGTTGATTTTGTGATGGCGCAGGGGCGAACCTTGTATTCGCCCTTACAATGTAAGAATAATCAAAGGGTGAATACAAGGTTCGCCCCTGCAGGATATTACCGGATACATTGGCAAAATTTTCAATTTCTAATTTCTATTTTCAACGTTCCGTGAACTGTTACAGTTATTCTTGCGCGAACCCTAAGGGAACTTACAGAAATAGTATCTGTTTTTAGTTTTCGTTCAGACACTATATATTAACACCATGACCAATAAAACTGATTCCGATCAAAACATTGATATTGCCCGGACTCTTGGCCTTGATCACTCATCGGTCCGAAGCAAGAGATTAAAACACCTGCTTTTTTGGGCTATCCCGGCGCTTTTGATGATAATTACCGCAAGTTACTTCTTAATAAGAGACGGCGCAAACACTGTGAAATATAAGACACAAGAGGCACAGCGGGACAATCTCACCATCATGGTAACAGCCACAGGCAATCTGGAACCGACCAATCAGGTAGATGTGGGCATAGAAGTGTCAGGGACAATCAAAACGGTCGAGGTAGATTACAACGACCATGTAAAGGTCGATCAGGTGCTGGCGCGGTTAGATACCACAAAACTAAAAGGCCAGGTCCTGCAAGCAAAAGCCGTTCTGGAATCCGCATACACAAAGGTACGTAAGGCGGATGCAAAAATCAAAGAGGCAGATAACCAGCTTAAACGACTAAGACATGTTCAAAAACTGAGCGGGGGCAAGGTGCCGTCACAGGCCGAACTTGATGCGGAATTAGAAACACTTCAGGTAGCACAGGCCGAGGAAGCCAGCGCAAAAGCAGCGGTTTCCGAAGCCCGTGCTAATTTTGATATCCGCAATACTGATCTATCAAAAGCGGTGATCCGTTCGCCTGTTAACGGTATCGTCCTTTTGCGCAATGTGGAACCTGGCCAGACGGTAGCAGCTTCCTTACAAACGCCTGTATTGTTTACCCTGGCAGAAGATTTAAAGTTGATGCAACTGCACGTTGACGTGGATGAAGCCGACGTAGGTCAGGTGCAGGCAGGGCAGGACGCCGTATTTACTGTAGATGCATACCCGAACCGTAGTTTTACCGCGAAGGTTACGGAAGTCCGTTTTGCGCCTAAAACAGTTGAAGGCGTAGTCACTTATGAAACGCTGCTCACTGTGGATAATTCCGATCTTTCTTTACGGCCCGGAATGACGGCAACAGCGGACATCATCGTAAAACGGATAAAAGACGTTGTCCTTGTCCCCAATGCAGCGCTCCGATTTATTCCACCGGTAAAACAGCATAGTCCGCCAAAAGACGGTGGCGGACTGTTAAGCGCTATTTTGCCCCGCCGTCCTCCACGGGAATATCGAGAAAAACCCTCTACTGACATCAGCCGACAAAGAGTCTGGAAATTGATGGGGGGCAAGCTCGTTGCCGTCAACATTACGATTGGGGCAACCGATGGTCGGATGACAGAAGTGGTGAAAGGTGATATCGAACCGGGCCTCCCGCTTGTAGTGGACACGAGGAGCAGCGTCAATTGAAAGCCATTTCCAAAATATCAGGTCGGCCTTTAATTGAGATAAAGGATGTCTCTAAGGTCTATGGGCATGGTCACGCTGCCATGCATGCACTACGCGGCATTGACTTGCAAATTACCAATGGTGATTTTGTTGCAGTTATGGGGCCGAGCGGTTCAGGTAAATCTACATGCCTGAACATCCTGGGCTGCCTTGATACACCTACTCTCGGAACCTATCTGTTCATGGGAATTGATGTGGGCAAGCTAACCCGCAACCAGCGCGCGCTTTTACGGCGCCATTACCTTGGTTTTGTATTTCAGAACTATAACTTGTTGAAACGCACATCGTCGATTGAAAATGTTGAACTGCCTTTAATCTACCGTGGTTTGCCTGCTGCCGAAAGGCATGCATACTCCCTCAATGCACTTAAGGCAGTGGGTCTGAAAGGATGGGAACATCACACTGCGGGTGAGCTCTCCGGGGGCCAGCAACAACGGGTTGCCATTGCACGTGCCATTGTAACCGAGCCGACTGTGCTGCTGGCAGATGAACCGACAGGCAACCTTGACTCCGAGCGTAGCAGGGAAACCATTGAGCTTCTTGCCCGGTTCAACCGTGATAAGGGTATTACTATTGTAATGGTGACTCACGAGACGGATATGGCATCCTACGCAAAACGTAGCATTAACTTTATCGATGGCTTAATTGTAAACGACAAATTACAAGAGACGTCCTGATGTTGTGGAATGCGATCTTGTTGGCCTTGCGGGAAATCCGCCGCAACATAATGCGATCATCACTGACAGCGCTGGGTATCATTATCGGGGTTGCAGCAGTTATCATAATGGTAACCCTGGGTAGTGGGGCTACAGCAAAGGTTACGAAACAGATTTCAAGCCTAGGTAGTAATATGCTGCTGATAAGGCCTGGCCAGGGCATGCACGGTCCCGGCGGCAGACAGTCAACCGCATCAGCATTTAAGGTAGAAGATGCCGAAGCTATTGCCCGCGATGTTTCCGGTCTCGAGGCGGTAGCGCCGTCCGCAACCCGATCCATGCAGGCTATTTACGGCAATGAGAATTGGTCTACTACGGCAGTCGGCACTACCAACGCTTACCTCGAAGTAAGAGACTGGCCCATTGAAAAAGGACGGCAGTTCAGCAAAAGTGAACTGCATGGAGGAAAAGCGGTCTGCATTCTTGGAAGTACGGTAGGAAATAAGCTTTTCGGTGGACAAAACCCTCTAAATGCTACTATCCGCCTGAAGAAGCTTTCATTCCGTGTAATTGGTTTACTCAAGACCAAAGGGCAGTCTACATTCGGCGCGGATCGGGATGACATAGTGCTTATCCCTCTTAGGACGTTGCACCGGCGTATTACAGGGAACACAAATGTCAGCGTTATTTATGTTTCAGTACTTAACGGCGTTTCCATAGAAATGGCCAAAAAAAATATCGAACAATTGATGCGCGAACGCCGCCATATCTCACAGAGAGAAGACGATGATTTTAACGTTATGGATATGCGGGAAATCGTTAAAATACTTTCAGGAACAACGCGCGTGCTTACAGGTCTGTTAGGGGCGGTTGCTGCCGTGAGTTTGCTGGTGGGCGGGATTGGAATAATGAATATAATGCTGGTATCCGTAACCGAACGAACCCGTGAGATTGGTATCAGGCTGGCTATAGGCGCTTTGGAACGTGAAGTCCTCTTACAATTCCTTGTGGAGGCGGTTGTTTTGTCCTCATTAGGCGGTATAATCGGCATTATGTTTGCGCTCACTACATCGGTCGTGCTTGCGAAAGTATTGCTTGTCCCTTTCATTTTCAACATAGGCATCGTTTTCATTTCTTTCATCTTCTCGGTTGCGGTTGGGATAATCTTCGGATACTTTCCCGCACGAAAAGCAGCGCACCTCGATCCCATCGAGGCCTTGCGCCATGAGTAACGAGGCATGGGAACGAAACAGGCGCAGCACTCTTAACAAACACATACCCGGATACTCTGTGTTCCAGGCGCAATGGCATTATAACGAACATAAATGGCAATAAAAAGTGTAAACTACTTTGAGCTGTGCAGTGAGCCATTACCGTTCAGCTGTTAGGGACAAGGTCGAAATAACATCCCTGGACAGACGCACGAATTCAGGTCAGGTTTGTTCGATCTAAAAGCACAAAAGTTGCGGGTGTGGTGAGTTATTTCAATATTTTTGTACTTTTAGATCGGGCAAAGATGACCTGAAGCTGTAATGCATAGTTGGGAAGTTAATTTTTCCTCATTCCTTATAAGTTAAATTTATGAATCACCCATACAGACAAAATAATGCCAATTCCGGGACTGTGATCTCAATCCGGGGCAGTGTGGTTGACGCCCGGTTTGAAAACCAAATTCCCTCACTTATTCACATCCTCAAAACAGGTGAAGAGGGCAAGATCATTATTGAGGTTATTACCCATCTGGACTCAAAAACCATTAGAGGAATTGCCTTGACATCCACCAAGAGTCTTGCTCTCGGATCAAGGATAATCGATACAGGCCATCCCATTATGGTGCCTGTTGGAAAGACCGTCTTGGTCATGGAGATGATACATAACATTGTCGGCCATCATGAATGGGCCAGCATCTTTTGCGGCATTGGCGAGCGCTGTCGTGAAGGTGAAGAGCTTTACCGGGAGATGAAAACCGCGGGTGTCCTCAATAACACGGTTATGGTCTTTGGTCATATAAATGAACCTCCCGGCGCAAGGTTTCAGGTCGGCCATACCGTACTCACAATGGCGGAATATTTCCGGGATGACGCAAGGCAGGATGTATTACTCCTGATCGATAATATATTCCGTTTTATCCAGGCCGGGATGAAGATATCGGGACTTATGGGGCAACTCCTCTCTCGTTTTGGATATCAACCTATGCTGGGAACCGAGCTCTCTGAACTTGAGGAGAGAATTTGCAACACAGCTTCAGGTGCGATTACTTCGGTTCAGGCCGTGTACGTGTCTGCTGATGATTTCACAGATCCTGCGGCTGTTCATACTTACGGAAATCTTTCCTCATCCATTGTGCTCTCGCGCAAGAAAGAAGGCATCTGTGGTATGGGCTTGGCATGTTCGGCCTTGTAGGACGGTCAGTGTCTATTCCTGTATTGATCGGTATTGCTATCGGGGTCTGGATCGATACCAAATGGCCGAGTCCTTATTCCTGGACTTTGATGTTCCTCATCATAGGCGTTATCTTAGGCTGCCTGAATGCATGGTTACGGGTTAAACGTGAAAGTAGAGAAGATTAGTAAACGTTAACGGTTACTGTTTTAAGGAAGCACGGGTTTGGGACTCCAGTGGTCAGGGATTTTTTGTCCAGGCTTTTCATTAAATTTTTCCTTCCTTTTTTTCAGGCCCGGCCTGGCAAACTGCATGTGGCCTTCCTTTAAAGTGCGGCCGTTAATAATAGCCTCTGAGCGCAACCGCCGGCCGATTGTTTTTTCCATCTGCTTGCCAAGCCATAAGACACGGTCCACATCATATCCATGTTCAATACCCATCTCATCAATTTGAACCAGAGTATCTTCTAAGGTTATCAGACCGACATACCTTGGATCTTCATAATAGTATTCTCCGGTCCCCTTTGTAGGGCAATCATCAAGAAAATTAGCAGGTTGTCCTCCTAAACCACCCAGCGTCGCCTCAAAATTTGTAATTCCAGCCTGCAAAGCAGCTAAAACCGAGGCAGAAGCCACCCGTTTTGTTTCGTGAAAATGGGCAAGGTGGAGTTCCGGATCAGGCATCTCATCCAAAATCATAGAAAAATAGCGGTAAACATCCTGAGCGGATGCGCTTCCGTCGTGGTCGGCATGTTCAATGTCATGCGCTCCAATCTCTAAAAACCGTTTTGAAAATTCCACGGCATCCGTCATATCCGTGGCACCTCCTATCGGGCTGCCCCATATTGTACTGACCGTTCCGCACATTTTCATGCCCGCATCATTACATTTTTTTATGCACCGTTCCGCTTCTGTCCAGTAATCAGGCAGCGTTGTCCCTGAATTTGCAAAATGATGTTCTTCTTCAGTGGAGACCATCATCAAAAGACGGTCAGGGCCTATTCCCTTTTCTTTTAACTGTATGGCGCGATCAACGGCTGCCTCGCGTATGGTAATTGCCGTAAAGCAAATATCATCATAATTAATTCCTTTTTTTTCACAGAGTTTCTTGAAACGATCACCTCTTATATGAACAAACAGCTCTTCCGCATCCCTGAACTGAGGCATTAGATAGGGATTCCCAAAATTGGTTACTTCAATATTGCGGCATCCTGCAAAAACAAGCTCTTCAAGATAAAATATTTTTGCGGCAGTAGAGATAAATTTTTCTTCATGCTGAAAGCCGTCTCGAATCGTTGTATCACCGATGTTTACCTTTTTAGGCATTTTGGGAAAAATTTTCCAGTAATCATATTCAGCCATACGCGCCTCCTATGCGTTGTCTTCTATCTCTTTAACCTTGAGTGTGATTTTCATGACGGCATCCGGATTGAGGGATATGGAATCCATACCCTCTTTCACCAGGAACTCGGCGAAATCGGGATAGTCGCTCGGAGCCTGCCCGCAGAGACCGCTGTGGCGTGCGTTTCTTTTTGCTCCCTGAATAGCCATGGAAACCATCTTCATTACACCCGGATCTCTTTCATCAAAATCAATGGCTGCAAATTCCGAATCACGATCAACGCCAAGGGTAAGCTGGGTCAGATCATTTGAACCTATTGAGAACCCATCAAACAATTTGCTGAACTCATCAATCAAGATAACATTATTTGGAATTTCGCACATTACGTAGACCTCAAGCCCGTTTTGCCCACGTTTAAGACCATTTTTTGCCATCTCGGCCAGCACCCTTTCGGCCTCTTCCACATGGCAGCAAAAGGAAATCATGATAATCAGATTGGCGAGTCCCATCTCCTCACGCACCATCTTCATAGCCTGGCATTCAAGGGCAAATCCTCGGCAGTTGCACTGTTTCTCACCGCCACATCAGTATTATTCCCATATTATTCGCCAAGGGTGCGATAGGCAGCAATAATTTCTCCTGAAAGCTCAGCCGGAAAAGGGGCACTATAGATCAATTCACAGATACCATGCCCTTTCCCGGCAAAATCTTTCAGATTATTTTTATCTATCCCTGCAAGAATTTTTTTCATCTCCGGCAAGATCTTTCCCGATTCTAACAAATGCCAGTAGGACTCAGCGGTTACAGCAAAACCATTCGGCAGCTTAATTCCATGTGGTGTCAGTACCCTGTACATTTCGCCCAAAAAGGCATTCTTGCCACCCACAAGAGGAACATCCTCAATTTTTATGTCTTTAAACCACCTGATATACTTTGACATTTTTCCTCCTAACCTGAACCTGTAAACAGTCAGGCGTTTTTCACCAAGCCCTTATTCAAAATTCGATACCGGACATTCAATGTTCATCGCCATTAAACCCGTAAACGGTAAAGGATTCATAGAAGGCTGTCCGAGAATGCCCTTTTTCCCAAACTCTGCGTTATACTCAAAAAATTGTCCTCGGAAGTGCGCAAGCAAGACTCGGATATCAACCATATGCCTGCGGTAATTTTTTCTGCAAGCCTTGATTTTTAAAAAAAATTGCTATTCCCGGACAACCTCCTGTATATATCAGGTACCTACCTCCCAGGAAGATAAATATTCCTTCTGCTCTGGTGTGAGCGTATCGATCTTCACACCCATGGATGCAAGTTTCAATCGGGCGATTTTTTGATCTATATCCATCGGAACAGGGTAAACTTTATTTTTCATACTTGAATAATGCCCGACCATATATTCTGCGGACAGGGCCTGATTAGCAAAACTCATATCCATAACACTGGATGGGTGCCCTTCAGCAGCGGCCAGGTTAATAAGCCTGCCCTCACCAAGAACATATATTCTTCGCCCATTTTTCAGGGTAAATTCTTCCACATACTCCCTTATAATGCGACGACCGGTAGATAATTCAGAAAGACCAGGTAGGTCCAGCTCTACATCAAAATGACCGGAGTTTGAAACAATGGCTCCGTCTTTCATGTTAATAAAGTGTTCCGCTCTGATAACATCCCTGTCACCGGTCAATGTACAAAAGAAATCTCCGAGAAGCGCGGCTTCGGCAATCGGCATTACTTGATAACCATCCATAACCGCTTCAAGCGCACGTAATGGGTCTACTTCACAAACAATAACGTTTGCACCATGCCCTTTTGCACGGTTTGCCAAACCTCTTCCACACCAGCCATAACCGCTGACAACGAAAATACTCCCGGCAAGCAGACGGTTGGTGGCCCTTATAATACCGTCAACAGTGCTCTGCCCTGTGCCGTAACGGTTATCAAAGAGGTGCTTGGTATCAGCATCGTTTACTGAAATTATAGGAAACCTCAAGACCGCATCCCTTTCCATGCTCCTTAGGCGGATTACACCGGTGGTCGTTTCTTCTGTCCCGCCGATTACACCTGAAAGCAATTCTTCTCTTTCTTCTTCAGGCAGCTCCTTCCCCCACTCACTGACCAAGGTCTCCAGCTCGTTCCATTTTTTAAGGGCAATAAAATGAAGAGAGCTTACAAGATCCGCACCATCATCCATTGTTATATGAGGTTTGTGCCTTAGAGCGGAAAGGATATGGCTGTAATATGTCGCATGGTCTTCTCCTTTTATTGAAAAGACAGGAATCCCATAATCTGCCACGAGTGAGGCCGCCACGTCGTCCTGGGTCGACAGAGGGTTAGAAGCGCAGAGCAATACCTCGGCGCCTCCTGCCTTTAAAGTATTTGCAAGAGCTGCCGTTTCCGTCGTAACATGGAGGCAGGCAGATAACCTGAGACCTTGAAGCGGCTTTTCCTTTGAAAAACGC
The DNA here is from genome assembly GCA_021163285.1 of Deltaproteobacteria bacterium. GTDB lineage: Bacteria > Desulfobacterota > DSM-4660 > Desulfatiglandales > Desulfatiglandaceae > JAGGXA01. Next base: position 1,590 of record JAGGXA010000060.1, on the reverse strand, counting down.
TCTCTGATCGATGTTAAAACGGGCATACTCATTCCCGCCCACTCTATCCTTAAACGGCCCTTATCCGCAAGACCGATATCCTTGATATCATAATCCATACTGTTCCCTTTTCTGTTCTGTTTGTTACATCAAAAGGCTACCAACGTAAGGCGGAATAGTTGCTTTGGTGGCGCCCTACGTCGACTGCCAACGTAACTTTGCAGGGTTGATTAAGCTAAACAAATCCAACAAAAAGCGGAAAGTATCCCGATTTAAGTTAATAGCCTGTCAAAAAGACCATATATCTACTTGACTGCTCTCTTAAGTGTATCTATCAAGTCGGTTTTCTCCCAGGTAAACTCAGAAATTTCTCTTCCAAAATGTCCATAATTACTGGTTTTTCTGTATATCGGCCTTAAAAGGTCAAGCCTCTCTATAATTGCTGCCGGTCGGAAATCTATTTCTCTTTTTATGATTTCGGTCATTTCAGAACTCGAAAGAACCCCGGTACTGTAAGCGCCAACCATAATAGATACGGGATCAGCCCTGCCAATAGTATAAGCCACCTGAATTTCGCACTTTTCCGCGAGTCCGGCAGCCACGATATTCTTGGCGACATAGCGACACATATAACTTGCACTCCTGTCGACCTTGGACGGGTCTTTTCCTGAAAAGGCGCCACCACCATGGTAACCGAAACCTCCATAGGTATCCATGATAATCTTCCTGCCTGTAAGACCACAATCCCCGAGGGGACCACCTACCACAAATCTGCCGGTAGTGTTAATAAAATATTTGGTATCCTTATCCAGCATCTCACCCGGAATTACCGCTTTTATCACCCGCTCAATAATAGATTCGCTAATGGTATTATAATCTACTTCAGGACTGTGCTGTGCGGCAATAACCACTGAATGGATTCTTTTGGGCTTGCCATCCTCATATTCTACCGTAACCTGGGACTTGCCATCCGGCCTGAGCCATGGAAGCTGTCCCGACTTGCGCACTTCAGCCAGTTTTTTAGTCAGCCCGTGCGCCAAATAGATAGGCATCGGGATAAACGTTGGAGTATCTATACAGGCATAGCCAAACATCAGGCCCTGATCTCCCGCGCCCTGATCCTGAAAAAGGCCCGCACCCTGGTTCACACCCTGGGCGATATCGGCCGACTGCTTGTCAACACTGGAAAGAACCGCACATGTCTGCCAGTCGAAACCCATAGAAGAATTACTATAACCGATATCTTTGACAGTATCCCTGACTATTTCCGGGAAATGGACATAAGCGGAAGTTGTGATTTCACCGGCAATAATAACCATTCCGGTTGTAACCAATGTCTCACAAGCCACACGTGCATATTTATCCTGTTTTAGCAATTCATCCAGAATGTGATCGGAGACCTGGTCTGCTATCTTGTCAGGATGACCCTCTGTAACCGATTCAGAGGTAAATAAAAAATTGGACGACTTCATATAGTTCTCCTTATCAAGAATTTAATATAATTATTTGGTACCTAAAACCTGCATAAACTATTTTCAAGAAGAAAATTATGCTTTTAATATCAACGAATTACAGAAATGTTGTGCTTGTATGACACGCATTAATTTGATG
>JAGGXA010000260.1 GCA_021163285.1 Deltaproteobacteria bacterium | reverse complement strand
AGCTGGTCGTTTCATCCGACCTCAGGGCGAACTAACCCTGACAATGAGTGCAAATCACGCAGTCCGCCAAGATCTGATGCATTATCTCAATGCGTTGCAAAAAGCAGCGTGATCAAAGAGTAGAAAGAGTAGTAAAATTGTTTGAATTTATGCAACGCTGGGGTATAGCTTTCGTTCGGGCACTAAAACCAGTATTATGAACATATATAAATCCGATGATGAGGGGATGGACAGGATCAGAAAGGCCCGGAAAAACTTTGCCGCAATGGTGGTTGCATACCTGCTGGGCGTGTTCAACGATAATTTTTTTAAACAGAGCATTATGTTGATAGCGCTTACTTCAGGCATGAAAGATATTCAGGGCCTTGCAACAATCATATTTATCCTTCCCTACATGCTGGCAGCAGCGCCTGCAGGGTGGCTGGCAGACCGTTATATCAAAAAAAATATAGTTATCTGTGCCAAAATTCTCGAATTTATTGCAATGATATGCGGTGCGTCAGGATTGCTCATTCTTCAGTCAACCGATGCTTATTTTTCGTTAAGCTGGGTGTTAATCCTCTCTATGCTCGGGATTATGGGGCTCCAGTCTTCAATATTCAGTCCGGCATTAAATGGAACGATCCCTGAGTTATATCCAATTTACTATGTGCCGAAAGCAAACGGCATCATCAAGCTTATTACGACAGTTGCGATCCTGGCCGGCATTGCGCTTGCGGGGATTGCACTTGACCAACACTCTCAACATACAGGGACACCTCTTGGACAGATAGTTGTCGCTTTAACGGTTATCTCTGTTTCTTTTATCGGTGTAATTATCAGTTTTGGTGTGCCCCGGATACCTGCTGCCGGAACAAAGGCGAGGTTTCCATGGTTAGGCCCTGTTGTTATTTTTCGGCAGGTGCTCTCCTTTCGTGAAGATCCATTGCTTAATATTGCGATCTGGGGAAATTCCTTTTTCTGGTTTATCGGGGCCCTGGAAGTCCTGGTTATTAACGAATTGGGCCTTTCACAGTTTGGTTTCAGTAAATCAATAACAAGCGTCCTCGTTGTATCAGAGATGATCGGCGTGGCTGTTGGAGCGCTCCTTGCCGCCATAATTTCCAAAAGCAAACGCTGGCATGTCGCTCTGGTTCCCGCTCTCGGGTTTATGTCTCTATTTATGGCAGGTATTTTTACTGTCCCCTTTTTACCGGCAGTGCTGCGGTATTATGCATTATTTTTCTTTTTAGGCTGCACGGGAGTGGCCGGCGGTCTCTTCCTGATCCCGGTCGAGTCATTTATACAGGTAAGGCCGGAAGCGGACAGGAAAGGTGCGGTAATTGCGGCATCCAACTTTATTGCATTTGCCGGAATACTTATTTCAGGGTCTCTTTATACGATATTTACACATATGAATTTTCAAGCCACAACAGATTTTGCCATCATGTCAATTATGGCTTTTGCCGCTTGTGCAAGGATCTTTTTCGCCCTTCGTAAAAACAATGCAAATCTTTCTGCAATTGGTTCTCATGGCAGGAGAAACCTCCTTGATAACATGATAATCCTTTTAGCGAGGTTTGCACTCGGTCTTCGTTACCGTATCAAAATCAAAGGACTTGACGATATCAAATCAAAAGGACAGCGGGGTATACTGTTCCTGCCGAATCATCCTGCATTGATCGATCCTGTGATTATGATTTCCATCCTGCACAAAAATTTTTCTCCCCGATCAATAGCAGATGAATTAAGGGTAAATCTCCCTGTTATCGGCTGGCTCAGCAAACGGTTCGGCGCAAGGCTGATACCTGATATGGCAAGGGATGGAGCCGGAGCAGCGGAAGATATAAAAACAGTCCTGTCAAAAACTGTTCGAGGTCTTCAAAAAGGTGAAAATCTCCTCCTGTATCCTGCCGGCCATCTGAAATGGAGTCGTGAGGAAGAGATCGGGGCAACAAGCGCAGTGGAAGCGATCATAAAGGGCGTTCCTGATTTGCGTGTCGTGCTGGTACGGCAGAACGGTTTGTGGGGCAGCAGTTTTAGCTGGGCCTCGGGCAGGCACCCGGGCCTGATATCAAATATGAAACGGAATCTTAAATTCCTATTTCTGAACGGGATCTTTTTTATGCCCCGTCGGCCGGTAGAGATAGAATTTTATGAGCCGGAGGCCTTTTCCCAAATAGTGGACAGGATCGAGATGAACAGGTTCATGGAAGATTTTTATAATAAAAGGGCCTGGGCCAATACTTATGTCCCATACCTGTTCCGGGAAGGGGGAGGAATCCGGGCGCTGCCGGAACCTGAATTTAAAAAGATAAAAGGTGATATTGATACTGTACCTGAAACCACGAGGGAACTTGTTAAAGAGTACCTCGAAAAACTGACAGGCGTAACAGATATTAAAGAGGAGCATTTGCTTGCATATGACTTGGGACTTGACAGCCTTGCTGTCCAGGAGGTGATACTGTGGCTGGAAAAGGAATTTGGATTTCTCCAGAGCAGTACGGAATCTTTGAAAACAGTCGGAGACGTCATGCTGGCTGCCATGGGTAAGGGTGTGTCATCCGGTTTTGCACCATTAAAGCCGGTCTCCCGAAAGTGGTTTTTGCAATCCCCTCACAACAGGATGCTATCCATACCTGAAGGAACGACCATCACTGAGGTCTTCCTGAAACAGGCAAAGAAAAATCCGGGAAAGGTCATTATTGCCGACCAGTCCGGCGGTGAAAAAACCTACCGCGATATTATTACCGCAATTCTGGCGCTGAAACCGCTTATCGAGGCCCTTCCCGGCAGCTATGTCGGCATAATGCTTCCTGCAACGGCAGGCACATCCATTCTTTTCCTTTCCGCTCTATTTGCAGGGAAAATACCGGTTATGGTCAACTGGACTTCAGGCCCTCGTTATATGGCCCATTCATTGGACCTGATCGGTGTTAAAACAGTCTTAACGTCAAAAATCCTTGTAAACAGGCTGAAAGCACAGGGAATCAGATTAGATGAAATAAGCAATCGCTTTATGTTCATAGAGGATATTGCCGGGAGTGTCTCTTTTCGATCCAGGCTGGGTGCATATATCAGGAGTTATCTCAACTGGGCCAGGTTAAGAGATTCAGAGATGGCGGACATCGCCGTAATCCTCTTTACGAGCGGTTCGGAGACCTTGCCTAAGGCAGTCCCTCTTTCGCATAAGAATATCCTGACAAATATACGCGACACCCCATTAACAGTACTTTCTGAAAACGATGCCTTGATAGGCATACTGCCGCCGTTTCACTCTTTTGGTATTACCGTAACAACAGTCCTGCCCCTCTGTACCGGTCTGCGGACGGTTTATCATACCAACCCGATCGAGGCGCCTGTAATAGCCCGGATGATCAAGGAATATAAGGTCTCAATTATAGTCGGTACACCTACTTTCTTGAGCGGCATTATACAGGCTTCAACAAAAGTGCAGCTCCGCCCGTTACGCCTTGCCATAATCGGGGCTGATAAATGCCCTGATGCAGTGCATGAGGCATTTAAAGAACGCTGCCCACAGGCAAATATCATTGAAGGATACGGTGTGACGGAATGCTCACCCATTGTCTCTGTTACCCCTGAAGACTACCCGAAATTGAATACGATAGGTAGAATATTACCGTCGTTTGAATATAGGATTGTTGATGTGGATACCGGAAAAAATGCAGGCAAAAACAGGGCAGGGATGCTTTTACTAAGAGGGGCATCTGTGTTTGATGGATACCTTAATTATGACGGCGACTCGCCATTTGTTGAATATGAAGGCAAAAAATGGTATCGTACAGGTGACCTGGTAATGGAAGGGGAGGGTGCTGACGGAGTGCTGGTTTTTTGCGGACGCCTGAAAAGGTTTGTTAAGTTAGGCGGTGAAATGATCTCACTCCCTGCGATTGAAGAAGTGTTGTCTTATCATATTAAGAGTGATAACGATGAAGGCCCGGTCATAGCAGTTGAAGCAACTACCGCAGAAGAAACTCCGGAACTGACGCTCTTTACTGCAAGAGATACGGATAGAGCCACAGTCAATAACTATATCCGAGATGCGGGGTTTAGCGCCCTGCACAATATACGCCGCGTGATAAAAACAGATGAAATTCCCCTGCTCGGAACAGGAAAAATTGATTACCGCTTGCTTAGGGAAAGGCTGAACAGGGACTTAGGGCCCGCACAAAAATAACTTAACATTTTTGCATCTCATCTTCAGGTCATTTTCGGTAAATTTCAAAGAGCAAAAACCTTGAAATAATCCACTATTACTGCACCTTTTATGCTTTTAGATCGAATAAACCTGACCTATATCTGAGCGCCGATTCTGTAAAGGTATTTTTGTGCGAACCCTTATTAAACGGATACCTTAACCAATCGTAATGCAGTGACATTGAGCTTGAAATATCATCCATGCCCGACATACCTCTAAGCATCAATAAGATCTTCGGACCTGACGGCCTGCTTGCCGGCTCACTCGAGGGCTTTGAATTTCGCCACTCTCAGATGCAGATGTCCCTCCTTATTGAAGAGGCCCTTCAAAAAAAAATACCGGCCATAGTTGAAGCGGGTACAGGCACGGGGAAGACATTCGGCTATCTCATTCCTATTATTTTAAGCGGTAAAAAAACCGTCATTTCCACGGGGACAAAAAACCTGCAGGAGCAGATCTACGCAAAGGACATTCCTCTGCTTAGGAGGGCAACCAGCCTCAATATAGATGCCATGATCATGAAAGGGCGGAAGAATTATCTCTGTCTTTTCAGATACCATCAATATTTTTCTCAGCAGTCTCTTTTAAAAACAGGGATGGAAGAGACAAAAAAAAAGATTGATGAATGGCTGAAAAGGACGGAATTTGCAGATCGTGAAGAACTTTCGTGGATGGCAGATGCCGATATGCTCTGGGATTCAATATCTTCAACATCAGACCAGTGTCTTGGCACAAGCTGTATGTTCATAGATGATTGCTTTTTGAGCAAGCTTCGCAGCAAGGCGGCAAAATCAAGGATCATTATTGTAAACCATCACCTCTTCTTTGCCGATCTGAAGGTAAAAAAAGGCGGTTTCGGAGAAATTATCCCCCGCTTTCAGGTCGTTCTTTTTGATGAAGCCCATAATATTGAGGAAATAGCCACATCCTTTCTTGGGGAAAGTCTGAGCACAAACCAGTTGATGGAACTTGCACGCGACCTTGAAAAAGGGTTTAAAAAAAGGAGGGGATTCAACAAGTCCGGCCTTAAAAAGGCAATTTTTGCCTTAAGGAGCGGATCAGAACATATAAGCAATTTATTTGCTGATTATAAAGACAAAGACAGGCTTGATGAAAATACCCTCTCGGGCATAATGCAAGGCCCTGCCCGGAATATCAGCCAGGCTTTAAGAAATATTCAGGAGAAAGTGAGCATCGAAGAAATAGACGATATAGCCGATCAGGCAATATCGGCCAGGGCAGGGGAACTTGACAAACTGCTTAAAGAGGTCTTGACGATCAGGGATGATGGCTGGTTGAACTGGTATGAAAAGCGAAAAAAAAGCCTCGTTCTATATCATTCGCCACTTGATATATCAGGGCCTATGAATGATCTCCTGTATAAAAAGGCGCAAACCGTACTGTTTACATCTGCCACACTTTCTACAAACGGAAATTTTGACTATATACGGTCCCGTTTAGGGCTCACGGATGAAGTGATTGAGGGTATTTATCCTTCTCACTTCGATTTTAAAAAACAGGCCATTATGTATATTCCAAAAAATCTGCCAAGACCTGATACGCGGGATTTCGGCCCGGCTGTTGCTGAAAGAATTTGT
>JAGGXA010000017.1 GCA_021163285.1 Deltaproteobacteria bacterium | reverse complement strand
CATCAAATTAATGCGTGTTATACAAGCACAACATTTCTGTAATTCGTTGATATAAAAAGCATAATTTTCTTCTTGAAAATAGTTTATGCAGGTTTTAGGTAACAGATGTTTTTTAACAGTGCCTGAACGAAAATCAGGATTTTTCGTTCAGGGCCGATTATTTCATCATCATCCTTGCTATGGTGAGCTTTTCAGCTTCCTTGGCGCCTTCATAGATTTCCAGGACCTTCGCATCACGATAATACCTCTGAACATCGTATTCATCTATGTATCCATAGCCTCCATGTAACTGCAGGGCCTTGTCACACACCCAGACAGCCGTCTCTCCCGCAAAATATTTGGCCATGGCATTAAGAGAGGGATTTGTCTTTCCCTGGTCTACATACCAGGCGGCCCTGTAATCAAGAGTTCTTGCCAGCTCAATCCTGGTTGCCATCTCGGCTACTATAAACTGCACACCCTGGTTTGCAAAGATAGGCTTGCCAAATACTTCTCTTTCCTTGATGTATGTTAATGTCTTGTCTAACGCACCTTGGGCCAGTCCAATACCCTGTGCAGCAACCATGGTCCTTGTGGCATCGAAAAAATGCATAAGTTGCGGAAAGGCGTTTCCTTCTTTTCCAATAAGGTTTGCACAGGGAACGCGTACTTCTTCAAAAGCGATTTCCGTGGTATCGCTTGCCCTCATGCCCATTTTCCCATGTATCTTGTTTACAGTTATACCTTTTCTGTCGGATTCAATAAGAATCAGACTATGTCTTTGAAATCTCTTATTATCCGGATTAGTAACGCAAAGGGTAATAAACCAGTCGGCAAAAGACCCGTTTGTTATAAACATCTTGTTGCCGGTAATTACATATTCATCCCCATCCTTAACTGCCTTTGTCCTTGTGGCTGCCACGTCCGTACCTGCATTCGGTTCCGTATACGCGCCTGATGTTGCGGCTTTCCCGGTTACAAGCGGAGGCAGATATTTTTTCTTCTGTTCCTCCGTTCCAAAAAACTGGATATTTTCAGAACCAAAGGCTGAAGTTATGACCACAGACCCCAGACCCATATCAACTCTGCTTAATTGCTCGGTAACAAGGGCAAGTTCCAGAAAACCGAGACCTCCCCCTCCATATTCTTCCGGAATCGTGATACCGACTAAACCTATTTCAGCACCTTTTTGCAATAATCCTTCAGGACGTTTTTCTTCCCTGTCACACTCCTTGGCTATCGGCTCAAATTCTTTAACAGCAAACTTGTAGGCTGTATCCTGTATGAGTTTCTGTTCTTCAGACAATTCAAAATCCATAGATCCCCTCCTTGGCTTACGAAAAAAATTTAATAAAGTTTATTTACATTAAGGTAACCGTTTACGGTTATCAGTTCACGGTTTACGGTTTTTTTATAAATATTAATGGGTTGAAAACATAACAGAACTTCTTTTTCATTGTCAAGATTCTTTTGATACATTCTCCGTTTTTTACAATAATGTAAAGGATTTTCGTAACCGTTGACGGGCCCGAAGGTTCAGCGGTTCAAATTACCATTTTCCTGCGGGCAGGCACAAGGCCTGCCCCTGCGATTGTTTTCACAGCGCATTTGGTTTCTCGCAGGGACAATCCCTTGCGGTTGCCTGATACGGAATTTGAAGCCGAATTGGCAATTACCTAAGAAAGTTCAACCAATAATTAAACAATAAAGCGCAACAGCTTGATTATACAGGCATAAGCCCATGTTTTTTATCAGGCATGGTTTGTTGCTTGTTTTTCAACATCTCAAGCGCTTTTATAAGCTGCGGCCTTGTCTCAGCCGGTCTGATAATGATATCGATTCTCTGGTTTGAGGCCCCGTAAAAAGGAGATGTAAACATTTTACGATAATAATTTACCTTTTCTTCCTTGAAACGCTCTTTATCCTCAACTTCGTTTAACTCATTCCTGTAGAGGATATTGGCCGCCGCCTCAGGTCCCATAACAGCAACTTCAGCGGTCGGCCATGCAAAGATGACGTCTGCCCCCATAACCTTCGGCCCCATGGCGGCAAAGGCGCCGCCATACGCCTTTCGGATAATGCAGGTCAGTTTTGGCACTGTTGCTTCACAAAAGCCGTATAACATCTTGGCACCATGTCTTATTATCCCTTTGTATTCCTGTTCCACCCCGGGCAGGTAGCCCGGGACGTCGACAAATGTGATAATAGGGATATTAAAGGCATCACAGAACCTGTAAAAACTCCCGGCCTTGTCGGATGCGTCACAATCAATAACACCTGCAAGCCAGGCCGGCTGGTTAGCCACAATTCCTACTGTACTGCCGTCAAGCCTTGCAAGCCCTGTTATCATATTAGGCGCAAACTTTGGCTTGATCTCGAGAAATTCCCCCCTGTCCACTATCTTTTTAATGACCTTATGCATATCATAAGCTGCTTTTAAACGTTCAGGTATAATATCAAGGATATCTTCCGCACACCGGTTTGGGTCATCACCCGTGTCAACTTTTGGGGGCTGTTCCTTATAATTTGAGGGAAGGAAGCTTATCAGTTCCCTGATCTTCTTCAGGCAATCTTCATCATCAGAGGCTACGAAGTCGCAGACACCTGAAACTGTGCTGTGGGGTTTTGCGCCGCCAAGTTCCTGCATGGTAATATCCTTACCCGTAACCGCCTTTATAACGTTAGGTCCTGTAATGAACATCTGGCTTTTGTCCTTTACCATAAAAACAAAATCGGTAAGGGCAGGGGAGTATACTCCGCCCCCGGCGCAATTTCCCATTACAGCGGAAATTTGAGGAACAACGCCGGATGCCTTGACATTTTCGTAGAAGATCTTGCTGTATGCGCCGCTTCCCTCCTGTATCCTGGCGCCGGATGAATCAAGGAGGCCTATTACCGGAACGCCGGATTCCCTCGCCATGTTAATGGTTCTGCATATTTTGTCCGAGTGGACAAAACCTACTGATCCGCCCATTACAGTAAAATCCTGAATATATACAAAGATCTTCCTGCCTTCAATTCTTCCATAGCCGGTTATGACTCCGTCACCCAAAGGCCTTTTCTTCTCCATACCGAAGTCATGACATTGATGTTGAGCCATCATGCCTAACTCAAAAAAGCTGCCTTTATCAACGAGCAGTTCCAGTCGTTCACGAGCAGTAAGCTTGCCCTCTGCGTGCTGTCTGTTTATCCTCTTTTCGCCCCCTCCCTTGAGGGCTTTTTCTTCAGCCCGCGCAAGTTCCTCTACTTTCTCTTTATTACTCATATCTTATTTCCTCTCAACGAAGAAGCTGACCCTGCAGTAAGCGTTCACCATGGTTCCATCTGCACGCTCTCATAGGTAAGAGCTATACAATCTACTTGCCCTGATTACGCGCATCCGGGGCATATGAGGCTGTCCGGGAATGCCCTTTTCCCCAAACTCTGCGTTATGCTCAAAAAATTATCCCCGGAGGTAAGCGAGCTTGCGAGACTCCGATATCAATTATATGCCTGCTGTAATCTTTTGAGCAAGCCTTAATTTTGGAAAAAATTGCTACTTTCGGACAGCCTCCTACGTAACCGCTTAAATGCCCGGGGTTCCCATAAATTCGCACAAGTATTATATAAAATCCTTAAAAGCGCTTAAATCGGCTCCGGCATTTTCAAACCTGTCCCCCAGAATATTTAATGCGTTCTTATAATAGAACAGTTCAGGAACGCCATCTCTGAACTTAAAATCAGTTTCCCATCCCTCAAGTATATCCTCAACGAGACGGAAATAAGGGTATTCGCTTCCAAACATGAACTTTTTCTTCAGGCGGGTATTAAGATCGTGGGCAATTCTTTCGGGGAGATACCTCGGCAGGGTGCCTGAAGTCTCACGATAGACGTTTCCCTTGTGCATACATACAAGCTGTGCTGCCTCGGTAAACGGATCAGAGTTATGCATCAGGATTATCCTGAGATTGGGAAAATCTGCAGCCACGTTATCTACGTCTACAGGGTTGGTATATTCAAGTATTTTTATTCCTCCGCCGCCGGGCATGCCTGTCCCCACTCCGGTATATCCTCCATGCCATTGAATAAAGCCGCCATAACTCGCTATCAGGTCCCAGAGGGGATAAAACCTCTTGTCGCTCAAGTGGAAATGCTGGGACGGCTGCTGGAATTTAATTCCTAATGCCTTAAAATCCCTTAAACATCTTTCAGCTTCCTGAAGCGCCATTTTCCCCATCCATGGATCAACACAGCCCCAGAAACCGAGACAAATATCCTTGTGCCGCTGCCAGAGACCGTAAATATAGTCATTCGTCTGACCTATCTCTCCCTGGGCAGTTGGAGCTGTCCAGGCCACAGGGCAGAAAAAAACGCCATATTTTTTAAATGTCTCCGCCATTTCTTCTTCAGTTGGTAGCGTTTTCAGTAATTCTTCCGTGGTCAGATCATGGTGCCTGAAATATTTTTCAAGGGCAATTTGCTGCTTTGTAATCGGTGGCAGCATCCCCGGGCCGCCATCAAGCAGGGATTGCAGATTCCCCTGATGTCCATGAACGTCTATGATTGGAAATCCTCTTTCTTCAAATGTTTTGGCCATAATACGTCTCCTTTATCATCTATCAGTTTCAATAATAAAAACAGGTGATTATTCATGGTTCATAATTCTCTGCTTTACGTTCCCTTTTTGTTGTTAACTTCTGAACCCTGAATTCCTAATCCTTTAACAGATCTCTTGCTATAATCATTCTCTGGATCTCGCTTGTGCCTTCATAGATGCGGTACAGCCGCACGTCACGGTAGAACATTTCCACCGGCAATTCCTTCATATAGCCCATTCCGCCGTGAATCTGTATCGCCTTATCTGCTATCCTGCTCGCCATTTCAGTGCAGAATAATTTGGCCATTGATGCCTCTCTCGTTATTTTCCTGCCTTCATCTCTCATGCAGGCCGCATGGTAGAGCATCTGCCGGCCGGCATAGATCTCTGTTGCCATATCTGCCAGCATAGCCTGGATCATCTGGAACTGTCCTATAGGCTTTCCGAACTGAACCCTCTGCTTTGCATAATCAACACACATGTCAAGCAGTTTCTGCGAGGCCCCCAGGGCGCATGCCCCCATAGTCAGGCGGCCCTTGTCAAGAACGCGCATGGCAGTCTTGAAACCCTGGCCGATCATGGCATCCCCACCAATCACGTTTTCTTTCGGGATTATACAGTCATCAAACAGGAGCTGGGTTGTTTCAGAACCCTTAAGACCCATCTTTTTTTCTTTTTTGCCTATAGAAAAACCGGGCATACCTTTCTCAATGATAAATGCCGTGATTTCCGAGCGGCCGCTCTCTTTCTTGCCTGTAACCGCAAGTGTTGTAAAGAGATGAGCGCAATCACCATTTGTAATAAAGTGTTTCATTCCGTTCAACACCCAATGATCGCCATCAAGTTCGGCCGTTGTTTTAATATTTGCGGCATCTGATCCAGCTTCCGGCTCGGACAGGGCAAATGCAGCCGACCATTCTCCACTCGCCACCCGCGGGAGATATTTCTTCTTCTGCTCTTCAGTCCCATCATAATAAATGCCGATCGACCCTATCCCGTTGCTTGTTCCGATCCTTGACCTAAAACATGCATTTGTCTTTGTTATTTCCTCGTAAACGATAATTTCAGCGATCGTGCTAAGACCTAACCCGCCATACTTTTCCGGAATGGCAAGACCGAATAGACCAAGATCCCGCATCTTCTGCACAATCTCATCAGGGATGCGGGCCTCCTCTTCCACCTGCTGCGAGATGGGCTCAAGGTCTTTTTCCACAAATTTTTTAATAGTTGTCCTCATTATCTCTACATCTTCCGGCATATTAAAATCCATATACAATCCCTTCCTTTCATTAAATTAAGGTTATTTTATAATAAAAAGTTTTAAAGAAAATCAACATAAATTT
>JAGGXA010000170.1 GCA_021163285.1 Deltaproteobacteria bacterium | reverse complement strand
CATCAAATTAATGCGTGTTATACAAGCACAACATTTCTGTAATTCGTTGATATTAAAAGCATAATTTTCTTCTTGAAAATAGTTTATGCAGGGTTTAGGTTATAGTTTTTCACATATGAAATAGAAAATATAGACAATACCATGTTTTCAACCCGGAAGAAGAGAAATTTTTCACAAGATTAAGAGAACCAACTCTTTATTTTATTGCGGAAAAAACCATTCCCGAACAAACACTATCTACGGCCCTCGGAAATTATAGATTGAATAAAAATGCGAAAAGCCTTGTTATTCAGGTCTTTCAGCCATTACACAATGATTTATTGGACAGACACAAGCAAAAAGATTGATTAATAACGGGTTGTTTTCACCGTGCATTGGGATTTTTTCGGAAGGGCAGCCACAGGGGCCTGCCCATTAGAAAAATATTATCGATTGAAGTTGGTTCGCCACCTGTTTAAAAGAAAAGTGTCCAAAAAAATACGCTTGAAATACCATTCTTTCCGAGGTCTGATCTATGAATTTTGACCTTTCCTTATTCCTCTGCCGAATATCCTGAAAGCAATTTCAAGTGTCTCCTTCAAATAATCCTTATCATAGTCAATAATCCTTTTGCTCTCCTCCCAAAGGACAATACCGGAAAAGAGGCCCCAAAATATATCAGCAAAGGCAACCGGGTGATTGTCAATGAAAAAACCTTCGTTTACCCCTTCTTCAAAAACCTTGGCGCAGGCTCCAAGTGTTGAACCTGACAGCTTTTTGATTGTTGACATAAGCTCCGGCGATAAGTTTTTCAGGGTAATACTCGACTGCAGGTGAAACATATTGATAAAAGTCAAAGGATTCGCTTCATAGGAAGCATACAGACTTTCCGTTAAAGCCATTAACTTCTCTTCAGGATTCAAATCATTTTTCTCATTTACCTCTTCCAATCTTTTGGTCAGAGTCTGCAGCGCCTCAACAGACAAGGATGCATATAATTCTTCTTTATTTTTGAAATAAAGATATAATGTACCAGGACTAAGTTCCGCATCATTCGCTATATCTTCCATTGTTGACCTGTTAAACCCTTTACTGGAGAACACCCTTTTTGCGGCAGCCATTATTTGGTTTCTTCTCGTCTCTCTCTCTCTTTCTCTTCTTTCCTTTATCCCCATTAGAACATACTCCCCATGAATTCCATTCATATAATTTTTTTTATATTACTAAATATAGCCAATTCCGTCAACAAAAATATTTATGATATAATCGTGTTTGAATGAAAACGGCAAATTCCCCCAAAATAAGGAACGTAATAAATTAACTTCTGGAATATATCGAATATTTGATATGCTTTACAAGAAGAAAAAAATATTATAATTTTTAATAGGTTCAAGGGTTCAGAGGTTCATTTTTTTATTGCTTGAGATCTCTTATGCTCCTTGATTATGAGGAATATCAATGGATTTAACAATACCGGAAAAGGCAAGATTATTAGAATACCTGAAAAAAGGCACTTTCAACATTCCCGATTTTATATACGTCTCCGCGACCGATTTTAAAAAGAAGAACTTTAGCAAATTAGAGGCCTTTCTTGATATTCATCGAAAGGGCTTTAAGGTTATTGCCCGAAGCGCCCATCCTGAGGAAGAGTTTTTCCGGGGCGGAACTTTCGATTCAGAAGAGACTTATGCCGATTTAGACGGTATTATTTATGCGAGAAAAAGAATAATTAATCTCGCCAGGACCGCCAAGAGACTTTCTATTCTAAGACAACAAAAATTCAATAAGGCCCCTCAACTTGATCTCGAAAAAATGGGGATCATTGTAATGCCGTTTATTGAAGGCTCGAACGTAATGGCAAAGAAAATAGCGAATGACTGGGAATTCGGATACAGCCAGGAAAGGATACACAAGGTTCGGAAGGGTCCTTATATCACCAATACCCCACATGACATAAGGCTGCTTCTGATATCTGAAAAGATACAAAAATATTTAGGTTTTAGTTGCGAAATTGAGTATATCATTTCAAGAGACGGCCAAATTCATGTTGTTCAGGCAAAAGATATCTCCAAAATAGATACCCTGGAATTAGAAGAAAGCAAGAGATCGATAAAGCTGGACGGGATTCACAGGATCAGAAAGAGAAGAAACTATCGTGAACGGCCGATATATGTAATGAATAACAAGGCCTTTTATATGAGAGTAATAGCCAAATGCGAAGACATGATTCTGGGATGTGAAGGTCCGGCGCCGACAATCAAGGATATCATAGATGTAATCAATTCATATAAACATGAACTTGAAGACTTTGCTTTAAGACATCAAAGGTTCGGAGTCCTTGGGTTATCAATTCAGGAAACGGATGAACTCTACCAGGTTGCGAATCATTATCTTGAAGAACTGCCTGAATTACAAAAAGAACTCTCCCTTGCCCTCCATGATATTCAGTATTTTATTGACTATTTCCTGGCGGAAAGCGATACCCTGCTTACAAAAGACAAAATCAGCATCCACATGTGCACTCATGACGCCTATGGCATTGATACGGTGCGCAACCCTTTGTGGTCAGTATATTGGCACATTAGCAGGCATGAGCAGATAGTCGGACAAATCAAAAGATTAGGGTTTAAGACAGGTGATTCCATCGGTATTGATATTGATCCGGATAATAAACCAACTGTTTATCGCTTATAATGATTATAACCGTTTACAGGTTCAGAATTAAACGGTGTTACTGTAAACGCAGATAGGGAGGTAACCAAATGAAAATAAGCCGGGTCTCCGAAATGAGGGCTCTTGACAGGACCGCTGTTGATAAATTCGGCATTAAGGAAGAGATACTAATGGAAAATGCAGGGCAGGCCGTTTTTTTCGTTATATTAAAAGAGTTCGGCGTCAAAAACAAAAATTTTCTTATCTTTTGCGGATCAGGAAATAATGGCGGCGACGGTTTTGTTGTCGCAAGAAAGATTCATTCAAATGGTGGGAATGTCAAAGTCATTATCTTGGGCGACAGGGATAGATATAAGGGAACCGCCGGGATGAATCTCGACATCATAAACAGGATGCCCATTGAGATCCGTCAGGTTGAATCGATCGAATCAATCCGGAACGATATCTCACTTTCAGACGCAGTTATAGACGCAATTTTTGGAACAGGCCTTGCGAGAGATGTTGAGGGGATATATCGTGATATCATCGATCAAATAAATAAAAGCGGGAAACCGGTCTTCAGCGTTGATATTCCTTCCGGCATCAATGGGGATACAGGAAAGGTCAAGGGGCTATCTATAAAAGCCGCTTATACCATAACCTTTGGTCTGCCCAAGCTCGGAAACATGCTCTTTCCCGGATATGACCTGTGCGGGAAACAGTATGTCACACATATATCGTTTCCTCCATCTATGTATAACGCCGACACAATAAAGATTGAGATTAACAATCCTGCCAGGCTTTGCCCCCGAAATAAAAACGGCCATAAAGGTGATTTTGGTAAAGCCCTCTTTATTGCAGGCGCTTCCAGCTATTTTGGCGCTCCCCTGTTTGCTGCCTTATCTTTTCTGAAAGCGGGTGGAGGATATTCACGATTAGCCCTGCCTCAATCAATGGCACCCTTTATCGCCTCTAAAGAAAGTGAAATCGTTTTTGCACCCCTCAAAGAAACAAAATCAGGCAGCATCTCTATTAAAAATAAAGATGAATTACTCACACTTTCGGAAAAGATGGACATAATAATCCTCGGACCAGGATTATCTCTTAATAAAGAGACCCAGCAATTAGCAAGGGAGCTCGCAATGGATATAAACAGGCCGCTCCTTATTGACGGCGACGGTATCACGGCCCTGTCCAACGACCTGAAAGTCATAGCGGAAAGAAAGGCGGATACAATTCTTACACCTCATTCAGGTGAGATGTCGAGGATTACGAAAATGAGCATTGAAGAGCTCAACGCAAATAAAATAGACATCCTGCAGGACACAGCCTGCAAGCTGGATTCAATAATTGTCTTAAAAGGCGCTCATTCGCTTATAGGATATCCGGATAAAAGAGTATATATCAATACAACAGGAAATTCCGGTATGGCAACGGCAGGTTCGGGCGACGTCCTGACCGGAACAATCGCTGCGATGTTCGGTCTGGGACTCCCCATTGAGGACGCTGCAAGAAAGGGTGTATTCATTCATGGATTTTCCGGTGATCTGGCAGCAGGTGAAAAAGGGGAAGACGGCATTACTGCACGGGATATACTTGACTGTCTGCCTACTGCAATGAAGATGGAACGGGAAGGATTCGAAGATACTGATTACAACGGAGTAGAGCTAATATAATAATCTGACTGGAAAAATCTGAATGGAAAGATTGACAGGATACTAAAAACAGGTACAGAACTCCCCATCGAAACATAATTATGTTCCTGCTCATCAAAGCTCCTTTATCGTAACCGTTCACAAGAGGTACGGACTTACGGGAACCACGGGAATATAAGGGTTTACCGAATATCACCCTGCCGACTTCCACACTTCCGGTTCCATACGTTTTCTAATTACCGGAAGCATAATTTGAATATTATCCTCAATCTCGGGAATGATCATAAATGCTATTTTGCTTTCAAGGGCCATTTCAATCTTGTTTTTTAATTCGCTCAGATCGGAATTTTTGTCCACAAAGTAGTCGGCGGCAAGTGATTTTATATCGTATCTGAAATCAGGATAACCAGTACACAAAATCACCGGCATATCGTAATAAGTATTACGAATATCCTGCAGGACATCAAGACCGTTTGCTCCGTCCAGCAAAATATCTAATATAATAAGATCAGGCCTCTGATCTTCAATGATATGAAATATTCCCTCAGAACTTCCCGCGGTAATTACTTCATACCCCTCTCCCGCCAATTCCTCCTCAAAGAGAAACCGTGTTGCATATTCATCGTCTATTACAAGTATCTTTTTCATGATTTCCTCCTTAACCCAGTCACTTCCACACTCTGAAATATTTTTCCTTTTTTATTTCCAAATAGTGCCAAGTGGCTTAAGCTGAATTAATGATATCACCCAATTATGAGTATCAGGGGCTATGATCAGACTTAATTCACCTTTTCCAATAAAATATATCCTTTTATATATTTTGTCCATAGAGTGATGTGCTTGTTTTCATAGGAAAAAGACCTCAATGCGTGGGGATTTTTCCTGTATGGAATTTAAACACCCTATTCCGGGTTATCATTTCGGGGAGTAATGAATGAAAAATACCTCAATTTACTCGGGTTTTATAATTTAGTCGTATCAATTGAAACTGATTTCTCATCTTCAGATGTTTCCATTTTATTCTTGACACAAAGGTTGAGATATTTTAGCAAATATTATTAAGTAATTTTGATAAATTGTTTAACAGAATTAATTAATCCTGTAATAATTTTATATTCTTAAGGAGAAAACTATGCCTCTTACCGGAATTAAGGTTCTTGATCTCACAAGACTGCTCCCTTTTGGTTATGGTTCAATGCTTCTTGCCGACATGGGAGCCGAAGTAATCAAGATTGAAGAGCCGACAATGGGTGATTATATGCGATGGATACCACCTGTCAATATTAAGGAAAACTATGTTTTTCTTTCAACAAACAGGAATAAAAAGAGTGTGAGCCTTAATCTAAAAGAAGAGGAAGGCAGAGACATCTTTTGCCGGCTGGCTACAAAGGCAGACGTCATATTCGAGAGTTTCAGGCCCGGAGTAGTCAAAAAATTAGGGATAGACTACGAAAGAATCAAAAAAATCAACCCTCAAATAGTCTATTGTTCCTGCTCAGGCTTTGGACAAACAGGACCATACAGCCAGCGTGCAGGTCATGATATCAATTACCTTGGAATTTCAGGCGTACTTGGAGTCTGTGGCAGGCACTTAGACGCACCGGTTGTTCCGGGCGTCCCGGTTGCAGATATGACCTCAGGCGTATTTTGCGCCCTTTCCATCTGCGCCGCACTGGCAGGTCGAGTTAATTCAAAAGAGGGTAAATATATTGATATATCCATGACCGACTGCATGGTATCCTATATGCATGTTTATGGAGCTGCCCTGTTCGGTAAGAGCCCGGAAATACTGCCGATCAACGGCGGACATGGCCGTTATGAAACTTTTGAGACAAAAGACGGCAGGTTTATCACCCTGGGAAATGTAGAGGATAAATTCTGGCAAAATTTATGTGACTTGATCGACAGGGAAGACCTGAAAAAATATCCATTTGAAAAAACCAGTAAGGATAAGGAGATGCTCAGTGAATTGAGGGATCTTTTTCGGACAAAGACCAGAGAGGAATGGCTCTCTCTATTAGATGGTAAAGACATCTGTTATGGGCCGGTAAATGAGATTGATGAAATCTTTTCAGACCCTCAAATAAAAGCCAGAAACATGTATATTGAGGTCGATCATCCGGTCGAAGGCAAGATAGGACAGATCGGCTCTCCCATTAAATTTGGTGGAGAATCTCTGACCGTAAGGTGTCCCCCTCCGAGGCTTGGTGAAAACACAGATGAAATATTACAGGAGAACGGATATTCAAAGGAAGAGATCGATAAATACCGGGAGGCAAAAATCATTTAGAGATAAGAGTTCATCAGCGCCCCGGATGTGAATGTTCAGGGCAAGTGATTAAGGCTGATCCTTATATCACTCACCCTGAACACGAGCAAATGGGGCGCTGATACAATTACCTGTTTCCTGATTTCAAGGTTCCGTGAACGTTTAGGAACGGGAGATAAATAACTTGAACAAAGATTAACAGAATTTTTTGTTGTATTTAAAGCACGGGGAGCGAGCATAACGGGTTATGTAATCGACGATCAACGAAGAAGAAGGCAAAAAAAGGCATCCTTCATTTTGAGGTAAAAGTAGTTGACACTTTTATTGGAACTAAAAATTGTAAATTGCAGAAGAGGCTTATAGCCTCTTAAATCAGCGGCAGGATGCCGCTGCCACTTTTCTGCCAGGTGTAAAGTAAAAATGAAGGATGCCCAAAAAAACATTAATTTGTTCAAGTTATTTATTGTACATTCCTTACCATTATAATGAAAAAATAAGGAGCGTAATGTGAAGCGCAGGGTTGTAGTTACAGGTGTTGGCGCTGTAACTCCGCTTGCAGCAGGCGTAGAGGAAAGCTGGAAAAGATTATGCGCTGGAGAATCCGGGATAAAAAGAATAACCCATTTCGATGCATCCTCTCTGAAATGTCAAATCGCAGGCGAGGTCACAGGTTTTAAACCGGAAAATTATTGGGCGGCAAAGAAGATCCGCCGCACGGATCCAATGATACACTTCCTGATAGCAGCCACAAAAATGGCCATTGAAGACGGCCGTTTCACAGTAGAGCCCGGTGAGGAGTATCGAGTCGGTGTGGTTGCCGGAACAGCAATTGGATCATGCCGGATATTTGAGAAATATCATGAGCTTGTTGTTAAAGGGCAGATAAATAAAGTTCCGCCCGGCCTGGTAATCAATGTCTGCGCAAGCACTGTTGCAGGCGCGGTTGCTACCTTGTGCAACGCAAGAGGACCGCATCATTTCTTGCAGGAAGCCTGCGCAGCAGGAACAAATGCTGTGGGAATCGGCTTCAAAGCAATTCAAGGCGGATATGCTGATGCAATGATAACAGGCGGCTCGGACGCCGGGATTTGTGCAACCCTCATGGGCAGCCTTGACAACCTTCATGCATTAACAAGCTCTTGCTGGAATGACGAACCCGGGAAAGCGAGCCGCCCTTTTGATAAAAAAAGAAGCGGTTTTGTTACAAGTGAAGGAGCCGGAACACTTCTTCTCGAAGAACATGAACATGCCAGAGAGCGCGGCGCCGGAATATATGCTGAAATCATCGGTTATGGTTCAACCTGTGACGCATATCATCCTGTTGCTCCACGTCCTGATGGCGAAAGCGCAAGACGCTGCATGGAACTTTGCATTGAAGATGCAGGGATTGCCATGGAAGAAATAGAGTATATAAATGCGCATGGCACTTCAACGGTTGCAAACGACATAATCGAAACCCTTGCCATAAAAGACCTGTTCGGACAACGGGCAAAAGAGATCATGGTCAGCTCCAACAAATCAATGATCGGACATATGTGGGGAGCCGCCGGAGCGGTCGAAGCTATTTTTACCGCCAAAACCCTGCAGCAGGGAATTATTCCCCCAACCATTAACCATGAAGAACAAGACCCTGATTGTGATTTAGATTATACCCCCAACAAAGCAAGAAGAGCAGATGTCAGGATTGCCCTGTCCAACTCCTTTGGTTTCGGCGGCATTAACGCAAGTATTATTCTCAAAAAGTATGAGACATAATTTTTCGGTCTTTCATAAAAAAAGCCGGAAACTTTTTAATGATTCGGGTTTCAAATTTCATTATTGATAAGGGACGAGGACGAAATAACATCCCCGGGCAGGCGCACGGATTCAGGGCAAGCGACATATGAATCGGCTATGGTCACACGCCCTGATCACGCACATCCGGGGCGCTGGTAAACGCTTACATGCCTGGGGTTACCGTAAGTTCGCACCCCCGCTGAACACTGCCGTTATTGTTGAAAAATATGGTAAAAACCGTTGCTATTACAAGGTTAACCTACGCTTGAAGACTGATATTCTCCGAAGACATCTCTTAAAACATCACACATTTCACCTATGCTTGCATAAGATTTTACAGCTTCTATAATTGATGACATAAGATTTATGCTTTCATCTTTCGCTTCTTCCCTTAAACGATTAAGCGCTCTTTTAACCTCTTTATTGTCCCTTTCCCTTTTCAGTTTGACAAGATTGGCTATCTGATTTTTCTCTGCTTCTTCCCTTTTTGAAGGACTATAGGGATAATCCACGATTCTGGCGGTAGTTACATTAAGCTCATCCGGGCTGGTAAAGCTGTTCTGCCCAACCTTTATTTTTTCGCCTGTTTCCAGTTTCTTGTTGGATTCATAAGCATAGCGAGAAACCTCTTCTTTTACCCACCCATTTTCTATGGATGCAACCGAACCGCCCATTTCTTCAATTTTATTATAAATATCCCAGGCATCCTTTTCTATCTGATCGGTTAATGCCTCAATATAATATGAACCTGCCAACGGATCAAGCACCTCTCCAATCTTTGCTTCAAACTGGATTATTCTTGCCGCATCACGGTGCAGTTGCCATGCCTCATTACTATGCCCCAATCCTAATGGCTCATCATAAGGGAATCCCATCCCGCTGCTCGGTGTACCGCCACTTAACGCTGATGCTATGCCGCCTATAACAGAACGTGTCAAATTGTTTAAAGGACGCTGTATTGTATATTCAGCTTCAAGAGTTCTTGCCCATAAATTGCTTTTCATAATCATACTTCTTGGATTTTTTGCTTTAAACCGTTCTTTTATCAATTTCGCAAACATGCGTCTCAATGCCCGAACCGCTGCGACCTCTTTCAGCATTTCTATGCTGCCGCCTATACCGAGAAAAGTAAACCTGCGCATAAATGAATCGACATCCAAGCCTGCATCAACTCCAAGTTGTATATAAGCTGCAGTATTTGCTATCAAAATACCGACAGCCTGCTCACGACTGGATCCTGCACTGCGAATGTGTGCAGTACTACAACTGATAAAATTCATAAGAGGCATATTTTCAGTACAATATACCATAACATCGCGCACAAGTCTCATTGACGCTTTCGGCGGAAATACTTGTGTTCCACGTCCGACAAACTCTTTTAGTATGTCATTTTGGATGGTTCCACGAAGTTTATCCTGAGGTATCCCTCTTTTTTCGGCAATAACAATATACATGGCCAAAATCATACTTGCAGGAGAATTAATAGTCCAGTTAGTTGCAATTTTATCTAAATCCTTATCATCTGTAAACGGTTCATAAACAATCTCCATATCCCTTAATGTATCAATAGCGACACCGGTCTTCCCTACCTCGCCGCTTACCTCCGGGTTATCGGAGTCATAACCGCACTGAGTAGGGAGGTGAAAAGCGAGGTTTGGACCGCCTATCTGACCCATAGCTATCATTTGTTGATAGTATTCTCTGGTATCTTCAGGCGTCCCATAACCGGAGTACTGTCCGGCACGAACCAGGCCCTTGCCTGTATCCTGGAAACCGCTCCCTACAGAGGGAGCCATGCCCGGGGTCGGCACAGCATAATTTCCTGCTGTAAATGGATATGTACCGGGAAAACCAACTTTTTCCTCAAAATTAAAATCTTTGATATCAATAGGCGTATAAAATTTTGCAGGAGAGTTTTTAAGACCGAATCTTTTTAAAGAGGGTTTGACAACACGTTCTTCCCATTGTTTTTTCTTTTGTGTTATTTCATTTAAATCATCGCCCATCTCCAGACTCCTTTTTTAATTTGATTATTCTTTATTCCGGCTGAAAGTCTCCAAACCGAATTGTCAATAAAAAAACAAGAGAAAACAACATAATTCGGTAAGCGTTCACAGGTTCAAATATTCAGAGGTTCAGGGTTCCATTCTTATTCTTGGTCTGTATTTAGAATGTGTATTTACGAGAAGAGGATCATCTTTGGCAGATATAATCCTTCTTTGTCCTTAACCCTGAACGGTTGAACCCTGAACCTGTGAACGCTTACCATATTTCTTTTATATCTTGTTAGTAAATTCGATTCAACACTTATTTAAATAATATGTAAACTGTAATCGTTTGACGAAAGATGATAATAATTTTATTATTGAAAATGACAATAAATAAAATACGTTCCTCATAAAACTTTCACTTAATAACTTACATAT
>JAGGXA010000038.1 GCA_021163285.1 Deltaproteobacteria bacterium | reverse complement strand
TATAGAAAAAAACTAAGTACTAAAACTTACCATAATCGCTATGATTGTTGAAAAAATAACCAACCAAAGAGATAATTATTCCATTTATTGATATTGTATTACATACTCGTTTATGGATTCAAAGGTTCAGGCGCCAGGATTTGGAATTGAAGATAAACCATGAACGATTAAGGGAACTGGTAAGCGTTCACAGAACGTTGAAATTAGAAAAACGGGCATCCTTTAAACATGATTTACGTTTTGCAGATGTTACTTTTCGTCTGGTTTCCATTCTCCAGCGTAGAAACACGTATGGTATGCAAACGCGGTTGGTCGCGTGACGATTATGGAGATGGAATCCGTGAAGTTCATGTTAATACCATCGAAGGTTCCGTGCCGGGTTGCGAAATTTTTTACGCCCTTTCAGAGGAGTAAACAAGATATACTTGCAGCAGTACGTTGCTATTCATGAATGGGCGCACAATTTCAAAACCGAAACGATAATTTTTCTACGGATATTATGTGGCGTCAGATATTTCGCCTCATGAGCCGAAATGATAAGTTATTTTTGCGCAAGCCCTAACTCTTCCGTATGGTCTCTGTAAGTTCAGGGACAAAGTCGAGCAGGTCGTCCACCACACCAACGTCGGCAACCTGAAAAATAGGGGCCCTTGGATTCTTGTTGATTGCCACTATAAAAGGATTACCCTTGAGTCCGCCTAAATGCTGAAACGACCCGCTTATTCCAAGGGCTATATAGACTTTTGGACTTACCGTCTTGCCCGAAGTTCCCACCTGACGGCCTTTTTCCATCCATTTGGCATCCACTATCGGTCTTGAGCATGAAACATCCGCGCCTATTGCTTCAGCCAGCTCTTTCGCAATTTCTATGTTGTCCTCATCCTCTATTCCACGGCCTACTGAAACCAGGATTTCTGATTTAGTGATATCGATATCCCCCATTTCCGCTTCGATTATTTCAAGAAAACGACGTTTTGAAGAAAGATTCCCTGCTTCTGCAGATTTATCAATTACCTCTCCGCCTGCAGACTTGCTTTCATCAGGCAAAAAAGAGCCAGGACGAACATTTATTATTGCGCCTGATGAAATATCACAGCTCACATGAGTGCAGACCTGGCCTGAAAATTCCTGTCGAATTAACCGAAGTTCCGATCCCTCAATATTTTCAAAATCGATTACATCGGAGATAAACGGAGAGTCCATTTTTATTGAAAGGCCAGGGGCAAGGTCCATTCCCAGGGTGTCATGCCCAAAAAGAACAATCGCATCGCCGGGAAGCATTTTCGTCAAAACAGGTCTTATTATCTCAGCATTTGGATAAGAAAGCGCTTCATTATCTATTTTCCATACGCTGGAAAAAGAAGATTTTATTTCATTGCAAACAGAGTCAAGTTGAGCCCCGCACCCTGTAACTACTGCAACAGACAAAGCGCCGGAAGATATTTTATTCGCTGCGGTAATAAACTCATACGCCGAATCATCAACAACTCCATCTTTATGTCTTATAAATGCAAAAATCTGCCGGGCCATTATTTGATACCTCCATTAGATTTTAAGAGATCAACCAGTTTTTCAATTATCTCTTCGTTGCTTCCTTCAAGTATCTCAGCGCCTTCTCCAGGTTCAGGAACAAAATAATCGATCTTTTTTACCATCGAACCGGCTTCACCCACTGTATCAGGAGAGATATTCAGTTCCGACGCGTTATGAACAGGTATATCCAGAGATGCGACCTTTCTGATGCCACGGATTCCAACATAACGGGGTTCATTGATCCCTGTCTGAATGGAAAGGACGCAGGGGAGATCAATTTCGTTCATCTCCCTGTTCCCGCCTTCAATCTCCCTTCCTACCTTGATTCGGGTATCATCAATAATCTCAATGCTGCTAACGAGAGATGCATACGGAATGTCCAGCATCGCAGCGAGCATGCCCCCTACCTGTGCGGCGCCATCATCAGCCTGAGCACCGGTAAGAATCAGATCGTATTTTCCTTTTTCTATTTCAGCCCTTAAAATTGTAGCGATACCTTTTCCATCCGAGTTTAAAAAGGCCTCATCCGACAGGAGTATGCCTTTGTCTGCTCCCATCGCCATTTCTCTTCTAAGGATTTCTTCTGAATTTTCATCTCCTGCTGTGACAACGGTTACTGATCCGCCGATATTGTCGCGTATTTGAATCGCCTCTTCAACCGCGTAGTTATCCCATTCATTAACAGAATAAACCAGGTCGTCACGTTCGATATCCGTTCCATCGCTGTTTGGTTCTATTTCATTTTCCGCTGTGTCCGGAACCATTTTTATACATACCAGAATTTCCATGTTTATGCCTCCAAGATTGATTAAATAGTTAAACGTTCACATGCATGGGGTTCCCGTAAGTCCCTGCCCCCAGGAGGCTGCCCGGGAATAGCAATTTTTTCCAAAATCAAGGCTTGCAAAAAAAATTACCGCAGACATATAGTTGATATTTCGAGGATATTTTTTTGAGCACAACGCAAAATTTGGGAAAAAGGGCATTTCCGGACAGCCTCCCAAAGAACTATTACCTTGCATTTCCAATTTCAAGTTTCAATTTTCAAACCGTAAATGGCTGCCAGTCTATATTATCAAGTGTCTTTCAATAAGTTCGGAAAGATCTATTACCTCCATCTCATTTTCCAGGCCCGCCACCTTTATTGCATCTTCTATATGGGCCATACAAAATGGGCAGGCAGTAACTATGACATTGGCCCCTGCTTCTTTTGCCATCTCAACACGTAAAACCCCCATCCTCTGCTCTTCTTCAGCCTCATAGAAGAGCATCAGGCCGCCGCCCCCGCAACAAAACGAACGATCCCTGCACTTTGACATTTCGACCCGTTTAATACCTGGAATTGCATCAAGCGCATCTCTTGGAGCATCATAAATTCCATTATGTCTTCCGAGATAGCATGGATCATGGTAGGTATAAATCCTGGTATTATCTTCGATGTTCTTCAGTTTCAACCTGCCCTGTCTGATATTTTTTATGATAGTCCTGCTGATATGTTCTATGGGCGGGAGGTTGTTATAATCATTTTTCAATGCGTTAAAGGCGTGAGGATCGGATGTTATGATATTTTTCACATCAAGGCCGATAATCGCATCAGTGTTTTGTTGTTTAAGCTCCTGGAAAAGCATTTCCTCGCCAAATCTTCTTATCTCGTTTCCACTGTCTTTTTCCGCCTTGCCCAGTATGCCGAAATCAATGCCGGCAACCGTCAGGATCTTTGATACAGCCCTTCCGATACTTTGCATCCTCTCATCAAAGGATGTCATACTATCCACAAAATAGAGGACCTCCGCAGTTTCTTTTTTTCCAAGTACCTTGACAGGGCAGGACCGCGCAAACTCCTTGTCTTTGATCCAGGCCGCTCTCTTGTTTTCTGTCTTGCCCCATGGATTTCCCCGTTTTTCCAGGGCCCTTAAAGGTTTTTGCAGAGATTGGGGAACATTGCCGGAATCGACCATCGACCTTCTCAGGTCAACGATTTTATCAATATATTCTATGCCCAAAGGACATTCTTCTTCGCAGGCCCCGCATGTCGTGCATGACCAGATTTCATCTTCAGTATAAATATCGCCGATTAAGGATTCGCCATTTGTGATACTACCGAATAAAGGATAATGTCTGAAAGCGTAGTCACGGGCTTTTATTGAAATAAATCTCGGTGAAAGCGGCCTAGATACGGCATTGGCCGGACACTGGTCGGAGCATCTTCCGCAATCGGCACAGGTATAAAAATCAAGCATGTTCTTCCATGTAAAATCTTCAAACCTGGTTACGCCGAATGACTCAAGGTTATCAAGATCTTCTTCCTCAACGCCGTATCTCACAGGCTTGATATTGCCTTTTTTAAGCCGCATAAAAAAGGTGTTTGGAAGGGATGTGATAACATGAAAATGCTTGCCCATGGGCAAAAAGCATAAAAAGAAGAAAAATGTCAGGTCATGCACAAGATATGATGCTGTATGGATTCCCTGCAAAGTCGGTATCCGCACATTAATCAACATGAGTTTAAAGAACCAGGCAAGACTGAGGGGCGCTGTAAATTCGACATACATCTCTTTTTGCGCCTGAGCGGCAGCAAGGCTTGCTCCGAACAGACTTTCCGCTATCATGAGTATTGCAATCAGGGCCAGGACGAAGAGGGCTTCAGTTGTATGATCATGCCCATATTTTTCGGGCACGGCATATCTCTTCGGACGGAAAATTCCCCTGCGCACACCAGCTATAATGCAGGCTATCAAGACCATTGTAGCTGCATAGTCTTTCAATATATGGTAGATATGGTTGAAACCTTCTCCAAGGCCCTGAAATACAAATCCCGGAGAAAATCCGATTATTACGAGAGAAATTGAACGTAATGAAAGGATTACAAAACCTGCAAAGATCATAATATGAAGAATGCCGGCCAATCTATACCTCGGCTGTCTGTATTGGCCTAAACCAATCTTGATCACATGAAATAATCTGAGGGGAATATGGTCAAAACGGGGATCGGGCGCGGCTTTCAACAAAGGAATAAATCTTCGGTATATAATATAGATGAAACAGATCGATCCTGCGACAGGGATTAAAATGGAAAAAAATATAAACGGAATAGTTGCAATCAGGGCTTTTGCGGGAGGTATTAATGCAGGTTCCATTGGCAAATATCCTTAATCATTATTTTTGTAAGGGACGAGGACAAAATAATCTACGCATATCGCGCATGATCTTTGTTCCTCTTCAAGGCTTGGCAACAGTTGCATAGTAAACCATACAACTGTTGCCGCAACGTAGAAAACGGGCAAAAGGGCAAGCAGGATGTGTAAATTATTTTCTGTAAGTTCCCTGAGATCGTTCGTAATAGATCATTTGGCATCCTTCATTTTTACTTTACACTTGGCAGAAAAGTGGCGGCTGCATCCTGCTGCTGATTTAAGAGGCTATAAGCCTCTTCTACAATTTTTAGTTCCAATAAAAATGTCAACTACTTTTACCTCAAAATGAAGGATGCCAATCATTTTATTGAACAGAAACAGTTGTTCACCTTTATCAGTTTACGGTTATTTCCCTCCAAATGAGCTATCCTGAATATCCACTATTGAGGCGCTCATTGCGAGGATTGAATCCATTTTGCCGGAAGTTACCGGTAAAATGGATTCAACAAAAAACTCGACCGATTTGATCTGACCTTCATAAAACGGGATATCTTTTTTCCCTGCTTTGGTTTTAAGTCTATCATCTGCAATCACAGCCCTTGATAAGAGCATCCAGGACATAATAACATCTCCCGTAACCTCAAGAAAGGGATGAGCAAATGCAAATGCATTAAGCGCTTTTGGCGAGACGGCTGCTTTCATTAATATACCGGCGGTCTTCTTCAGTTTTTCAACCGCTTTTTCAACTCCTGCGGCAAGACCCTCCAGGCCTGCGGCCTGCCCTGCCTTGGTAATTGTCTTTTTTATTTCTCCTAATAAGTCATAAAACAGTTTTCCCTTATTCATGCCAAGCTTTCTTCCCAGAAAATCAATGGCCTGAATACCGTTTGTGCCTTCATAGATTAATGTAATCCTGCAGTCTCTCAGAAGCTGTTCAGCAGGATAATCTTTAATGTATCCGTAACCTCCAAACACCTGGATCCCATGATTGCAGACCTCAAAAGCCTTATCTGTGACATATCCTTTTGCAACAGGAGTAAGCAGGTCTACAAGACCCTGGTATTTTGCCTTTTCGTCCTCATTATCGGAAACATGCATTTGATCAATACACATACCAAGATAGTATATAAGGCTTCTTATTCCTTCAACATAAACTTTCATGGTTAAAAGCTGCCTGCGCACATCAGGATGCCCTATAATCTGAATTGACGGGGCATTTTGATCCTTGCCGCTCATCAGACTTTTACCCTGCCTGCGTTCCCTGGCATAGTTTAATGCATGTAAATAAGAGGCCGTTGCGCATCCTAAAGCCTGAACTCCAACTGTAAGGCGGGCTTCATTCATCATTATAAACATGGCCTGCAACCCCTTATTTTCTTTGCCAAGCAAGGTTCCCTTGCAATTGCCTTTATCTCCGAGTGAAAGTGAACAGCTCGGATTTCCATGTATTCCCATTTTGTCTTCTATGCCTGTGCAAACGACATCATTCGGTTCGCCCAGGGTTCCATCATCATTAACCCTGATCCTGGGCACAAGAAAAAGAGATATCCCCTTTGTGCCCGCGGGCGCGCCTTCAACCCGGGCCAGGACGGCATGGATGATATTTTCAGTAAGGTCATGTTCTCCGCTTGAGATAAATATTTTATTTCCGGTAATAGAATATGTGCCGTCATAATTTTTGACCGCTGAAGTACTGATAGCTCCCACATCCGAACCTGCTTCCTGTTCAGTCAAGAGCATAGTCCCTCCCCATTTACCAGTAAACACGTTTTTTAAATAAAGGCTTTTTTGCTTATCAGTACCGAACTTTTCAATAAGTTTTCCTGCTCCATGAGTTAATTCAGGGTACATCATAAAGGTGCAGTTTGCAGCGTTAAAGCACTCGTTGGCTGCATAGGTGATTGCAACAGGCATTCCCTGGCCTCCCCACTCTATGTCTTCAGCAAGTGACACCCATCCTCCCTCCTGAAACAATTTATAGGGCTTGCGGAATGATTCAGGGGCAATAACCTTTCCATTTTCAAATTTACATCCCTCCCGATCTCCTGCAACATGAGCAGGAAAAAGCTCATTTATCGCGAGATTGCGGCCTTCCGATATTATCAGTTTTAATGTTTTTTTGTTAGCTATCTTAAACCTTTCATGTTTGGATAACTTATCAACCTTCATTTGTTCAAAAAGAACAAAATCAACGTCCCTGCGGTCTGTCAATATCTGAGTCATTAAGAAATACTCCTTTCCGAGTTTTAAAATAGAATATCGGTTGGTTCTTTTTTATAGATGAATTTTGCGGTACATAAAACTTTTTATTATGTCAAATTTAATTCTTGAATAAATTTTTTTTGATTTTATATCATAAATTATATTAAGCTCAAGTTAAATTAAAAAATAATCGTTCATGGTTTTCGATTTACGTTTAGGGTTCGGTTCAGCCCTTTCAAGGTGGGCTTGTAATACATTGGATTTAAAGCATATTTATCACGGTTTTTGCATGCTGGTGTATTAACGACACATGATAACGTGATATGATTAACGACTTTTTTGGTTTTTTGTGAAGGGAACAATGCTGTTTTAGACAGAAAAAGCAGAACCATTCAAAAATACCTTGCAAAAAAATTAGATTCAATTTATTTGAGCTACAATATCAACAAGTTACCACATTGAAAGGGCTGGTTCTCTAAAATCTCTCATTTCCATCACTTTTCGAGGCTAACTGCTAACTGCTAACAGCTCTAAAAGCACAGGTTGAAAAATTCTGCGCAATATGGGCATCCTTCATTTTGAGGTAAAAGTAGTTGACACTTTTATCGGAACTAAAAATTGTAAATTACAGAAGAGGTTTATAGCCTCTTAAATCAGCGGCAGGATGCCGCTGCCACTTTTCTGCCAAGTGTAAAGTAAAAATGAAGGATGCCGCAATTTGCATAGATTATTTCCTTCCGGTTCCCTAAAAGAGTCCGGGGCCTGAGGCCCCGGGATTATTACTTCTTCACCTTGTAATTTGCCCGCATTGTGTGAGCAAGATCCTTGATCTCTGTTAAATCCTTGGTCATCATTGCCCATCCATACCAGTATGTATAATCAGGATTCGCATGAAAAACTCCCTGATAGATTCTCATCCTGTGTTTCATGTACATCTCGAACAGAACCTGTTCAATATGGGATGCCTGTTTCAGATTCCCACCCCCGGTTCTCATAAAGTAAAGAAAGTCAGGGTAAGCAAATGAGTAATTATCAGGTTTGACCAGAATGCCTTCTTTATAAAGACCTGCTACTTCGTCAATACCCTGCGCCAAAAGTCTGTCGGCTTTCTGCATCATCGCATCGCCCATTTCAAGCTGTGTGCGGACATAATTCTCTGCATGGCATTTCTTGCATGTATCAATCATCTTTTCACGTTCTTTTTGCCATGACTCTTCACTTGAACGGACAAGGTCAACCGCCTTCACAGCATCAAGACGCTGTGTCGGTTTTCCTGTTTCAGGACTAAGTACTCCGAGGGCTTTAAGAATGACCTCCCTGTCAGCAGCCCACTGCTTGTCTTCGGGCAAAGGCAGCCTTACGCCGAGAAACCCCCATGCAGTTCTGTTTTCATGGTTCCCTTCAGTCATATGACACTCCTGGCACGATGGAGCCGAAGCTGATTCCGGCAGTTTGCCGCTTTCTTTTGCAAACCAGCGTGTTCCATGCTTGGAGCTGCTCCACATTTCCCACTGAGGGTGGTCATATCCCATATGACACTGCTGACAGGCCTTGGGATCCTGAGCTTCTTTTTTGGAAAACGTATGTCTCGTATGACATTCATCACAGGAATTATTCTGGTAACGGTAACCCTTTTCCCTCTGTTCCTTTTTCTGAGCCCCGGTTTTAATACCCATATTATGACAACCGCCGCAGCCTTTACCACCTTCCATTAACTCATCAGGTTCCACATGTGTAACAGGCAGAGCATTTAATGCTGTCCAGCCGAAGTTATGCTTACCCTTGGAAAACTGATTGAATTGTTCTTCATGACACTGGGCGCACACATGCTCATCCGGCAGACTTGCCAGCCTGGCATCTTTTTCACTCTTATGTTTTTCCCCATGACAATCTGAACAGCTGACATCTTCTTTAAAATGTTTACTTGCCTTCCAGTCAGCCACCTGACCCGGACTTGTTTTTTCGTGACATTTAACACAGGTTCCAACGTTAGCCAAAGCAGGGCTGATAAAACATAAGCTTCCACACAAAACAAGCGTTGAAGCTGCTGCAAAAACCAAAATATTTTTCTTCACTTCCATCGTCTCCCTCCTTTTGTCTTAATATAACGTAAAGTTTAATAAACACGACCCGTGCGGTTAAAAAACGATCCTCCTTGTCCCCACGCAGGAGCGTGGGGACAAGGTCATTTTCAAATCCCTTAAACCTTTTCAAAATCAAACCCTTCAGACAGAATTTGGTCTTTTAGATGTGAAACATTCCTTTTTTCAGACATGGCCCTGATTATTTTATTAAAACCTCTTTTATCACCAAGCATAATGCAGCCGACAATCTTATCATTATCAAATACCAGTTTTTTATAGACCCGATTATCTGCAAAAACCTTTGATTCCAATTTGTTTTCGGCATCAATATTGCCTGCAGAGGCCAAATCTATCCCCGCAACCTTCAGGGTATTGGACATGGCTGTTCCTTGATATATAATATCTGCTCCAGCCATATTTGAGCCAGCGGCCTTGCCCTGGTTCATGGCAGCAGGCCATATGCCAAACAGTCTGTTTCCAAACTCGGCAACATCCCCTGCAGCATAGATATCGACGCTGTCTGTTTTCATATGATTATCTACAACGATCCCTTTATCACAATGAACTTGTAAAGATTCAGCAAGTTCCAGGTTTGGGCGGACACCCGCTGAAATTATAACCATCTCTGCAGGGAGAGTTTCACCTTTTTCAAGCAAAACCCTTTCAGCCCTGTCTTTTCCGGCAATTTCTTCAGTTTTGACGCCAAGCTTGAATGAAAACCCCATATCTTTCATGATATTCTGGAGCCTTTTCGCTCCATCATCATCAAGCTGTCTTGGGAGAAGCCTTGGGAAAAATTCAACTATCAATACTTTTTTCCCTGATTTTAAAAGAGCATATCCGACCTCAATGCCGAGAAGTCCTCCGCCGATAATTACAACATCGTCAACTATACCTGCATAGTTAATAATATTTTCGGCATCTTTAATATTACGCAATGTAAAAACACCTTTTTTTTCAGATCCCTTTATCGGAGGGACAAAGGAATGACTTCCTGTTGCGACAAGAAGGCTGTCATAGAAAATATTTTTTCCATCCTGCGTTAAAACAGTTTTATTTTTTGGCTCAGCATCTACAATCCTTGTATCAAGCATAAGGTCAATATTATGATCCCTGTGCCACTTTTCATTTTTGATTATCAGTTTTTCTTCATTTATTCCTCCGCCAATATACTCATTCAGTCGAAGCCTGGAATAGAAGGGAAAGCTTTCATCTGTTATAATTATAATGCTCCCTGCGTCGTCATAACGGCGAATAGTTTCAGCCGCTGTTGTCCCGGCAACTCCGTTTCCGATAATTAAATATTTTTTCATATTATTTTTTTCCGTTATTTTTCAATTGATCCAGGCGCCTACGGAATTTGCGACTTTGTTCTGAACCGCAATTATCAGTCAAAAGCCATATCAACCTTCCATACCTCCCAGACTTTTCCCACAAGGTCAGGACCCGGTTTAAGCGTTGGCTTACCCGGCTGCCAGCCGGATGGCACCGCCTCATCACCATTGGTCTTTCGAACA
This sequence comes from Deltaproteobacteria bacterium, assembly GCA_021163285.1. Taxonomy (GTDB): domain Bacteria; phylum Desulfobacterota; class DSM-4660; order Desulfatiglandales; family Desulfatiglandaceae; genus JAGGXA01. The sequence continues at coordinate 8,103 of JAGGXA010000038.1, read as the reverse complement.
TATTGGAATGCCTGTATCTGGCGGATAAGTTCGCTCACATTTCGGCCCACAGGAGGGGTCAGAATCTCAATGGCCTGGATTACTCCATCAGGATCAATAATAAAGCGACCCCGCATCTCAACACCAGAATCCTCATCATAGACCCCGTAAATCTTGCCGATGTTTCCAGGGCTGTCGGATAGCATTGGAAAGGGGACTCCTCCTTCCACCATCCTGACAAGTTCATTATCCTGCCACATCTTGTGGACAAAATGGCTGTCTACACTTACAGAAAGCAACTCAACGCCCAGGGCCTGAAGGTCTTCATATTTGGCGGCAACTGCTGCCAGTTCAGTGGCTCATACAAATGTAAAATCACCCGGGTAAAAACAAAGAACAACCCATTTACCAAGATAATCTGAAAGTCTGACTTGTCCGAATTCCCCCTTCTGATAGGCAGGCGCCTCAAAATCGGGCGCCATGGCTCCAACCTTAGCTATGGACATAACTGTCTCCTTTATGCTTTCCGGTTCATCTACTGTTTTTTTTCCCTTCTCGGATGCTCCAACCTTTGAACCGGTCGGCTTGCCGCAACCGATCTTCAAATCTTTCATATCTTCTGCCTCCTTTGTTTTTTCAAAACGTGATAACATCGTAAAAAGTCCCATCTACAGCATTGCGGTCTTATTTTAGACACTTGGCATACTACATGTGCGCCTTGGCACCTGAAAAAAGCCTGCGCCCTGTATATGGATCTTTTAATTTAGCCATTTTTACCAACATGACGGACTGTTTACGAGTTCATCAAAACGTGATTATTTCAAAACAGCAATTCCCGGTGAATTTACAATCCCTTGAGATTGCTTCGCTTCGCTCGCAATGATGGTGGGTGAACTCGCAACCTGCCCTGTCATTACTATGAGGCTGTCCGAGAATAGCAATTTTTTTCTAAATCAAGGCTTGCTCAAAAAATTACCGCAGACATATAGTTGATATTTCGAGGATAATTTTTTGAGCATAACGCAGAGTTTGGGAAAAAGGGCATTCTCGGACAGCCTCCTAGGAGCTGAAGGCAACGTGACAATCTCTACAGTGCTTTTTGCCGGAAATTGCTGTTATTCGGTCAGCCAATAGTCGGGCAGACACGGAGAGATAGACGGTCAAACACACAGGCCTGCCCCTACTTTTTGCAGGCAAGTCGTTCCAGTCCACGGCGTACGCTCTTTTGCAAACCTTCATGCTCAAGATAATTTCCTGTTGAATCAGAGTATGAAATCAGAATTTTACGATATTCATCAGCAATCTTGTTGTTTCTTACCATTATTTCTGCCATTGCCTCAGGCGCCCCCCAGCAGATGCCGCCTGACTCGTCATTAAGATTCCACATGAGGCGGCGCATAATAACACGGGCCGATTCAATGTCATGGTCAGCTAAGTTTGCAACAACAATACCGATTGCAACTGCAGCCCGCCGTTTTATTTTTTCATCAACACTGCATAGAGAGGAGATAAGCGGGTTTATTACCTTCCTTGCAGGAAGCCGGCTTATCTCTTTAACTGCTTCAGTAAAATCATCCTGACCGAGCAAATTATAAACTTTCTTTTTTAGTTTTCTGTAACTGTTCTCCACTTATACTCTCTCTAAGTTATTCCACCCAAAAAATACAATCCCCCCCGGCAATTTTTTATTACCTCATTAATCTCCACCTCGGGATATTTTTCAAGCTCTATAACTTCGACACATCCAGTGGAATTAAACTTGAATACCGAAGGAGAATAATCAGTGCAGATTTCACAAAGCACACAGTTACTTAGGGACGAGGACGAAATAACATCCCCGGGCAGGCGCACAGATTCAGGTCAGGTTTGTTCGATCTGAAAGCACAAAAGTTGCAGGAATAGTGAAGAGCAAAAGGCGCAGTAATAGTGGGCTGTTTCAAGGTTTTTGCTCTTTAAAATCTGCCGAAAATGACCTGAAGATGAGATGCCGAAATGTTAAGTTATTTTTGCGCGGGCACTTACTCCTCTTTTGAAAAATCATCCTTGCCCGCTCCGCATACAGGGCATACCCAGTCATCCGGAATATCTTCAAATTTTGTTCCGGGATCTACTCCATTATCAGGATCACCTTCTGCCGGATCATATACATAGCCGCATACTTCGCATACATACTTATCCATAATACATTAATCCTTATGCAATATTAAGAACAATGTAAGCGTTTACCAGTACCCCTGATGTGCGTGATCAGAGCAAGCAGGCTATTATAATAGCCATATCCTCCTGTACCGCTTGCCCTGAAAGTGTGCAGATAGAGCGCTGATAAACGCTTACAGCACAAAAAAAGCTTCACGCCCCTGCATCAAAAGAACACTGAGTGAAATCAATCTCTTTGCCGCATGACTTGCAGTTATGTGTCTTATCAAATTCATCAGAAAAAATTTCTATTTCTGCTCCGCAGTTCGGACATTTGCATTTAAAAGTCTTTAGATTTTTGAACTGTTCAAAACCGGGGCAATGCTGTGGTGTAGTCATAATATCCTCCTTTTCATTGTGTTGTTAAAGGCAGGCAAACCACAGTATATTCAGGCCTCAATCTTTTTGGCGATCTGCTTACCGTAATCATAGGAGGCTGTCCGAGAATGCCCTTTTTCCCAAACTCTGCGTTATGCTCAAAAAAATTATCCTCGAAATATCAACTATATGTCTGCGGTAATTTTTTGAGCAAGCCTTGATTTTGAAAAAATTGCTATTCTCGTACGGCCTCTTGGGCCATTATGATACCGCCTCCAAAAGAGCCGTGTTTAAGTATTAAAGGCCCGCTAACCATATCCATTTATAAACATTTTCCATTGTATCATAGATGCGACTATGACTTCCAGTGTCCATGCATGTTGCAATAGGCTCTGGCCTTGACATTATCAACATCCGCCTCAATCCTGAAGGCTGCCTCAGGCGCATCTCCAGGTTTTAAAAACTGTGAACAGACCGTATCTCCTGCAATAATCTCTATCCACTCAATATAATGTTTTTCTCCCATGGGATGAGCAGCCTCACCCACTTTTACCTTAACTCCTCCATCAATTTTCTCTATTACGGGAACATGTTTTTCCTTTGCAGCGTCAACGGTATTTTCAGCAAGAAGCGTCATGTCCCGGCCGCAGCATTGCATCACACCCTTTCCGTCATGCATAACTTCGGTAATATTGCCGCATAGATCACATTTATAAATTTCAAGTTTTTCAGCCATTTTTCAATTCTCCTCTATTATTTTTTAAGGGACGGGGACGAAATAACATCCCCAGGCAAACGCACGGATTTAAGTCAGGTTTATTCGATCTGAAAGTACAAAAGTTGCAGGAATAGTGAACTATTTCAGGATTTTTGTACTTTTAGACCGGGCAAAGATGGCCTGAAGCTGTGATGTATAGCTGGGAAAGTTAATTTGTCCTCGTTCCCAACTCAACGTAACTCAACAAGTTTTTTGCCGAGTAATTTTATGTGCCCCATTTCCTCTTTAATAATAGAATCAATCTTTTCCTTTCCATATTTTTCCGGAACAAGCTCCTTCATGCCAAGATAAAAGACAATCGAGTCTTTCTCGGCCGTCAGCGCCTCTTTCAGTATTTCCTCAAGCGATGCAGTGTCTGTCTTTTTTTCAAAAAACACCCTGGTATCCGCAAGCGCTCGAAGGTAAAACACGGTTTCACCTTCAGGATCGAATAAGGCGGATGTTTTTTCAACCTCCGAAAGCTGAGCCCTCAAAGACGCAAAGGTCTTTTCATGCTCTACTTCCATTTGCGCGAGTTCAAGGAGGAGTTCTCTGTTTTGAGAATCAGGGATTCCTTCAGCAGCCTTTCTGTAAAATGCAGCGCCGTTTCTTTCGATCTGTTCAGCCATCTCAAGTATTTCATTCATGTTAAAAACGTAAGGCATATTCATCCTCCATATTTAATAATTTTCGCCAAGCAGTTCAAAATGAGCCTGTGGGTGAGCGCATGCCGGACATTCGCCGGGAGCTTCATCACCTTCATGGAGATAACCGCAGTTGCGGCAGCGCCATGTAACCTTTGAATCTCTTTTGAATACCCTGCCGGCCTCAATATTTGCGGCAAGCATATTATACCTTTTTTCATGCTGTTTCTCGGCAACAGCTATCGCTTCAAAAATCATGGCAATTGCTTCTAACCCTTCATCCCGCGCGGTTTTCGCAAAATCCGGATACATTGTTGTATGTTCATACTTCTCCCCCTCGGCAGCGGCTTTCAGGTTTTCGAGTGTGGAGCCGATTACGCCCGCGGGAAAGCTGCCCGCAATCTGGACTTCGCCGCCTTCAAGCAACTTGAAAAGCCTTTTCGCATGCTCCTTTTCCTGGTTTGCCGTTTCCTCAAATATCGAAGCCATCTGGACAAGGCCTTCCTTTTTGGCCTTACTCGCAAAATAGGTGTAACGGTTCCTTGCCTGAGATTCTCCTGCAAATGCCGTTAAAATATTTTTTTCTGTCTGAGATCCTTTTAAATCAACCATATTTTTTCCTTTCATTTTTGTTGTTTTTTGAAAATATCCAAGAATGAATTTGCAAATTGAATAAATATTATTTAGTAAATGTATCAAAAAAGGTGGAAAGAAAGCAAGTTTTTTATTAATTTCACCTTCCTTGGCAATCACAAAAACACGAAACAAGACATAAAAATCAAGTTGAAACCCTTCGTATAATCGCGCAGATCGAATATCTTCATACTTAGGAACGAAGACAAATTAACTTCCCGAACCATGCATCACAGCCTGGGGAAGTTATTTCGTCCTCGTCCCCCTAGGAATTTTGAAAATAAAAGATTTGCCCATCTCGCATCCCTTAGCCAAGGGGCCTGAATGCCTTTTTACTTGCGCCGCATATAGGGCACTTCCAGTCTTCGGGCAAATCTTCAAATTTAGTTCCTTTGGATATTTTCCCCTTCCTGTCTCCCTTGTCAGGGTTATAAATATAGCCGCAGTTTGTTGTCTGACACTGGTACATTTCTGCCGGTTCCGCCATTTTGACACTCCTTATTATAAAGACATTATTGTTTACCTTTCTCATCTTCCATATACCATTATCAAGAATCGCGCCAATGAATTCCATTATCCTTATATTGAGCTTTTATTTTGAATATGTTATCAAAATAATATATGTATATTTAAATGGTTACAGTTTTTGTGAGCGGCTCCCAAAGCAGGTCATTTTGTAAAAAAAATTTGATTTGATAAATATAGGAGGCAGCCCTTTCAAGGTGGTAACTTGTTGATATTGCAGCTCAAATAAATTGAATTTAATTTTTTTGCAAGGTATTTTTGAATGGTTCTGCTTTTTCTGTCTAAAACAGCATTGTTCCCTTTACAAAAAACCAAAAAAGTCGTTGATCATATCACGTTATCATGTGTCGTTAATACACCTGCACGCAAAAACCGTGATAAATATGCTTTAAATCCAATGTATTACAAGCCCAACTTGAAAAGGCTGATATAGGAGGCTGTCCGGGAATAGCAATTTTTTTCAAAATCAAGGCTTGCTCAAAAAATTACCGCAGACATATAGTTGATATTTCGAGGATAATTTTTTGAGCATAACGCAGAGTTTGGGAAAAAAGACATTTTCGGACAGCCTCCATAGTGTATCATAATAGTTATGAGATACACTTATGTCTCAACATCAGGTTTAATCCCGTTCATAGGGCTTGCACATGGATGAACCTGCTATATCCGGATATTTATCCATTACAAACCGATACCGTGACAAACTCCAGCTTTCTTTTTTTTGACCAAGCTGTAAAATGTTGCTGAAATCCCATGAAAAATAAAATATTATAATATTTAAGTCTGAACCATTCAACCCGTGAACAGTCAGAAACGAGGACAAAAGAACTTCCCCGTTTCTTAAGCTATACAAATTCCGAGAAGTTTAATTATGCACGATATTAATTATTCACATGACCACGAACTGGATGAGCATGATTTTCTTGGCTGCTGCAAGGATTGCCGGACCAGCGTGGATATTATAAAACCGCATATCATGTCCTTTGCCAAAAAGATTAAAAACTATACAAGGGAGATGCTTGAGGCGCTCAGCCCGGACGATCTTTACAGGCTCTATCAGATTTTGGATGATCTGGCCCATATGGAGGCAGGTGTTCATCTCGCCGGGCTGATTCTTGAAGAGCCGGACATCCATAGAGAACTTCCGGTTATCCGTTCCTATTATTCCACATTTTTCAATATCCATGAGGCACATCTCGCAGAGGAGCTGCTAAAATCGGATACCCCATGGCAGACCTTGAAATCTTTTCCACTTTATCCCCGTTATGAAACCCTTATAAAAAAACAGACAGAGGCCATGTATGTCTCACGAGACACCAGATTAGCGTTTATCGGATCCGGCGCTGTGCCCATGAGCCTGATTCTTATAAACCATTTGTACGGAGTACGTTCTGTCGGGCTGGACAGCTCTTTTAAAACAGTTGAATTATCTAAAAAGGTAATTCGATGCCTTGGTCTTGAAAAAGAGATCGAGATTATCCATGGGGACGATTCTTCTCTTAAGGAACTGGAATGGAATGTGGTGCTTGTTGCGGCCCTGGCAGAACCCAAGGCCCAAATTTTTCAAAGCATTCGCAGGATACTGAAAGAATCGAGGCAAGCCTATGTTATTTTCCGGACCTATACCGGGATGCGTACAGTACTCTATGAACCGGTTCAATCGGACGATATCCGTGGTTTTAAGGTCGTCAAAGAGATTCCTCCTACAGGGCGGGTCAATAATACAACCGTTTTTGCGGAACTTGATGAATGAAAGAGAACAGAGCAGACACCATCAAAAACGAATTTCTGAAAATATATGAGGCAATCAAAGACCTTACTAATGATGAAATCCTTAACGATAATGATGATGCATTCCGACCCCGGTTTGAAAAACTGCACCCCCTGGTGGCGATGGATATTGAGGATCAAGAGGTTGAAGAAATAACTCGCGACAAAAAAATCCGGCAAGTGATAAAACATGTCTCCCGTCTGAAAAGAATTTACGGGCTTAGAATGGAGATTGAGTCAGCCCGAACGATCATTAACGGACCCGATTCATGGGCCTTGTTAAAACGTTTTGAATTTTATCCGAATTATATTGGTCTTGCACGTATGGAATATCATGGGGCAAATCTCGAAGAAGGGAACCGGGTAGTATTCCTGGGGAGCGGACCGTTGCCTTTAAGCCTTATATCCCTTTGCAAACAATACGGTGTTAAAGGGATCGGCATAGAGCATGTACCTGAATATGTTGAGCTTTCTAAAAAGATCATAAAGTCGCTTAAATTAAACAGGTACATTCATATTGTTCATGGAAACCATTTTGATTTACCCTTGGATCAGGAGTTTCAACTTGTCATGATAGGCGCTGATGCATGTCCGAAGGATGAAATCTTTACCCATCTTGCAAAGGCGCTTCCTGATGGAACAAAAGTATCCTGCCGGATCTATGAAAAAGGCCTGAGACGTCTTATAGATGACCAGTCTCTTTCTCAGCTTCCCCCGGAATTCAAGGAATACACTCGCATCCGCCCTGAACCACCCGTGAATAATACGGCCATTTTTCTAATTAAAGATCGGGATGTTTAAACCTTCCGAATTGTTCCTCTGTAGGATACGATGCATCCGCAGTGGCACGATGCATCGTGCCCCTGCTGCCTTTAAAGTTTTGGATCTTGCCGGACGGATATCACTTCTATCCTTCTAATCGACTTCACATGCCGATCTGCCATAAGATCCCCGGGTGCCACCAGGACAAACTTCCCCCCTTTTTGAATGGGCTTTCCGTTAAGCCTGTCCGCAATAATCATGCGCTCGCCGGCAGGATCGAGAAATATCTCTCCATAGGAAAAAAGGGCCCTGTAACCGTCAGGGGCCGAGACCAGGAATATCTTACACAAATCAGGGGCTATTCCGGCTTTATCGATGATATTCCTTAAATAAGCACCTTCAACCTTTTCAATCCCGTGATACCCCTTGCCTTCTCCCAAATGTTTAATCTTCATTGCTCGCCGTGGATAAGACGACAAATCCTTGAAAACCAGGGTTTTCCTCACGACGTCTGTAATG
>JAGGXA010000242.1 GCA_021163285.1 Deltaproteobacteria bacterium | reverse complement strand
GCAATTTTTTTCAAAATCAAGGCTTGCTCAAAAAATTACCGCAGACATATAGTTGATATTTCGAGGATAATTTTTTGAGCATAACGCAGAGTTTGGGAAAAAGGGCATTCTCGGACAGCCTCCTAGTTCGTCCTTTGATTAATTGCCCCTTTGATTATCTGGCATCCTTCATTTTTGCTTTACACTTGGCAGAAAAGTGGCAGCGGCATCCTGCCGCTGATTTAAGAGGCTATAAGCCTCTTCTGCAATTTACAATTTTTAGTTCCAATAAAAGTGTCAAGAACCAGACAAAAGGCAGCATCTACAAAGCGTAAATCATGTTTGAAGAATGCCCGAATTTCTAATTTCAACGTTCCGTGAACGGTTACTATAATTTTACAATTTCTCTTTTTCAAGGATTTCTATAGTTTCGGCAATCTCTTCATCAGAAACATTTTGCCGAAGTTTTTCGATGTTACTCATTACCTCGGCAAAGCGCACACCTTCCGCTGCGCTGATCCACTCAAGCTGAAGTCTTTCAGGGCGTATACCGAGCTTTGCCATTTTTTTATGTACCTTTTTTACACGCCTTTCCGTCCACTTATTTGCGTCTATGTAGTGGCAGTCGCCTATGTGGCACCCACTTATTAAAATAACCGGCGCCCCCTTTTTAAAACCTTCCCAGATAAACTTTTCATCCACACGGCCCGAACACATCGTTCGTATTATACGCACATTCGGCGGATACTGCAACCTCGATACGCCTGCATAGTCAGCTCCTGCATATGAGCACCAATTACACGCAAATGCAAGGTTTTTTTCTTTTGGTTTTTCCCCAAGAAGGGCATTTACCTGGTTTATGATCTGGGTATCAGTGAAATGGTTCATGGTGATTGCGTCAAAGGGACATTCCGCAGCGCAGGTTCCGCATCCGGCACATGCCGCAATATTTACAACGGCCGGTTTTTTTTTCTTCACGTCAACCGTGATCGCATTATAAGGGCAGACATCCGCACATATCCCGCATGACTTGCATTTTTCCGCGATTACTTCTGATGTGATAGGCTCGGATATTATCTCACCTTTGTGCATCAGGCGTATCGCGCGTGCTGCGGCAGCCGATGCCTGTGTTACGCTTTCCTTTATATCTTTGGGGCTCTCAGCGCATCCCGCATAGAAAATACCCCGTGTCGCAGCGTCCACCGGTTGCAATTTGGGGTGGGCTTCAAGGAAAAAACCGTCAGCAGTAAGCTGGAGACCCAGCATTTCCTTTAACTGTTGGGCGCTGCCGGCAGGTTTAATACCAATCGCAAGGACAAGCATATCCAAATGATAGATTTCAAGCTTGCCGATTGCTGTATTTTCGACAGCAACGTGTAAACTGTTTTTTGTATCTTGCTCAACCGTGCCGGGTAATCCCCTGATATAATGAACACCAAGCCTTCTGCTTCGAGCGTAAAGTTCTTCAAAGCCCTTGCCGAATGCCCGGATATCGATATAAAAGACCTTTACCTCCATATCCGGATAGTGTTCCTTAAGCACAAGAGTAGCTTTTATTGTGTTCATGCAGCAGATATTGGAACAATAATTACCTCCTTTTCTGACCGAACGGGAACCAACGCACTGTACAAAACCTATCGATTCCGGACGTTTTCTGTCCGTGGGGCGGATTACCTCTCCCCCGGTTGGCCCGCCCGCATTGATCAGACGTTCAAATTCAAGACTGGTCAGGACATTTTCAAAGCGCGTATATCCATATTCATCAAGTTCAGCAGGATCATATGGTTCAAGACCTGTTGCCACAACAATTGTTCCAACCTTTTCTACAATCTCTTCATCCGACATGTGAAAATTGATGCAGCCCTTATCGCAGGCCTCAATACACCTTGCACAGACACTGGGATTGTGTCCCAGGCATTCATTAATATTTATAACATAGGCAGAAGGAACCGCCTGCGGAAATGGGACAAAAATAGCCTTCCGGGATGACAGGCCGCTATTGAATTCATCAGGCCTGACCACAGGACACACGCCGGCGCATTCACCGCATGCCGTGCATTCATTCTCATCCACGTAACGGGCTTTTTTGAGGATCCTTGCTTCAAAATTTCCCACATAACCCTTGACATCCAATACTTCACTCATGGTAAAGAGTTTTATCAGGGGATGCCGACCGGCATCCGTCATCTTCGGCCCGAGTATTCAGATGGAACAATCCATTGTGGGGAAGGTCTTGTCAAGCTGGGCCATGGTACCGCCGATAGAAGGCTTTTTTTCCACGAGCACCACTTCAAAACCACTGTCAGCGAGGTCAAGTGCCGTCTGGATTCCTGCCACACCTCCCCCTATTACCAGGGTGCGCTTTGTGAGAGGAAGAGTTTCTTCTTGAAGGGGCATAAGAAAACGCACCCGGGATACGGCCATCTTGATTAGATCAAATGCCTTTTCCGTCGCAGCTTCATGCTCATTCATATGCACCCAGCTACATTGCTCACGAAGGTTGGCCATCTCAAGGAGATAAGGATTGAGCCCGGCCTCCTTCAGCATCTGCCTGAAAGTCGCTTCATGCAGCCTTGGCGAGCATGAAGCGACAACCACCCGGTTGAGTTCATTTTTGATGATATCATCTTTTATCTGCTGTTGCCCCGGTTCGGAACAGGCATAGTCGATATCATTTGAAATGATGACTTCGCCGAGATGAGAAGCAAGCTCCGCCACTTTTGGACAATCCACGGTCTGAGCAATATTTAAGCCACAGTGACAAATATAAACACCGATACGCGGTTTATCTTCCCTCGCTGCTTTTTCTTTAACGTTCAAGTTCATTCCCATGTTATAACGTTTACTCCCACTGAATGGTCTTTGCCATTATGCTGACAAGGTCCATCATTTCCATTTTTAATTCTTTACCAAGGAAAGGGTCTTCCATACCACAGCTCAAATGTATCAGACACTTGGGGCATGCCGTGACCAGTATATCGCTTCCAGTATCATGTGCCTGCCTGATACGCTTGACCTGTAAGGCCTTGCTGAAAGAATCACAGCCGATCCAGGCGCAGTTTCCACAGCAGACAGCGCCCGTACCACTGTCCTGCATCTCCTTGAATGCCTTCGGGTTAAGACGGTTTAACAATTTTCCCGGTAATTCGGAACGATGTTCAAACCTGCTTAAGCGGCAGGGGTCCTGAAAAGTCAGATTATGATCAAACTCCTTAAAGCCAACAGCGCCTTTATCGATCTCTCTCTCAAGGAGGTCATAAATATGGGTTACCTTAAAATTTATTTCTATTCCATTCGCCGGATAGTCATGGGCCAGGGTCCAATAACATTCAGGGCATGTAGTCACAAGTTCCTCTATCCCCATGTCTTGTATTGCTTCAACATTTAATTTTGCCAGCCTCAAAAAATTTTCCTTGTCTCCGGACCAGATAAGATCATGGCCACAGCATCTTTCATCATTGAGAAGAGCAGGGTTGATATCAAAAAAGTTCAGCAGCTTGAGACTGTCAATAATAATATCAGATGTCTGGATCCCGAGATGGTTTCTGAAAAAAACATCAAAATATGGGGCGCAGCCGCCAAAAAACAAAACCTTGCTTTCAGGGTCTATCTGGATATCATCAGGAAGCCAGTCCCAGCGTTTGAACTTCAGGGCCTTTGACGTCATGGTCCGCATCAAGCTTTGAAAGAAACCTCCGTGCGCTTCATATCTGTTTGACGCTCCTTTCTTTTTTAGAAAATGGCGTATGTCACGGACAAATTCGGGGAGGTTAACGGCCGATGGACACCTTTCATAACAAATCCCGCAGGTCAGACATGACCAGATATCTTTTTGTACCGCTGGAGAATCAATCCTGCCCATGATAATAGCGTTTGCCATTGCCCATGGAGAAAAGGGCTTACCTGAAAGTGCTAAGGGGCAGGCGGATGAACATTTTCCGCAATCCTGGCACGCATAGACATCATGGGCCGCCACAATTTGAGTTACAGGATCGCTGACTTCTGCAAGCATCTCTTCCTTCGGATCAGAAGCTGCCGGACTTTTGCCGGCCGCCTTAATGTCATTATAAAAATCTGTTAAAAAACAGAGAAGTTCCTCAGATTCATCAGGCAGAAACATGGCAAGACGGAGGCGGTCTTTTCTGAGACCAAGCAATCCCAGAATATCACGGGTGTCTTCAACGTTTTTGAGGGCTGTAAGCGTTCCGGTTCCATAGTGGCAGGTGCCTGATTTACAGCCAATAAGCAGGACGCCATCCGCACCCATTTCAAAAGGTTTCAGAAGAAGAGCCTTGCTGATTCTGCCGGAACAGGGAATACGTACCATATCGACTTCCACCGGAATCCGGGACGCATTATCCTGAAGAGCCTGATAAGCCGCATGAGGGCCCCAGTTACATAAGAAAACTATAATATTTAAGTCAGTCATATTTCTTTGTCCATAAATAACCGTTCACGCCTTGTTTAATTTTGATTAGGGACGATGACGAAATACCATCCTCAGGCAGGTGCGCAGATTTAGGTCAGGTTTGTTCGATTTAAAAGCACAAAAGTTACAGAAATAGTGAGCTGTTTCAAGATTTTTGTACTTTTAGATCTGGCAAAGACAGCCTGAAGCCGTGATGCATAGTTGGGGAAGTTAATTTATCCTCGTTCCTTAATAATGTTTTCGTTCAGGCGCTGATTATTCTTTCCCGATGGTGTCCCAGAACTTCTTCGAGCATCTGCTCAAGATATACCTGGTCACGATAGGGACTGTCCGCGGCATTTGAAGGGCAAACGGAAATACAGTTGCCGCAGCCCTTGCACCTGGCCTCATCAACTACGGCATACCAGCCACCGACGGAATTCTTTTTAAAAGTTATTGCCTGATAAGCACATACCTCGAAACAACGCCCACACCCTCGGCAAATATCTTTATTCACTACCACTGTATATCCCTTGCTTTGCCTCGGGCCTCGAGGCATAATCGCTGCGGCGAGGACAGCTGCTGAAGCTCCCTTTTTTCGTTCAGAGATATGAATTCCGGGCGGGTTGGCAAGAAAAAGCCCGTCAATAGAGGTTGATCCGGGGGAAAGAAACGGGATGCCGGGCACGGTAGTTTGCTGTCTGAATGAAGTAACAATACTGCCTGAAAATTCATCCTGGGCGATGTACGGGATCAGGCGTCTCTGTTTTTCTCCAAGAATTACGGTGCCTACCTGAAGAACCTGAGAAAAACCATCTGAATCTGCAAAGACCTGGAAATCCCCCAATGTACCGCTAAAGCTCCTGACTGTAGAGACTTTGAAATAGTGAATGTTAGGATGTGTCAGCTTATCCGGCACGGGATTATTGAATGACCCGAACATGAATACCTCAAACCCCGCTTCCGCAAGGACCCAGGCGCTGGTGACGGCTGCTTCGGATTGGCCTATGACGGCAGTTGTAAAATTGTATGTCCTTACCGGAGCGGGGAGGGGCTTCAGCTTCCCTGCCCTGTTTATAGATCGTTCTATTAACCCTCTAAAATGAATCAGGGCCTGAGATTGGTCATCCTTAAGATAGCGGAGCGCTTCCCCCCTCAAATTACAGGTTTCCACCATGGAACGGCTGACCCCCGTACCCTTAAAGAGAGCATCTTTGAGCCGGCTTCGTTGATCTGTGCATGCGCTGCATATAAAGTCGAGAGGACAGCAGACACAGGATGCAAGCACTACACGCGTAATACCTTTTTCCCGGATGGTACTCAAAATGCCTGCCGAACCTTCCGGTATACAGGCGGAGGGCATAACTTCGGCATGAACTATCATATTCCGTTCAGTTAAACTCTTTACATAATCATCCATACTTTCAAGCCAGCCAAAAGAATCATTGCACTTGCAGACAAAGACCCCGATACGGATGTCGGAAGAAAGTTCCGGATCCGGAAGTGAAAAGGAAACACCGCGCCCTTTTGGATGTATCGAAGAGCTTTTAAGCAGGATCATTGCCTTGGCCGCGGCTGCAAAACCACGCATAATCATGGCATAGACATCAGGTTTTGCGGCCTTTGGTCCGTATGCCCTGATAACGTCATCCCCCTTGATTGAAGGCGCCATTTCCGGATCAGCTATAATGACTACACCTGCGTGTTCAATAATTTCTTCAGGCTGCTCATCATGATTGATTGCCCCTATTGCACTGCATGCCTCGGCACACAAAAGACATTCGGAACATATACCGCATTGCAGACAGCGTTCAGCCTCCGTCATGACCTGGGCCTTGCTCAAACCAAGGGCCACCTCACAAAAATTATCGGCTCTTACGGAAGGTTGTTTTTCAGGCATGGTCGGCCGTGCAAGAGAAGGGATGTCTGATGATATTTCTGAAAAATCTTTATCTATTGGTCTAAATGATTTGATAACTGATGACCGTTCACCGCTGAGCTCCATGTGAACCGAACCGGCAACGGCCCTGCCGGCCGCCATGGCATTAACAACAGAGGATGGGCCTGTTACGGCATCTCCGGCGGCATAAACGCGGGAAAGATTGGTAGCGTATGATTCGTTAACATCTATAAAGCCCGCCGGGCTTACATCAAAACCCTTCTCCTTACCCATATATGATCCCGCCTGACCGATTGCCATAATGACCTGATCGAATTTCAGATCAAATGAGGCGCTTCCTGAAATGATTACCGGCCATGGGATACCTCTGGAATCAGGTTCTCCAGGTCTTGTCGGCTTACATTTAAGGCTGTTAAGTTTTCCATCCCGGCCTGAAAATTCAACAACCCGGGTTTGATCTATAATTGATATCCCTTCCTCTTTTGCCCCCCTTATCTCTTCCGGATCTGCAGGAATGAGTTGTTCCGGGAACCATGAGATAATCTGAACATCCGCGCCAAGGCGCTTAATGGTACGCGCCAGGTCAAAGGCTGCATTTCCATCGCCAATAACAGCCATCTTTTTATCGAGTTCTTTTATTTCACCCCTGTGTATCTTGCTTAACAGAGAAATACATCCTTGTACACCTTCCAGATCTTCTCCGGGAATACCGGGCATACGGTCTGTCCAGGCGCCGGTTGTTATAATGACCGCATCAAAATTTTGCCTGAGCTTCAGGAGATCGTTTTGCAGATCCACCGGCGAGGAGGTTATTAACTGAACGTCAAGATTTTTTATATATTCGATTTCGTAATCAAGGATGCCTCTTGGGAGACGATGCTCTCCAATTCCGTATCGAAGCAGACCTCCGGCTTCTGCCTCTTTCTCAAAGACCGTTACCTGATATCCTGAACGGGCAAGATCGGCAGCCGAGGCAAGTCCTGCAGGTCCTGAGCCTATAATGGCAATTTTCCCCTGCCTCTTTGGTATCCGCTCAAAATTCCGGGGATGAGAAAGCTCATAATCGGCCAGAAACCGTTTGATATCCCTGATTGCCAGCGGTTCGTCTATTTCACCTCTCCTGCACACGGATTCACAGGGGTGAGTACAGACCCTCCCGCAGATACCGGGCAGGACATTATCGCGGCGGACCACCTCAAGGGCCTCTTCAAACTTGCCGGCCATTGTGAGCGCTATGTATGCCTGAACATTAACTCCTAAAGGGCATTCCGTCCGGCATGGCGGTTCTCTCCTTTTATCGATGACAGGCCGGCCTGGAATGCTCCTTCTTCCCGTGAATTGTATAGGCCTTTCACCGGAAGGAGTTATAACGGGACAGACCTCTATGCAACGGCCGCATAAGGTGCATCGAGCCGGATCTATATATGTCGGAAGCTTGACTACACGGCACCGGAAACCTTGAGGCATATGCTTAAGCAAATCAACCCTGGCAGGCATAATGCAACGGATTCGCGGGTTTCTGAAGATCCTTAACAGTCCGGGACGATGAGCATCATTCAGTGCTAATCCTGAATCAAGTCTCCATTCCTCCCTTGCGAGTTTTATATTAATATCAGGAGTGGAATCAATAAGGGTTACCGGAATGTTCAGTTGCCCTAGCTTGTTTGTCGCCATTATGCCGGATGGTGTAGCTCCAATAACCAGAACTCTGAATAAGCGGTCTTTTGGACGTTTCATAATCAGGCGCCTGTCTTCCCGACAGCCTTTTTGTGCCGACTCTTTAACAAGGCAAGGCCGTAATTATATCCTTTGCTAAAGGCTGTCAGATTCATTTCCTCCGTCCCCTTCGGAACAGATCCGGTTACAGTGTCGCGGGAAGCTTTTAAAGATATTACTTCCGTGATTGCAGTGATAAAACCGACCATAATAATATTTGCCATCATTGTTCTTCCCAGTTCCTCTGCCATGAGTGTTGCAGGAATAGAAAAGAAATCTCCAGCAACATCAACAGGTTTAACAAGGTCCTGGTCAATGAGCAATTGCCCTCCTTTTTTCAGACTGCCTATAAACTTCTCAAAACCTGACTGAGACATACAAGCCAGGATATCCGGGGATTTAATATATGGATAATATATAGGCCGGCTGGAAATAATAACATCCGCGCTGCATGCCCCTCCACGGGCCTCAGGACCATAGGACTGTATGAGCGTACTCTCTTTATGGTCGCAAAGGGAAGCTGCTTTTCCGAGGATTCTGCCGGCCAGCACAATACCCTGGCCCCCAAATCCCGTAATAATAATTTCCTTTTTTAAAAGCTCTTTTTTTTCTTTTGTCATGACCTTATTGGCAAGAGATTATGGTTAATCAGGGAACAGCATATTCGGGAATATTCCTTAGGGGCGATCCTTGTGATCACCCGGATTAAGGGCGAACAGAAGATTCGCCCCTGCATAATGCAAAAATATGTTAAAGACCACAGGCCTGATTTTAGTCTTGTTCCAACGCTCCAGCGTAATAACGCATACCTGTCCCATTATTATTTATAGACCTTGTCGCAAGCTTATACTCTTATGCATTCCCATGCAGGAGCGTGGGAACGAGGTAAAAAAAACTGTAATTTTAAGAGGTTCCATTCATACACTGATTAAAGCTAATCGCTTACAACTATAAGGATATAATCAGCGCCTGAACAAAAACCCTGAAATTTATCTTCTCCATTTAGAGTTGGAATGATTAACATATTGAAGTTGTACGTTTTTTATCAATTCAACATTTAAAATTAAACATTCAAAATTGTGTCTGAGCGAACTTTTCGTTCAGACACCAATTACAGTGCCTGTTCTTCCTCCATCGGTTCCATGGGGCGATAGATTTTGTCATACCTGTCCATAAACGTCGGTTTTTCCTCATCAACGAATTTTCCCAGGATTACACCCCTTTCAAAGTCAATATCAAGTTCCATTGGATGCACCCTGTTTTTGATAATTGTTTTTTCCTGGTAAAGCTTAAGCGTGTCCAAAGCGCTTACTTTGTTTCTTCGACCGTAATTAACAGGACATGGGGAAAGGACTTCGATAAAGGAGAAACCCCGTTTTAAAAGCGCCTCTTCAATTGACTCCGTAAGATCGCGGGCATGCAGAATTGTCCACCTTGCAACATATGTGGCGCCGGACGCGTACGCCAAAAGCGGAAGATTAAAAGGGGTTTCGGAATTGCCTTTCGTTGTAGTTGTGGTCTTTATACCATAAGGTGTTGTTGCAGCTACCTGACCACCTGTCATACCGTAATTAAAATTATTGACACAAACAACAGTCAAATCAACGTTACGGCGTGCCGCATGGATAAAGTGATTACCCCCGATGGCAAAAAGATCTCCATCTCCGCTGAATACCACTATGTTCAATTCAGGGTTGGCAAGTTTCATACCCGTTGCAAAGGGTATTGCCCTCCCGTGTGTAGTATGATAGGAATCAAGCTTCACATATCCGGCGCCTCTGCCCGTACACCCGATTCCGGAAATCATTACTGTTTTTTTCAAGTCTATACCGCTTGATTTCAAGGCGGTGAGACAAGAAGAAAATGCAGTGCCGATACCACAACCCGGACACCAGATATGAGGAATTCGATCCGTCCTTAAAAGATCATCAAGAGGATGCTTTATTTGTTTATTTACTTGATTCATAATTAGCGCCTGAGTGAACATTATATAGTACATGAACGAAAGCCCCGTTCAGGTACTAATCATTATAGAAGAAAGTTATTCTAAAACGCCTGTTTAAGGGTTAGCACAACAATAACCTGAAGATGAGATGCCAAAATGTTAAGTAATTTTTGCGCGGGCCCTAAGGGTTTCGACAACACGTTCGGGTGGCATAATAGTCCCTCCGGGATGTCCGATCAGAAAAGTGGGGACTATACCGGCCACGCATCTTTGAACTTCGAGGTGTATTTGCCCTAAATTGAGCTCTACCGTAAAAAAACCTTTAACCCTCTTTGCCAGTCTTCTGATCTGAGCTTCAGGAAAAGGCCAGACCGTAATTAATCTTAAAAGCCCCGCTTTTATGCCCTGCTTACGGGCTTCGTCCACGGCCGCAAGGCTGGTACGGGCAGAAACTCCATAAGAGACGATAACGATATCCGCATCATCAAGCCTGTAAGCCTCGGTACTGATAATATCATCAAGGTTTTGGCGAACTTTTCCTGTCAGCCTGGACATCATTTCATCCTGTCCCTCAACTGTCATGTCGGGATAACCTCTTTCATCATGCGTCAATCCTGTTACATGTATGTTATAGCCTTCGCCCGCAATCGCCATTGGCGCAACGCCGTTCGGGCCGGGCTTAAAAGGTTTGAAACGATCTTTCCTCCCTTTGGGCCGTGGTCTTGAGACTGTTTTTATAGCCCTTGCCTTCGGTATGATTACTCGTTCACTCAAATGTCCGATCATCTCATCCGTCATTATTATAACCGGCAACCTGTAAATTTCACTCAGATTGAATGCAGTTATGGTCTGGTAAAAAATCTCCTGCGGTGATGATGGAGAAAGTACAATAATCTCATAATGGCCATGTGATCCCCACCTGGCCTGCATCATATCTCCCTGTGCTCCCTGGGTAGGCAGGCCCGTGGATGGACCGGAACGTTGGACATTAACAATAACACATGGGGTTTCCGTGCAGATTGCAAGGCCGATATTCTCCATCATAAGACTGAAACCCGGACCTGATGTGGCTGTCATGGCCTTTACCCCGGCACAGGAGGAACCGATAACAGCAGCCAGCGCTGCGATTTCATCTTCCATCTGGATAAATGTCCCGCCCACCTCAGGAAGTTGTGAAGAGATATGCTCTGTAATTTCGGTTGCAGGGGTTATGGGGTAACCTCCAAAAAAGAGACATCCGGCAGCCAAAGCGCCTTCCGCACACGCAACGTCACCTGTTATAAAATGTTCTCCAGTAAGCACTGCCTGTCTCATTTTGAATATTTCTCCATAATAAAAGTCTGTGTAGCAACTTGTCAGCCCTGATTTTTTACCGACCTTTGCAGTCAGGGTTCGCACAAAAATAACTTTACGTTCACAGGTTCAAAGGATGCGGATAGAAGGTTGATATGATATATTGATTTCAGCAATTCCCGACTACCCTTTAAGTCCAATAAAATCAATTACTTGTATTTAATATTTCATAATATATATCGCATTTTCCGTGGTATTTAGAGGGCTTCCAAACTAATAATATTAGCGCTGAACACCTGTAAAATCAGATAGTAATAGAACATGATAATTCATCTTGGAAACTAAAAATGCGTCGGGAATTGCTATATTGATTTTGTACGGGATATTGCCGATACATTGGGCAGAATTTCCAGTTTTTAATTTCTATTTTCAACCTTCCGCGAACGGTTACAATTAAACAAACAATAACTCCTTGTTTTATTTTGATTAATAATGTTTTCGTTCAGGCACTAATTATCTTCAGTCTCTAAAGGGAGGGGCTTCTACTGAATAGATTGCGAATTCCGGGCAGATTATTTCACAAAAGTGACAATTCACGCAATCATCCGGTTTCTTGACAAAGGGTGGATGATATCCTTTCCGGTTAAACTGGTCAGAAAATTCAAGTACCCCTCGGGGGCAGAACTGAATACAATAACCGCACCCCTTACAACGATCTTCTATTATAGAAACAACTCCTTTAGAGAGCTGGATTTCATCCGTATCAAGAGGAACCCGCCAAAAAACCATTACCTTTCCCTGACATTTCAATAAAAAAAATTAACATTAAGCTAATAAAACAATTAATTATACTATATCCCGAAAGTATGTCAATAAATAAATAATGATAGAGTCATAAGTCTTTGAGATACTACAATGTTTTTTAAGGGGGTATCTCAGATATCTGATTGTAACAATTCGCAGCTTCAATGTTATAATGATAATAGCTCAATATGATTTGTATTGAATCTTTTTTATTTTAATTGTAAATGTTCAAAGGTTCAATGGTTCAGGGATTAAATAGCAAAATGTTAAGTTATTTTTGTGCAAGTTCCCTTCGGAACGGGGACAAAGGATGTTATTTCGTCCTCTCTCCCTTAGTCGCATGAACTGTTACGTTCATTTATTAACTTTAAACCAGAAGGAAGAGTAATGAAAAAATGTGTAACCTAAGACCTGCATAAACTATTTTCAAGAAGAAAATTATGCTTTTAATATCAACGAATTACAGAAATGTTGTGCTTGTATAACACGCATTAATTTGATG
>JAGGXA010000035.1 GCA_021163285.1 Deltaproteobacteria bacterium | reverse complement strand
GACAAAGGCTTCGAATTTCAACTTCATTCGGGCTTTTGCCAGGGCTGCTTTTGAAACGACTCTCTGAGCCACGTCGAAGCGGTTGATAGCTTTGAAGAATTTATCCAGTTCATCCTGGTAAGATCCCCGGACGAAGTTGATGAGAAAAACAATTAACACATGAAAGGGAAGTTTTCTTTGACGAGTGAAATTTTTGTGAGAGTGCCGATTACGTTCGATGAACTCTGGTGAAGTAACGATTTTTTTAATGAAGTCGATAAGTTCGGCACATATTTTGAGAAGCAGGTTGCGTGCCAACAACAATAGGTTTTTGACAATTTTTTTGCATGGTATACTCCTTTCGTAATGATAAGGTGTTGTTATTATTAAAAGCGAGCATACCATGTTTATATCCAAAAATCAACTACTTTGTATAATAATATGAAATAGTTACACTATATACAGTCGCTTAAGTTAATGACATTGAGTCTGAGACTGCAACATTCTCAACCAGGCTCTTTCTCAAAATTGCGACTTTCTCATCAGGTGTAAAATTCCTTCTCTTTTTGTCAGACATGGTGTTTTCCTCCTCTCCATGTTATATCTGACACATCCCGCTGAAAACTCCAATTCCGTCTTAAGCAGAACAGGGTGGCCGGAACGATAATCAAGGCCGGTTATACTCCTATTGATATCCCATATCCTTTAATTTCCTTTTAAGAGTTGAAAGAGAAATCCCTAAGGCCTTTGCTGTCCGGCTCTTATTCCCTGAACAGATCTTTAAGGCGGAGATAATATGTTGTTCTTTTACCTGGTCAAGCGTCATAATTTCTTGTATATCATCAGAATTTTGTTTGCCTGGCGTCATTTGCGGTATAATTTCCTTCTGAAATAAAAGATCTGCCGGTTTAATTTCATTACCCTGTAGTAGCAGGCATGCCCTTTCAATTATATTTTTGAGTTCCCTTACGTTGCCGGGCCATTGGTATTTCATCAATTTCCTGATGTGGCTGTCAGGAACTTTTGCAGGATAATTCAGGAATTGTTTCAAAAAATAGTCTATTATTTCAGAGATATCTTCAGGATGCTGACGCAAGGGCGGGATATGCATATTAAAGACACCCAGCCTGTAATAAAGATCCTGCCGGAATGTCTTATTTTTAATGGCTTCTTCGAGTTCCAGATTTGTGGTGGCTATGACTCTCACGTCAACCGGAATATTACGACTGCTTCCTATTCTGCGAACGTTTTTCTCTTCCAGTACGGTTAACAGCTTGCTTTGAAGGTGTAAAGGAATTTCACCGATCTCATCGAGGAGAAGGGTTCCGCCTTCCGAAAGTTCAAAAATACCTTCCCGACGCGTCGTTGCCCCTGTAAAAGAGCCCTTTTCGTAACCAAAATATTCAGCTTCTATTAAATTCTCAGGTATTGCAGAGCAGTTAATTGAGAGAAATGATGACCTGTTATCCTGAAGATCATGAATAGCTTTTGCTACCACATTTTTGCCCACACCTGTTTCTCCGGTAATTAATACGGTAGCATCCGTGCTGGCTGCCAATACAATCTGCTCTCTAATGCGGTTCAAAACTTCAGAGGAGCCGACCAGCTTTTTTTCCTGTTTTTCTTTTTCCCTTTTATAATCCTGTACCCTGAGTCTTCCCTCCATGTGTACATTTTTCATAGCCATGTCTATGGCGATCAATAGTTCTTCCAGTTCAAAAGGTTTTGAAAGATAATTAAAAGCACCTGCCTGCATACCCCTGACCGCATATTCGATTGTTGCGTATGCAGTTATGAATATAATCTTTACATTTGGATCCATGTCCAGGATCTTCCGACAGACCTCAACTCCTTCCATATCGGGTAAATTTTGATCCAGTAATACAAGAGGGGGGTGCTTTCGCTCAAACATCTTTAAACCATTTTTTCCATTATTCGCGGTTTTGACACTAAAGCCTTTATTTATAAGATAGTCCGTCAGAGATGCAGTGACGAACTCATCATCATCTATGATTAAGATGTTTATAGCTTTTTTCATAGCGAATCAGGCTCTCCCGATAATTACAAAACATACACCCATAGCGAACGATTACGTTCAAAGGTAACCTTACTATTGTTGGCTTCTGAATACTGAGCGGCGAACGGTTATCGCATGTCTTTCAATGAGTTTAAATACTCTTCCCATTCGACAGGTAACAGATACTTTTTTTTGTTGTTACATTCCTTGCATGCTGGAACAACATTCCCCTTTTTGCTTTTTCCTCCCCTGCTCAAGGGAATCAGATGATCCATGGTCAATTTTTCCCGTCCTATCATGCGGTTGCAATAATAACATACTCCGTTCTGGATTTTTCTTTCCCACCAGTGCGAACGCCGCAGCTTACGGGCTTTCTCCTTTTCTTTCTTTATTTTTTCTTCACTCGTTATATCAATTTCATAAGTCATTCTTGATTAACAGGCGCTCCTGATGCATAATATGGATTAATCAGTATCTGAACGGAAAGCTGAAATTGCCGTATTTCCGGTAGATTAAGGATGTTTTCCAAATCGAGGTTTTTAGGCCACTCGCTGTCACCAATTAGCTTTTAGCTTTTAAAATCACATAGATAGTCCCTTGGGCTAATAGCTAATGGATAGATGCTGACAGCTTTTCGAAAATCCTCGTTTCTTGAGTAATATTTAACTGGGAGGCTGTCCGAGAATGCCCTTTTTCCCAAACTCTGCGTTATGCTCAAAAAATTATCCTCGAAATATCAACTATATGTCTGCGGTAATTTTTTGAGCAAGCCTTGATTTTGAAAAAAATTGCTATT
>JAGGXA010000098.1 GCA_021163285.1 Deltaproteobacteria bacterium | reverse complement strand
TTGGGGTGCGGGGGGTCCGCTGGAGGACCGTAAGTAGACTAAATTTGCCTCTCCTTAATGGTCGCCTGTTTTCAAAAATCACAACCTTTATGGCAGCATCAAATTAATGCGTATTATACAAGCACAACATTTCTGTAATTCATTGATATTAAAAGCATAAATTTCTTCTTGAAAATAGTTTATGCAGGTTTTAGGTTCCAATAAAAATGTCAACTACTTTTACCTCAAAATGAAGGATGCCCAAAATTGATGATTTTCATTCCCTTCATCCTGATTATAGATCTCGTTATTTAGGTCCATTTTAGGACCTGAATAATGGACGCTTCACCGTCAAGCACAACGGTTTATTCAGTATGTGAAAACGTAACTACTTGATATTATACAATGTGTAAAAACTAAGACTGTCCAATTCTGTATTAAAACATGGTTTTATTGCCTGAAGCGATTAAATTCCCATACAATAACGAGGTCTGGATTATGCTTAACTTAATAAAAATCAGATATCAAGTAAAACTTTAGGGTTCGCTCGTTCTTTTTCAGCAATATTACGTATGGATAAACCTGCTGTATCACGGAGTTGCCCTTCCACGTTGAAGTTGAAATGAAAACCGGCTTTCTTTTTCTGAATAGGAGGCTGTCCGAAAATGCCCTTTTTCCCAAACTCTGCGTTATGCTCAAAAAATTATCTTCGAAATATCAACTATATGTCTGCGGTAATTTTTTGTGCAAGCCTTGATTTTGAAAAAAATTGATATTCCCGGACAGCCTCCTATGAGGCTGTAAAAGTTTGCTGAAATCTCAGGAATGGCTGGATATTATTGACCCTGAACCCGTGAACGGTTACAATATTTGCAACAGGATTATTGACTTTAGAATTTATCCTTGACAAAACTTGTAAAGGGAATTAAACTAAATAGTTTTTTTATATAAACATCTTTGTCTATGGAGATATAACATGGCGGCAAACAGGAAAAAGACTAACATAATTCGTAACAGAAAAAAGAAACCCAATAAAGCTAATTTGAGGGCTAATCAAAAACGTATTACAAAGAATGCTGAGATTTTAAGGAAGCTTGCCTCAGAATCGCCAACATAGTCTCGAATATCAGACATCGGTAAAAATAGCATTTTAAGCGTAATTTTCTGGACACTTTCTTTTAGACAGGTCACGAACCAATTTCAATCGGTAATGTTTTTTTATTGGGCAACCACAGGGGGTTGCCCCTTCGGCGGCGTTGTAAGGGCAGGCCCAAGCGCCTGCCTGGGGAAGTTATTTCGTCCTCGTCCCCAATCTTTGTAACCGTGAACGGTTGCCTATATGTTACATCCTGCATTCCAATACTAATGGCTAATTGCTAACGGTTAATCGCACAGCTCGGAATATTTTACAGATATTTTGCGGTTTTTAATCTCCTGTCTGTACGGTATTCTATGTGTAGTTTCAGTACCGGCTTGATTTCTTCGATCATTTCCCCTGTCAAAGACAACTTTCCCCATTTTGTTTCAGTCTCTGACTGCATGACCTTAAATTGATTTATCGTATCAGCGCCCATGCCGGGTGAAAGCCTGGATTCATGTTCACATCCCAGGCAGGAAATACCCCCTTTGTCAGCCTGAAAGACAGCCCTGCCTTTACCTGTATAAGTCCTGCCGCACTTGCAACATCTCTCGAAATTAATCCCATATCCTGCCAGCATCATTGCTCTTGCCTCAAAAAAGATACGTATTATCTCATTATTCCTTCCCTCATTCAGGCTGTTATATGAGTTCTTTAATAGCTCAAACATATCCAGTTCAACAACACCTGTCGGAAAAAGGATCTCCGTCAGCTCAACGAGATAGCTTGCAAGGGCGAGAGATGAAAAATCTGTTCTTAACCCGCAAAACGTTTTAACAAGTTTGCCTGAATGCAGAAAAAAAAGGGAGCTTTTCCTCTGAGGTTCATACTCCATATTGACAAGACAAAAGAGGTCAAGGCAATTGGCAAAGCGCTTCCGGCTTTTCCTGGCTCCTTTGGCAATCCCTGTGAGTTGCCCTCTGTCAGGCGTAAAAAATGTAACGAGCAGATCTGATTCGCCAAGATCCCTGGTCCGCATAATAATGGCGGGTGAAATGTGAGCCATCAGAACCGGTTAGAAGCTATCTGGTTCTTAGACAGAGTCTGGGAACCTTTTTTATATTGAGCTGTTACCATTTATCCTTCTACCTTCTACCTTCTACCTTCAACCTTTAACCTTTAAAGTCAGCCCTTTCCGTATAACTCTCTGACCATGGCCCTGTCGACCAAACCATGATGGAAGACTTTCTTTTAAACCCTGTACCACCTGCGAGTATTCTTTTCCCGCGAAAACGAGCTTGCACGCACAATCATTCAGGTTGAAACCTATCTCGTTTTGAGTGAGTCTTGAGTTAACAGGGACTATAATTGCGCCGAGGGCCTCGGCAGCTCCATAAAGTAGAAAATATTCTATACTATTCTTCCCCAAAACACCGATACGCTCGCCCTTTTTGATCCCGATTTTTTTCAGACCATATGCCAGGATATCAACCTTTTCCCTGTATTCCAAAAAAGTTGTGGACCGGCACGCATCCACATCAAACCAGGCATCTCTTTTATTAAAGCAGCGGGCATTTCTTTTTATAATGTCATAAAAGGTCAAATCGTAAAGTCCCATAATTATCCTCCATCGCATAGCCTGAATTCCGGCTCCTGACCCCTTTCTTTTTTTGGTTGCGGACATCCCGCGCTAACCATAAAATGGATGATTAATATTCAATTGCACGGTCAAATGATTTTAGAACCGATCATCATATTATCTTCCGCGCTTTCCATCATAACAGGGATAAGCCTGTTCTTATCGGTTTCCGTCCCTGGGAAAAGGACAGGCAGGTAATTATCCGTCATGCCTTTCATTATCCCGTTTTCTTTCAGATACCACCCCTCTGCGAGTACATGAAACTTTTTTTTAAGGCAACGTTGATAAAACAGGGCTTTTTTATTCCTTCCGATTTTTCTTAGCTCCAGGGCCCTCGCTTTGATTATTTTTGGATCGAGCAAACCCCCAAAGCGAGAGGCTGCCGTTCCCGGCCGGGGTGAAAATGGAAAAACATGAAGATAGGAGACTGGCAGGTCTTTTAAAAGAGAGCAGGTGTTTTGATGGGCAGCCATATCCTCTTTTGGAAATCCGGCCATAATATCAACTCCAATAGCCGCAAGCGGAATCCTGAAAGAAATATCATTTACAAGTTTTACAAAGAACCGGGAACGGGATTTACGGTTCATCCCTGCAAGAACCCCGTCATCACCGCTCTGAAGAGAGATGTGAAAATGCCTGCACAACGAGTTACAGCTTGATGCCATTTCGACAATATCAGGAAGTATTTCTGAGGGTTCAAGGGAACTCAGCCTTATTCTGACCGGAAAGGATTCCCTGTCAATAGCATAAAGGAGGCACAGCAGACTTTGCCCTGCCCCGAGATCTATACCATATTTTCCAAGATGAATACCGGTAAGGACAATTTCTTCGTATCCTTCTTCTGAAAGTGTATTGATCATGGAAAGGATTTTATTAATGGGAAGACTCCTTAAAGGTCCCCTCGCAAAGGGCACAATACAATAAGCGCAATAAGATTCACATCCATCCTGCACCTTTAAATAGGCCCTTGCCCTTCCCGGAAAACGCCTTACTTTAAGAAATTCAAAAGGCATTCCTTTCTCAAAATCTTTCAGGATAATACTCTTTTTTCCTGATTCGGCGATATTTAGAAGTAGCTTCGGAACCTGCCCTTTAACCGTATTTCCGGCAATCAAACTGATTCCGTCAATACCTGAGAGTTCATCCGGGAAGACCTGAGCGTAACAACCGATGGCCGCAACTATCCCCTCGGGATTTTCTCTGATAGCCCTTCGAATTGCCTGTCGTGACTGGTGCGCAGCCTTCCTGGTAACTATGCAGGTATTGACTACGGTAACATCCGGCTTCTTTCCACCAAAAGCCTGCCTCCATCCGAAAAGGCTGAGAGCCTCCTTTAGATAGGCTGATTCATACTGATTGACCTTGCATCCAAGGGTTATAATCTTAAAAGATAGTTCCATTGTAACCTTTTACGGGTTTGAAGGTTCAGTGTTCAAAGGTTGAAGGTTGAAGGTTAATATGACATATTATGACATATATTGATTTTGTGCGAGCGTAGGGGCGAACCTTGTGTTCGCCCTTTGATTCGTTACCCCTTTGATTATTCGCACGTTTTAAGGGCGAAATACAAAATTTCTCGTTCCCCTGCTCCAGCGTGGGAATGCATACCATACGGATTTCTACGCTGGAGAATGAGAACCAGACGAAAAGCAACATCTACAAAGCGTAAATCAGGTTTGAAGGATGCCCGAATTTCTAATTTCAACGTTCCGTGAACGGTAACAGTTATGTTTGCGCGAGCCCTTAATCCACTAAAGCAGCTTTGTTTCGGCCTGTTCGGGGAACAGGCCCCCCTACCGTAAGGCACGTGTTCCCCGAACGTACCCTGTGTTGCCTGTAACCGTGAACAGTTATGTTACAGGAATAACGCACTACGTTGATTTCAGGGATCGTAACCGGCAAAATCAATTATACCATATTAACCTTCAACCTTTGAACCCGTGAACGGCTACCGTTTTTTCTACCGAGCCCTAATGAGGTCAAATCTACATTTGTCGAATATCGATATCAGAAGAGTTTCTCCGGGTTACGAAGACTAACCCTTGTCCCGGCCTGAGATCATAGGAAAACGGTTCAGAAATATAATCAAGGCGATATTCAGGGGATACATCTTTTAAAGGCGCTCCCGCCTGTATCAAGTTGCTCAGTTTTTCCACGTGAAAGTATTGCTTATTGTAAATATCTTTGTTTAAGATGATAAGCGCTTCATCACTGCTTGAGAGAGATGCCTTCCAGATGACTAAAATCTGAGGGTTTTCCGTATAAAGTATGCTCGTTGGAGGGTCTTCACAAAAGACCTTGCAGCTGCCTTTTATTGTGTTTACTTCCTTTATAAAAGAGGTAATATCAATATCCGTATTTTCCCAGTCATTCTCTCGTGTCTCTGCAACATGCAGCCTCTTTTTGAATCCGAACTCAAAGCCCATCGGGAGCATTACCGCGGATGAGAATATCGAGGAAAAAAGGTATCTCTGCTTCAGTCCGTTGATATTTCCTCCAAGCTCTTCCGCGAGTCTTGGAGTGTCATGGCTTTCCGGAAAACTGATGGAGGGTACTACCTTGTTTGTTAGTTCGTATTGTTCCATGCACCAGTGAGAACTCAAGTCCCACCATTTTGAGCTGTTGAATATATAATCAAAACCGGCCCTTGCCGTTGTAATCGTTTCATCGGCCGAACATCCGAGAGTCTCGGCAATAAACCGGATATCAGGATCGATCTCCCTGACCTCGCCTATAAGCCTTTCCCAGAAAAAACCGGGTATTTGATATGCGGCATCGCAACGGAATCCCTTGAAGCCAAGGTCCATCAAAAACCTGATGACCTTAAAAAAATACTGGTAAAGTCCTTCAGCATCAGGGCTGTGTTGATAGTTAAACCTGGCAAGATCATACCATACAACCTTTTTACCGTCTTCGTCGCAAGAGGGATGGACAATCTTTCCGTTGTTATCCCAATAAAACCAGTCCGGATGCTCTTTTATAAGGTCTGAATCAATTGCGCAATGATTAATAACAAGGTCAGCCATCATATTCAGGCCGATCTCCCTCGCTGTCCTCATTACATTCCGAGCCTGTTCTTCAGGGGTCGAGTTGCTATGCTTATCAATGAGGCGCGGATTAAATCGAAAAAAATCCTTCACTGAATAGATGCTTCCCGATGCGCCCGGACATTGAATCGGGTTTACAAATATCCAGTTAAAACCAATGGAAACAGCCCTGCTCATGTGGGGTTTCCACCTGGAAAACGGGCCTGCCAAAAGGGGAAAGAGATTGTAAATAATCATTTTCTCAGGTTTATTCATGGCCGCTCCTCACTGGTTTAAGGGAACTTACAGAAAATAATCTACGCATCCTGCTTGCCCTTTTGCACATATTCTACGTTGCGGCAACAGTTGTATGGTTTACTATGCAACTGTTGCCACGCCTTGAAGACGAACAAAAATTCTGTTTGAGTCCTTAAATCGTGCGAATAATCAAAGAGGTAGATAATCAAAGGGCGAACACAAGGTTCGCACCTACGCCCGCACAAAATCAATATATATCATCTCAACCTTCTACCTTTTACCTTCCACCTTTAAACTTGTGAACGTTTACATCCTTTGTTATCCATCCGCCTCCTATGACACGTTCGCCCTCATAACAAACAAGGGCCTGTCCCGGCGCTACTGCCCATTCCGGTTCATCAAATTTAAACCTGACCTTATGAGGTGAAAGGACCTCAAGTGAACCTGCCCCGGGTTTATGCCGGTATCGAATCTGGGCATGTAATCCAGTGTGCCTTTCAGGAATTATTCCATCGACCCAGTTGAAATCTTCTGCCTCTACTACGTCTGAATAGAGTTCATTTTTCCTTCCAACAATAACTTCATTTGTTTCCGGCCTGACTTCCTTGACATAATAAGGCAAAGAAGACGCAATTCCAAGACCATGCCTCTGTCCTATGGTGTATCTGAATGCCCCTGCATGTTTTCCTGCGATCTTCCCGTAAACATCAATGATATTTCCGGGTCTGTTAATTTCCGCGCCTCTCTTTTCATTGATAAATAAACGATAGTCGTTTTCAGGGAGAAAGCATATATCATGACTTTCAGGAATTGAAAGAAGCGGAAGCCCTATTTTGCGTGCCTTATTTCGCGTTTCATCTTTTGTCATCTCCCCGAGAGGGAAAATAGCAGTTGCAAGATAGCGCTGATCAAGCCTATGTAGAAAATATGATTGTTCCTTGCGCCTGTCCCTGCCTCTTAAAAGTTCGGTAACAGAGGGTTTGAGCCTTTTTCTTAATCTGACATAGTGTCCTGTAGAAATCCAATGAAGGTCATTCTCTTTTGCATAGCACAACAGATACTTGAACTTAATCAATTGATTGCATACTACGCATGGATTGGGAGTCAGTCCGCCAAGATAGGAATCGATAAATGGATTTATAATATTCTCGTTGAATATTTCTCTTAAATCCATTATATGTAATGGTATATTCAGGCGCTCCGCAATTTCCCTGACCCTCTTTAATCTGACGTCAACCCTTGATGGAGATGCAGGCATAAGAAAATGGAGACCATGCACATCCCATCCAGCATGTTTTAACAGGACCGCTGCAAGAGAGCTGTCAAGGCCCCCACTAAGGCCGACTACCACATCCGAAGGTTCACTCAATTAAGGATGCCCTTATCAAATGTTACCTCCATAGCTCCGGCAAGGCAGGCTGATACGCATAATTCGCATGCGCTGCACTTATCAGCATCAAAAATGACTTCCATCTCAGGCCTCTTGATATGGAGCGCTCCAGTCAGGCAGACTGCCGTACAGGCCCCGCATTGAAAGCATTTCTCTTCATCCCTTTTTATACCTTGTCCAACGTTTTCGACCCTAAGTCCGAGACTCTTCAGATAGCGTATTCCTTCGTTAAATTTTTTGCGGTGTCCGCTTAATTCAAACACCATGAGTCCTTCTTTTCTCGGGTAGATAGTTGCCTTCAGAATATTAAAGGAGAGATCGAATTTTTTGACAAGGTTCACTATTACAGGCTCATTAACCATTCCTTTTGGAAATCGTAAAGATATTATTTTTGAATACATGATTTTATACCCTGTACAGGCTTTTCTTTATAAATTTTAAGTCCGTGCGGTTAATTTCTGCGGACATCATTATTTAAAATCCGATAATCTTTTATTTTCGGTAATTTTTCAATACTCTTTCAAATCCGGGCAATGCCCTTTCAATCACTTCATCCGATACGCAATAGGCTATTCTAAAGTGTCCGGGGCCTCCAAAACCCTTGCCAGGCACAGTGAGGATATTCTCCTCCCGAAGGGCATTTACGAAAGCCACATCATCCTCATCCGGTGTTTTTGGGAAGAGATAGAAAGCGCCTTCAGGGCGTATAATATCATATCCTGAAGAGGTAAGTCCTTCACATAGCAGGTCCCTTTTTTTCCGGTACAGGGAAACGTCAACACTTTCATCAAGCAGTTGCGCAACTGCCCTCTGCATAAGCGCAGGGGCATTAACAAAACCGAGGATCCTGTTTGCAAGGGTCAAGCCTGCCGTCACGGTTCCTTTCTCGGACATCTCCGGGTGAGCGGCAACATAGCCTATCCTTTCGCCGGGCAAAGAGATATCCTTTGAAAAAGATGTCACAACAAAACTTTCCTTATACAGGTTGAAAACAGAAGGGACATTAATGTCGCCATACGCGATCTGCCTGTAAGGTTCATCTGAAATAAGATATATAGTCTGACCGAATTTCTCGCTGTAATGGGAAAGGATATTCGCCAGTTCTTTTAACTCTTCCTCTGTATATACCTTGCCCGTGGGGTTATTCGGAGAATTGATCAAAACAGCCCTCGTCTTTTTGGACATGGCATTAGAGATAGTATCAAAATCAATTGAAAAGTCCGGCTTTGTTGGCACAGCAATGGAGCTGCCCTGATGGTTATCGAGATAAAAGTCATACTCCATAAAATATGGCGCCGGAATAATTACCTCTTCCCCCGGGTTGATAATAGTCTTGAGAACTACGTTCAAGGCACCGCCTGCTCCTACTGTCATGACGATCTCATCTGAACCGAAATCAGGTCTGTTGTGCTTATTGAGAAAGTCGGCGACTGCCTGCCTTGTCTCGACATATCCGGCGTTCGGCATATAGGCGTGCCTGCCCGGCGCAGGGTCATTTACGAGTTCATTAAGGATTTGTTTAAACCGGGATGGTGGTTCCAGGTTGGGATTTCCCAGACTGAAATCAAAAACATTCTCCGCTCCAAACTCAACCTTTTTTTTCCCCCCTTCCTCGAACATTTGCCTGATCCACGAAGATTTTTGAATCGACGCTCGGATCTTTCGGGAAACAGCCATGATTTAACCTCCGCAATAATTCCTGGTAAGGAACGAGGACAAATTAACTTTCCCAACTATGTATCACAGCTTCAGGCCATCTTTGCCCGATCTAAAAGTATAAAAATCTTGAAAAAGCTCATTATTCCTGCAACTTTTGTACTTTCAGATCGAATACAAACCTGACCTAAATCCGTGCGCCTGACTGGGGGTGTTATTTCGTCCTCGTTCCTAACTACTTTAAAATCCTGAACATTGATCTATTTCAATCAAACCCCTAAAATTGTCTTTTTACTAATAATTGTCAATAAAAAAGCGGGCTGCATTTTTGTTCCTTAATATCGTTGATAAATAGCCCCCGATAATCTTTTTATATTTGATACTCATAATTTTTGGTGATAAATTAACAGTTTCTTGTTAGTTATATTTAAAACCATTTGCCTCTGTAAATAGAGAAAATGCGGGGATATCTCAAGAGGAGCGTTATTTGAGTTTTTAAATAATAACGATCAAGTATGTGGAGGTATTAGAATGAAAAACGACACAAAGGGAAAAAAGACTATTGCAATTTTGACAGGTGGCGGTGATGTTCCCGGCCTTAATCCCTGCATCAAGACTCTGGTTTACAGGGCGCAGGATGAAGGAATCAGGGTGCTGGGCATCAGAAGAGGCTGGGCAGGTATTTTAGAGTATAACCCCGATGACCCCGCATCGGCAGGAAACTGTATAGAAGAGTTGCACAGGGCAGATGTACGGACTATTGACCGTTCAGGCGGCACTTATCTTCATACTTCGAGGACAAAACCGAGCGCTGCCAGGCCAAAAGATGTCCCGGAATTTTTGAAAGACAGGTTTAAAGAAGGTGAAGAAACTCATGATTTTACAGAGCATATCTTAAAAAACCTTGAAGCATTGGGGATTGATGCCATTTTTCCCATAGGAGGAGACGATACCCTGAGTTATGGCGAAAGGTTGCACAGAGAAGGTTTTCCAGTTATCGCCATACCAAAAACAATGGATAATGATGTTTTTGGCACGGACTATTGCATAGGATTTTCCACCGCAATTACAAGAGGCGTAGGTTTTATACATTCTCTCAGGACATGTACGGGTTCTCACGAAAGGATCGCTGTTGTCGAGCTTTTTGGACGTTATTGCGGTGAAACATCATTGATATCAGCATACCTCGCCGGAGTAGAAAGAGCAATTATTTCTGAAGTCCCTGTTGATCCGAAGAAACTTGCTGACCTCATCATGAAGGATAAGAGGAATAACCCCAAGAATTATGCAATGATTACAATTTCTGAGGGAGCCAGGATAGTCGGTGGTGAAATGTTTAAATCGGGAACAAAAGATGCCTATGGTCATTACCGCCTCGGAGGCATAGGAGAAGAACTTGGAGTAATTCTTAAAGAACTTACCGGAGAAAACATTCTTAATCAAAAATTATCATATTTAATGAGGAGCGGCACACCCGATTCCCTTGATCTTATGGTAGCCGTAAATTATGCAAATATGGCAATTGACCTTTTTTTAAAAGGTGTGTTCGGGCGTCTTATAGCATTGAACCGGGGTATATATACGGATATCTCATTAAGCATCATCATTACGGGACAGAAAAGGGTAGATGTGAGAGAGTTGTATGATATAGAGGAATACCGGCCCAAGGTGCTTCATGTAACAGGCAAACCGATGTTTCTTTATTAGAAACCGAAGGGATCAAGCCTGCGGTTAACCGTTCACGGGTTCAAAAATTCAGGTTCAGGAACTGAAAATAAATAACTCATCGTTTTCGTATCCCTGCTTCAGGCCATTTTCAGTCGATCCTCAATCACAAAATCCTCGGCGTAGTCTTGCTATGCCTGCGGTTTTGTTCAGTCTGATCGACTAAACCTGACCTAAATCAGAGCGCGAATTCCAATGATTTATTTATTTCCAGTCCCTTAGGATTTTATTTTTCGCAGGCAGGCACAAGGTCTGCCCCTACGATTATTTTCACCGTACATCGGGTTTTTCGCAGGGGGCAATCCTTTGTGGTTGCCCGATAGGGGACGAGGACGAAATAACATCCCCGGGTAAACACACAAATTCAGGCATCCTTCATTTTGAGGTAAAAGCAGTTGACACTTTTATTGGAACCTAAAACCTGCATAAACTATTTTCAAGAAGAAAATTATGCTTTTAATATCAACGAATTACAGAAATGTTGTGCTTGTATAACACGCATTAATTTGATG
>JAGGXA010000195.1 GCA_021163285.1 Deltaproteobacteria bacterium | reverse complement strand
GTTGGCAAGGACTTGAAGTATCGTAGTACGTCTGCGCCCTTGCCGCCTTGCACCTGCCTGCAGCAGGCAGGTCTTCGGCAAACTCGACGCTTGCAGGATTTAGGTACAAAGAAAATAATCGGGTGAATATACCATCAGGAGCATATTCCACAATAGTGGAAATCTATTTGCCTTTAATCCCAACCTGTTAATTTAACTGAAACTTCGAGTTTTATAGTTCATTAAACGGTCAATAATGTTGCTTGCTTTTTGGGAATACTCCCGTAACTTACCGGGCTAACATTTTTTTTACAGTTTTTACAAAGATCTGACACATGGAACGGACAATAAATATGTCCTCCTCTGATTCCGTTAAAATCAGAAAATATTGATAGGGAATTATCATTTTACCTATAGCAGTGAAATAATCCGGCACATAACTTGCTTCTGATAGGGTAATGAAAACAAATAAATAATTAATATAAGGAGGGTTTGATTTATTATGAGCGAAAAAAAGAAAGATATTCTGGAAAAAGGGGCTGTTATTCAGGCTGATTACCAGACTTATGCAATTGTACCACACCTGCCCGGTGGTTTGTGTACGCCTGCAATCCTGAGGAATGTTGCTGATGTTGCTGAAAAATATAAGGCAGCGGCAATCAAACTGACGGGGGCATCACGGTTAGCCATGGTGGGCCTTAGAGAAGAAGACCTTGATAACGTATGGGCGGATCTTACTTTATCTCCGGGCGCGGCAGTGGGTCTTTGCGTGCGAAGTATCAAGTTTTGTCCCGGCATTACCTTTTGTCGGTTGGGAAAGCAGGACGCGGTCGGACTGGGAATGAAGATCGATGAAAAATATCATGGGGTTAAGACACCGTCTAAATTAAAAATCGGCATATCCGGCTGTCCAAACTGCTGTGCAGAGTCATGGTTAAAAGATATAGGTTTTATTGGAACCGCAAAGGGATGGAAGATTGTTGTAGGAGGAAACGCTGCAAGTAAGCCGATGATTGCACAGGTTCTAGCGAAAGATCTCAGTGATGATGATGCCTTAGTCCTGGTGGAAAAAGTAATCGAAGGTTATAAAAAGCATACAAAACCACAGAGACTGGGGAAACTTATATCTGAGATAGGACTTGAAGAATTCAAAAAAGAGGCAGGAATCTCCTGTTAAGGACGAGGACGAAATGACATCCTGTCCTTGTTCCTTAGTCCTTTCGGCAAGCGTGCATAGCGCAAAGGAATGTTTAGCGCCGACAGCCGGCGATCGGATGCCTGCTTTTTGCAGGCACCCGGTCGTTCAGGATAAAAATGTGAGAAAGTAATTTTATGCTTCAGGAGGGTTCAGATTATGGAGCTGTGGCATCGTTCCACAGCATCCATCCCCCCCCGGGTTTTTTGCCATCTCATCGGCATGTTTCTGCAGTGCCGAGAATTAATAAAAAGGGTTGGCGCCAGCCGGATTACAGGTATGAATCAGGCTCATGAATATATCCCGTATTCGGGCGCCTTCATCTCATAAACCTTGCTTTTTAAACAGGCCGGGCAGTCATCTCAGGGCTTGAAACGGGCATGCGGGATATTGTTTTTTTTCGGCGCCTGTATAGTCAGCGGCCGGTTTGCGGCCATACCCAAAATCTTCAGGAAACGGGACAGCAGAGCTTTGTCGAATATTTCGCAACCTGCTCCCGCAGCTCTTTATGCGCCCCTTTATATTGAAGCGGCAAGGAAAAAACACCTAAGGAGGCTGCACCGCCTTTTATACTTACCGGCTGCTCTTTTGTAAATGTCAAAAAGGTGTAATAACCGGGGTCATACTGAGAGATTGCAATCTCCTTTAAATTGTCAGAGGCCTTGACATAACAGGGAATCAGGAATTCATAAATGATTGTGATTTTATTTGATGATGGGAAAAAGCCTTGCTGTCAAAGGCAAATATTATCAGGACTGCAAGCAAAAAAAATATACTTACCCGAAGCCTCATTGTTTCCCGCGTGAGAACATACAAAAGTATAACCGCACAGACAGCAGTCTTTCCAATCTTTGATTATAAGAGGTCTTAATCGCCATCCAGGAGATTACCCAGCTTTCCGAGGATAGACCCTTCTCCCTGTTGCCTGCCGCCCGATGAAGGTGCATGAGCAAGTATCCGGTCCGCCATGCGGGAAAATGGCAGACTCTGTAACAGGACTGTGCCTGTGCCCCTAAGTGTAGCGAGAAAAAGGCCTTCTCCACCAAAAAACATTGATTTAAGACCACCTGCTCTTTCAATATCATAATCAACGCCGTTTGTGAAGGCTACAAGGCAGCCTGTGTCAACGCGAAGCGTTTCATTATGTAATTTTTTTTGAATAACAGTACCGCAGGCATGAACAAAGGCCATCCCGTCACCTTGCAGGCGCTGTAAGATAAAACCTTCACCTCCGAAGAAACCTGCCCCAAGTCGTCTGGTAAATGCAATTCCGATCTCTGTTCCAAACGCGGCCGCTAAAAATGCATCTTTCTGGCATAACAGCTCTCCCCCAACTTTTGACATATCAAGGGGAATAATTTGACCCGGATAGGGCGCTGCAAAAGCCACTCTTTTTTTGCCATTGCCCTGGTTGGTAAAATGGGTAAGGAATATAGATTCTCCTGTCATGACTCTTTTGCCTGCATTTAACAGTTTTCCCATAATACCCTCATTTGCCCTGGACCCATCACCCATCCTGGACTCAAAGCTAATGCCGTCTTCCATGTAATTCATTGCTCCGGCCTCGGCAATTACCGTCTCGCCCGGATCAAGCTCCACTTCTACAATTTGCATATCGCGACCAAAAAGTTTATAATCAACATCATGACATTTCATTTTATTACCATCCTTTTATTTATGTGTGGTTAGAATGAGGACAAATTAATTTCCCTAAATCTGTGCGCCTACTTGGGGATGTTATTCCATCCTCGTCCCTTATGAACTGTTCGATAATAAGATTTTATCAAAAATCAGAAGAAAACGCAATTTTCAATCCATAAGCAGCTTTTTCTGCATGATTTAATCCAAAAACAGCACAAACACGACATCTTATGTTGATTTCAACATCCTTACATATTGGAGATCAATAGTAAAAAAAAGACAAAATCTATGGCATCCTTTATTTTGAGGTAAAAGTAGCTGACACTATTTATTGGAACTAAAAATTGTAAATTGCAGAAGAGGCTTACAGCCTCTTAAATCAGCGGCAGGATGCCGCTGCCACTTTTCTGCCAGGTGTAAAGTAAAAATGACGGATGCCAAATTTATGAAAGATTATATCTAAACGGAAAAATAATTGATGCAGAATCTTGTTAAAGGGTGTAAGAACTAAAAATAAAAAAATTTAGTTCTATTAGCAGGGTTTCCCTCTCAGTATAAATTGTACGGATCAGAAATAAGTAGCGCCCGAACGAAATAAAAAACCGGAGTTGATATCATGGGACCGCTTTCAGGAGTTAAAATCATAGAACTTGCCGGTATAGGGCCGGGGCCTTTTTGCGGAATGATGCTTTCTGATATGGGAGCTGACGTGATTCGTGTAGACCGTCCCGGAGGTGTTGATGGAACCAGGGACGTGCTTTGCCGTGGACGCCGATCTATTGCAGTCAATTTAAAAAGCCCGGAAGGCGTTGAAGTAGTATTGAAGCTGTGTGAAAAATCAGATGCGCTTTTTGAGGGCTTTCGTCCCGGGGTTACGGAACGTTTGGGCGTAGGCCCTGATGAATGTCTTGCAAGGAATCCTGGACTTGTTTACGGACGAATGACGGGCTGGGGGCAGAACGGGCCAATGGCCCATGCCGCCGGGCATGATATCAATTATATCTCTTTATCCGGCGTATTACATTCTATCGGGAGGAGAGACGAACGCCCTGTTCCGCCTTTAAACCTGGTGGGAGATTTCGGCGGCGGAGGAATGATGCTTGCTTTTGGAATCGTATGCGCTTTGCTGGAGTCACAGAAATCAGGAAAGGGCCAGGTGATTGATACCGCAATGGTGGACGGTTCCGCCGCTTTGATGGGTATGTTTGAAACACTTCAGGGCGCTGGATTGTTTTCGGATAAGCGGTGTTCCCATAAGCTTGACGGAGGAGCCCATTTTTATGATGTATATGAGACTAAAGACGGAAAGTATATCTCCATAGGTTCAATTGAGCCTCAATTCTATGCGCTTTTAAAGGAGAAACTCGGTCTTGATTCTGAAAAATACGAACCTCAATTCGACACTTCAAAATGGCCTGAGTGGGAAAAAGATTTGATCTCTATCTTTAAAACCAGAACACGTGACGAGTGGTGTGAGATTATGGAGGGTACCGACGTATGTTTTGCTCCTGTCCTTTCATTAAAGGAAGCGCCGGAGCATCCGCACAATAAAGCAAGAAAAACCTTTTTGGATATCAACGGGCTGGTTCAGCATGCCCCGGCGCCCCGTTTTAGCAGAACAGTTCCTGATAAGCCGAAAGCTGGACGAAAACCGGGGCAGGATACTGATTCCGTGCTAAAAGATCTCGGGATTTGCGAGGAAGAAATAGCCTTGTTGAAAGTTAGGGGCGCAGTCAGTTCTGATAATGAATAATCGTCTGCGGTTCAGGCGCGGAAGGCGGTTTTGAATCCTGAATCCTGAATCTATGAAATCACAGGAAGAAATAGAGTTTGCAGGAAAAATTATTGATATGACAAGAAGAGTGGTAATTACTTCGATAGGGGTTATTTCATCTTTAGGTTTTGCTCCTGAAGAAATAATGGTCAACTTGAAAAATGAGAGGGTTGCTTTTATCAGGCCATCATTTGATAGAGATGTTGTTATATGCCCTGTAATGGACTTTGATATCAGAGATATGACAGGTCATTTCAAAGACCGTCGTTATCTTAACCGCGGGGCGCAGTTTTGTGTGGCATCTGCCTTTAAAGCTATAAAAAAAAGCGGCATTAACAGGAAATTATTATCAAAGGCAGGGCTTTTTGTAGGGACAGGCCCGAACCTTGATATTGGCGGTGAGTTTCCGGAGGTCGCAGGGGGACAGATAGACAGGAAAGACTTGAAGGCCCTCTGGATATTGAAGTTTCTCCCCAATTCCGCTGCATCGGCCATTGCCCGGCTGGGAGGGATTCATGGAGAAAACCTGACTGTAACTACGGCATGTGCCGCATCCCTCCAGGCCATTGGGGAGGCCTTCCGCAAGATAAAGCATGGCTACCTGGAGTTTGCCTTTGCCGGAGGCGGCGATTCAAGATTAAGCAGGGGGGGTATCCTGGCATATAAAAAGGCTCAGGCCCTTTTCCGAGAAAGAGGCGACCCGGAAAAGGCAAGCCGGCCTTTTGATAAAAAAAGGAGTGGTTTTGTTCCTGGAGAAGGCGGGGCTTTTTTCCTGTTAGAGGAGCTTGAGCATGCAAAAATGAGAGGCGGGACGATTTTGGGAGAGATATGCGGCTTTGGAAGCTCGCTTGACGGTTATAATATGACTGCCCCTTCTCCGGATGCTGGATGGGGTATGAAGGCGGTTTTATCCGCCATAAAGGAGGCGGAAGTGTCACCTGATGAGATTGATGTGATTTCCGCCCATGGAACAAGCACTTTTTTAAATGACGACATGGAAGGGGCATTGATAAAATCCATTTTTGGAGAAGCTCCACCTTTTATTATTGCGCTTAAATCATGGATCGGACACCTCGCGGCAGGTTGCGGAGCGGTTGAACTTGCTATATCTCTTACCTGTATGCACAACAATTATCTTCCCCCGATAAGGAATCTGAAAGAACCCACTGACCTGCTGAAAAATCCTGTAACAAAGGGTTGTGAATATCCTGCCCATACCTTAATGGTGGAAAATTTCGGTTTTGGAGGCCAAAACAGCGCACTTGTTGTAAAAAAAACAGGCAGCGCCTGAACAAAAACCCCAGCAGGCACAAGGGGTCTGCGCCGTACATTTGGATTTTACGGAAGGGCAGGCGCAGGGGCCTGCCCCTGCTACGCCGCCGCAGGGGCAGCTCCCTGTGGTTGCCCATTAAAAAACAGTAACCGTTCACGGAACGTTGAAATCAGAAATTCGGGCATCTTTCAAATCTGATTTACGCTTTGTAGGCGTTGCCTTTCGTCTGGTTCTGATTCTCCAGCGCAGAAACCCGTATTTATGGTATGCATTTCTGCGCTGGAGCGTGGAAACGAGAAATTTTGTATTCTCCCTAAAAACGCACGAATAATCAAAGGGGTAAATAATCAAAGGGCGAACACAAGGTTCGCCCCTACGCTCGCACAAAATCAATATACCATATCAACCTTCTATCTTTGAACCCTGAACCTTTGAAACCGTGAACGGTTACGGAAAATATTACCGATTGAAATTGGTTCATCACCTGTTTAAAAGAAAAGTGTCCAAAAGATTACGCTTAAAATACTATTTTAACCGATGGCTGTTATTAATGATTCGATATGAAAGATTCCTATAATATAAGAATCAATACGGGGCTTAAAGACTTTGTATTGATTGACAGTATAAATGAGGTGGATAAAGATAAGATAATCGGAGCCAGGGAATTTTTTAACGCCCCGATTTTTCTCGGAATTGAATCCATTGCCCAGTTGGGCGCTTATCATGTTCGCTTTCTTACCTCTTTTGATAGACATGCCTTTTTATTAAAGATAAACAGCTTTCTTATTCCGGAAAATGAGGCATTAGACGGTAATTATATACTTTATGGATACCTGATAAAAAGGAGTTTATCTGCTTTTTCATATAAACTTGAGGCCAAAAGAGGGTATAAGATTTGTTTTAAAGGGGAATTCCTGTACGCAACTGTAGATTATGGAAGGAATTTTAAAAAGGATATCCTTGAGGATCATTACCGGACGAAATTTTTATGTTTAAAGAAAAATTCAAAATAAGGTTATCCCACAAGAGCAGGGCAGGTCTTTTTCGATCCCCGCCGGAGATAGATAAAAGGGATGGAAAGTATCTCGTTACAGGCAAAAAAAGGGTTATAAACTTCGCTTCAAATGACTACTTAGGGCTTGGTGTTTCAGATGAATTGAAACGGAAGGTCTCTGATAATTTTATGAAGTACGGGACATCTTCTTCATCGTCAAGGCTGGTTTCCGGCAATTATTCGCTGATAAACAGGGCGGAAAAAAGATATGCCGTATATTTCGGTTATGATGACGCTGTCTTTTTCCCGAGCGGATACCAGGCAAATATTGGAATTATTTCCGCATTTTTCCGGAAAGGCGATACTGTTATATTTGACAAACATATTCATGCAAGCAGCGTTAAGGGGATAATGTTAAGCGGGACCGGATTTTATGGGTATAATCATAACAGCATTTCCCATCTCACAAAGAGGCTTGAAGCAAAGAAAGATAAACGGGCAGCGGTACTGACGGAATCCCTTTTCAGTATGGATGGTGATTTCCTGGATGTTTCCGCATTCAAAAAAGCAAAGGAACGATATTGTTTTATGAGCATCATAGATGAGGCACACGCCTTTGGAGCGCTCGGCGAAAAAGGAAGAGGTCTTGCCCGTGATGCGGCGGATATTGCAGTAGGTACCTTTGGAAAATCTCTGGGCTTTTTCGGAGCATTTGTGCTTTTACCTGAAGGAATGAAGGAATATCTGTTTAATTTTTCATCCCCCCTGATATATTCCACTACCCTTCCTGAGGCCCATGCTGCATCAGCCATTGATATCCTTGATATCATCTCAAGAAGTGAAGACAAAAGAGGGCATCTTCGCAAAGTAAGCAGGCTCATGAAAGAGGGTTTGATAAGTGAGGGATATGATGTAAGGGGAGATGCTCACATCCTTGCACTTTTAATCGGTGATGAGCAACAGGCCGTTTCAATATCAGAGGAACTTATTAAAAAAGGTATATTCGTCCTTCCTGCGAGGTACCCGACAGTTCCTGCAGGCCGGGCAATTTTAAGGATTGGAATGACCGCCCTTCATACAGCGGAAGACGTGGAACATTTTATTAACAGTCTCAAACAGGTGAAAAAATCCGATCTGTGCGGTTAGACGTTAACGATTAGCATTGATATACAGGATGTAATATATGAAAATTCAGTCATCCTTCATTTTGAGGTAAAAGTAGTTGACACTTTTATTGAAACTAAAAATTGTAAATTGTAGAAAAGACTTATAGCCTCTTAAATCAGCGGCAGGATGCCGCTGCCACTTTTCTGCCAAATGTAAAGTAAAAATGAAGGATGCCAAAATTTGAGGGTGCAACCTAAAACCTGCATAAACTATTTTCAAGAAGAAAATTATGCTTTTAATATCAACGAATTACAGAAATGTTGTGCTTGTATAACACGCATTAATTTGATG
>JAGGXA010000230.1 GCA_021163285.1 Deltaproteobacteria bacterium | reverse complement strand
TGGCAGCGGCATCCTGCCGCTGATTTAAGAGGCTATAAGCCCCTTCCACAATTTACAATTTTTAGTTCCACCTAAATCCTGCAAGCGTCGAGTTTGTCGAAGACCTGCCTGCTGCAGGCAGGTCTTCGACAAACTCGACGCTTGCAGGATTTAGGTGGAACTAAAAATTGTAAATTGTGGAAGGGGCTTATAGCCTCTTAAATCAGCGGCAGGATGCCGCTGCCACTTTTCTGCCAGGTGTAAGGTAAAAATGAAGGATGCCTAAATAAGGTGTGATGACCTGGAACAGGGAGAAACATTAGGGAGAACAAATGGCTCTTAGCAAAGATCTTCTGGACATACTCGCATGCCCCAAATGTAAGGGAAATATCTATTTGAATGAAAAGGGCGACGGGTTGATTTGTGATAACTGCAAGCTGATCTATGAAATCAAGGATGATATACCTGTTATGATCATTGAAGAGGCAAAACCTGTACAAAGTGCATTGAAATGAACAGGGTATGGTGTTTTATCGCTTTTTATGCCGGATTTTCGTCTTTGCTCAAGGAAGTTCATCCTGTTCAATTAGCTTTCAGCCATTAGCGGTCAGCTTTTTGACCTATTGATTAAATTCGGGTGCACTACGAAAAAAGGGCATTTTTCAGATAAAGGATGCTTATCGTTTAACATGCTGATTTAATGTCAAATGTCGAACGAGGAATTGCGAATCATGAAATCTTGTCCTTTTTCTTTTTGAAAATAACTCTGCCGTTCGAATAACACGTGCGACAAACCCGATTAGCCGTTCCTCAAGGTCAAATTTGTCCTGTTCCTTCGATATTCATAATTCCCTGTTCGATATTCGACATTCATAAAATACCATTTTACCCTGTTATCAATTATTCTTTTGTATTGCACCCTGAATGAAATCATCTATGTGTTACATCCTGCATATTAATGATAATCACACAGGTCGAACAAATTGCTATTCTCGGACAACCTCCCAAGTAAATTCTTTATTTCCAAATCCCTTATTTTTCTTTTCTTGTAAATATAATCTTATATTCGTCCTCCGAACCTTCAAAACACTTACGGCATTTCATTTCAGCACTGCAAACAAAACCGTCTGATTCATTTTCTTCAATAGCAATAGGCTCAAGAATGACCTCGAACCCGGCCTCCTGATAAACTTCAACCGCTTCGCTCAGACGTGGCTCGTTTGTTGCAAAACGCCTGATCCAGCCGTCCTGTCTCAGCGCCTCCAGCCTTGCTCTATCCATAAACAGAATTTTAATCCTCAAGCATTATAATCGTTTTGCCGGAGAGTCCTTTAAGGAGCGGATCTTTCCGGACTTCTCCATCATCTGCAAGCAGGGGGAGTTTTTTAATGACGGCATTCACCGGACCGAAACTTGTCTCATCCGGGACAGGATTTTGAGATTCTTCCTGATATATAATATCATCAAATATTCCTGTTACGTAATCCAGGACTTTCTGATCAAGGGTAATCAATAACTTTTCATCTGAAATATACTCTCCAAAGAGGCCGAGCCAGGCTTCAATAACCTGGCTTAAGTGATGTTCGCCAACTAACGAATTTGTGTCGGATTTCGGCATACCATCGAACAGACCTTTTGATGCGCTTTTATCTTCCAGGGCATCTCTTAAGGGTGATCCTTCCTGTTTTAACAGGTAAAACATTCCTTCAACTTCTTGCAGGTTTTCCTCAATTTCACGGGCAAGGTGGAGC
This sequence comes from Deltaproteobacteria bacterium, assembly GCA_021163285.1. Taxonomy (GTDB): domain Bacteria; phylum Desulfobacterota; class DSM-4660; order Desulfatiglandales; family Desulfatiglandaceae; genus JAGGXA01. The sequence continues at coordinate 3,816 of JAGGXA010000230.1, read as the reverse complement.
ATCAGATGCCATTTTAATGCCTGTTCTTTAGGGTCGGCTTTGGCAGTTGCGCCCGGTTTTCTAAGCATTTCCCTGATGTCCCAGGCCTTGTCTTCAGTGGCCATTTCCCGAAAGGCTATTAAAAAACCGGAATAATCCTTCTCCCTGTTTTGCATGGCCCACGTTTGATAGTGAGTAAAGAGTTTCCTGAAATTATTTTCAGGTTTCAGGTTTATGGAAGGTCTCAGGATATTGACATTGGGAAAATCATTCTCATCACGAAAAGGAATGGGTGTGTCCATAAACCAGGGATGACAGATCGTCAGCCTGGATGAAAGAGTATCTATTTTTTTAAGTTTCTCAACAGTTATGAAGCTATGAGGGAAAAGTATAAGGGATCGTTCGGTCAATTTTATCTTTAATCCTCCTGTAATTCTTTAATATCCATAAAATAGTTAAGGGATTCAGGGTTTCTAAGAGAATCTTTATTAAGAACCGGCTGACCGTGAATCACTTTTTTTACCGCTAATTCCACTTTTTTCATATTGAGTGTATAAGGGATATCAGGTACACTGATAACCTTTGCCGGAACGTGTCTCGGTGATGCGCCTTTACGGATAATCTCTCTGATCCTTTTTATAAGTTCTTTATTTAGGTCAAAGCCCTTTGCCATCTGCACAAAAAGGATAATCCGGATATCATTTGCCCGGGTTTGACCCACAACAATGCTGTCTTCTATCTCATCCATTTGTTCTACAAGGCGATAGATATCCGCAGTTCCTATCCGCACCCCGCCGGGATTGAGCGTGGCATCCGATCTTCCGTAGATGATCACGCCACCGTGGTTGTTTATTTCGATAAAATCGCCATGTCTCCAGACATTGGGATATATATCAAAATATGCGGAGAGATATTTCCTGTTATCCGGATCATCCTGAAAATATATCGGCATGGAAGGAAAGGGAGCTGTGCATACCAGTTCACCCTGCCGGTTTATAACAGGTCTGCCTGTTTCATCAAATGCCTCTACTTTCATGCCAAGTCCCCTGCATTGCAGCTCTCCGGCATAGACAGGTCCTATCGGGTTTCCGAGAGCAAAACAGCCGTTCAAGTCTGATCCGCCCGATATGGAGGATAACTGAACATCCTCTTTGACATCCCTGTATATATACTCAAAAGCTTCCACAGGCAGGGGGGAGCCTGTGGAAAGAATTGTCCTTAGCGGTCTGAGATCATATTCCTTTACAGGCCTGATACCGGAACTTTGAAGGGCTGCAATATATCCTGCGCTTGTCCCGAATATCGTAATTTTTTCATCCTGAGCCAGTTTAAAGAGGGCGCCCGGCCCGGGATGGAAAGGGTTGCCGTCAAAGAGAATTATGGTTGCTCCCGTTCCGAGTGAACTTGCAAGCCAGTTCCACATCATCCAGCCGCAGGTGGTAAAATAAAAGATATTATCTTCCCGTTTAAGGTCTGTGTGCAGTGTGAGTTCTTTCAGATGATTTATGAGGATTCCTCCCGCACTCTGAACCATGCACTTGGGAAGACCTGTTGTCCCTGATGAATACATAATATAAAGAGGATGGTCAAAGGGCAATTGTTCAAATTCTATTTCAGCCGCCGGTTCACGGGATTTAAAATCCTGGTAGAGTATGGCATTCGGTATTCCCCTTATGTCAGGTTCTTTTTGGGTGTATGGAATTACCACCGCTTTTTCGGTTGCGGGGAGTTCCTTTATTATATCGGATATCGGTTCAAGGGAATCAAAGCGTTTACCTTTAAAGATATACCCGTCGGCTGCAAACAGAACCTTGGGTCTGATCTGACCAAATCTGTCAAGCATTCCCTTGATTCCAAAATCGGGGGAGCAGGAAGACCAGATTGCCCCGATGCTTGTAGCTGCAAGCATACAGATGATTGTCTCCGGCATATTCGGCATAAATCCGGCAACCCTGTCTTTAGCCTGAACCCCGGCATCTCTTAAAGACCTTGCGACAAGGGCTGTCTCATCGTAAAGTTCCCTGTATGTCATTCTTGTAACATCCCGGTTCTCGCCCTTGAAAACCAGGGCAGGTTCATCATCCCGGTATCGAAGGAGATTTTCGGCAAAGTTGAGTCTGGAACCTGTGAACCATACGGCGCCCGGCATCTTTCCAGGGTCATCTATGACCTGAACATAGGACTTTGAAGCCTTAATCCCTGCAAATTCCCACAAGGAAGCCCAGAAATCCGGTATATTATCAATGGACCATCGGTAGAGAGATTCATATTCAGTGAAATCCCGGCCGAACTTTTTATTAATAAACCTGATGAATCGATACAAATTGGTGTTTTTGATCCTTTTCTCCGAAGGTCTCCATAATATCTTTCCCATAATTATTCGTTATCCATCCTTATCCCGGCTTCCTTGTCCGTTCACAGGTTTAGGATTCATCCGTTCAGGTTTAGCTTTTGCTCGTTTTCTTTCAGTAATATTACATATGGATAAACCTGCTGTATCGTTTAAGTCCCTTTCTTCAAAGGGTATTGAATACATTTGCATACTATATGTCAAGACAATTGCTTGATTTTACATTTAAAATATTGAGACCTGTCCTGTCAGGCATTTCACCGCGGAGATCGCGTGGAACACGGTAACTAAAGGCCATATTGATACGAATAATTAAGGGTTAGCCCAAAAATAACTTTACAGAATTGTCGCTCAGATTTAGGTCAGGTTCGGTAGATCCAGCCCTTTCAAGGTGTAGTGTACGATTATTTTCTGCCCGCAGGCAGTCGAACAGTCGAGACATGAGGATGCTTCGGATCGAACTTACGTTTTGGCGCTGGTTTCTCAGGTCTTCTTGGATGTTTACGAAATCTCGACAATTTCACATTCTTGGCGAGCTGCTTTAAAAGCACTACAAAGTCTGATTGTGATAAATTGCGAAATTCCGCCCATTCTTCGTCTCGGATTGCGATAATCATGCCTCGATATGTTCCGGATATTTCATCCGATAATATAGTATTCAGAGACTTCATTCTCAACTGTTTCAGCACCGTACTCACTGCTTAAGGCTGCTTTTACTACTGATATAATATCATATATGACACCAACGCCACACAAAAGCCGTACAGCGCCGCCGGGGGGCGCCCCAATGTATTTATTTCCGAATTTAGGCACTCGGTTAATTTTTTCTACATTTCGCACCTGAATCATATATTTTTTGAATTAACAATGCTATATATTGTGTCTTGGTTTAAGGATTATTTCGATATATAGATGTGTTAAACATTAGCGATTTTTTGTTAAAAAAGTTCATTAATTATGTTGTGCTTTATATAGCAGAACTTTCAATCATCACCACAATATGTTGTGCTTTTAAAGATGCGAAATGTAAGTTATGCAGGAGCTTGCCGCAAATACCATCCACTACAACAGTCTGAGTACCAAATGTTGAAATATTGGCTTGATCTGGTTAAGGTTTTCCTTTATTTATAAATTTTGAAATTCTCAGAATCCGAGTTCGGAATGTTTCTCCACAAAGTAGCAAGACAAACAGTAAGGGCTCGCGCAAAAAAACTTCAGAGCAAGAAAGGATAATTTTTTGAGACGGCAAAAAACCTCGCAAGATTTATGCTTGCCAGTAACTTACCGTAAAATAAAGAATTGTATTGTAAACAGGGAATATCAAGCATTTCTTAAGCGGCATCAATTAGATACCTTTAATCCGGTTTTTATGTTTAAAGGAGGTGAAACCGCAAAGACTTTAAAGGAAAGATCTGTAATCCGTTTTGAAGTAGAGGATATTGATGCAACAAAAACATTTTATTTAAAGAGACATAACTTGAGCTTTA
>JAGGXA010000176.1 GCA_021163285.1 Deltaproteobacteria bacterium | reverse complement strand
GTAAATTAGGGGTTTGATAGGGATAAGCTGTTTACTAAGGTCTCAGCTTATGTGGACACATCTATTTCATGCGTGTTATACAACCACAACATTTCTGTAATTCGTTGATATTAAAAGTATAATCTTCTTCTTGAAAATAGTTTATGCAGGTTTTAGCTTCCAATAAAAGTGTCAACTACTTTTACCTCAAAATGAAGGATGCCGAAATATCAGGTATATGTCTGCGGTAATTTTGTGAGCAAGCCTTGATTTTGGAAAAAATTGCTATTCTCGGACAGCCTCATAGGTATTAGCTTTTAATTATGGAGTTTTCGTCCAGGCGCTAAATAGTGTCCATCAATAAACAGTATAGTTTGTTCGAGATCAAGGCGTTCTAAAATTTTAACCACAGGAATACATTGAGTATTTCGAGGATTAAAATTTTAGCGCAACGCAGATATCGGGCAGGTAAGCGAGCCTGCGAGACTCCGAAACAGCCATTTATGGATGGGCACTAAACAGGTGAAGCCATGCAAATAGAGAGCACATCACTGACTCAGGTTCTTTCCGGTTTAGACCGCGCAGCAAGAATCCAGAAGCGTCCTGCCGCAAAGAATGACAGCGTTTTAAATGGAAAGACACCGGATGTCAATAAAAAGGAAGATAATATACGCTTTTCATTGGGAAAGGCGGATATTATCAAATCAGGCCTGAACAATATCGCAAGAAAGATCCGGATCGCCGACAATGCTTTAGGAGAAATATCAAATTACATAGATCAGATGAAGTCTCAACTTGAGAATATTGTCAAAAGATTTCCTCCGTTTCCACCGGGCAGCGAAGAAAGGATAGAGAACTTGAAAAGATTTAATGCCTTTCGCAAATTGATTGACAAGTTAACCGTTCCACCACCGGATAATGAATTTGCGGGCACAACTATTGCGGATTCTGAATCAAAGCCATGGGTTGGTAATCCGGAATTAACGGAAGATAATAAAAGATCAACTCTGAATATTCTGTACAGTCAAATATATACAGGTCTTAAGGGGCTTGAACTACCGGAATTAAATGGGCATGCGACAGATGATGAAATAATTGGTTCATTACCGAAACTCGATAGCGCAGGTAAAGCTATTACAAAAATGCGTGAAGATATGAAAAGAGATTCAGTTGAAATCATTCGGAACAAAATGGAAAAATCCGAATCGGAAAAAACAGATAACGTCATCGCTGAAGAAAAGAGCAATGATCTAAAACATGCCTTTATGTTTCAACGGGGAATTTCTCTTACTCAGGCAACGCCATCGTATTTGTTTGCGTCTTTAAAATGAACGTACAAACATTTGGCAGAAAACGGCCTAATTTTTTAATAAACATGGTTAAAGATTCCTGGATTCCCGCGTACGCGGGAATGACGAAATGAGTTAAGCGCTTATTATATCTGTGAAAGCGGGAATCCATTAGGTTAGTGTCCAAAGGCGCTTACCCTAACTGGAACAAAATGGCCTTAAAAATTACCTTAAAACCGAATGAAAGAATGATCATCAGTGGAACAGTGCTGACCAATGGCCGCACAAAAAGTGATTTTATTATAGAAAATGAGGTTCCTATTCTGCGTGAAAAAGACATAATGAGTGAAAAAGATGCCTGTTCACCCTGTCGCAGAATATATTTTGTAATCCAGCTTATGTATATTGATAAAGAAAATCTCATAACGCACCATAATACTTATTGGGAACTCGTTCGTGAACTTGTTGAAGCAGCTCCCAGCACGCTGGATTTAGTCGATCAGCTAAGCGTATATATATTGAACAAAACTTATTACAAGGCGCTTAAATTAGCCAAGAAGATGATTTATTTTGAACAGGAGGTACTTGAACGTGTTACACAATCCGTTGGCAGTATATCAAAAGGTTGAAAATGCAACCATGTCCGGTCGTGAAGTGGAGGCAGCGGTTCTTACGAAAGCAGCCCTCAAACTTAAAAAATGCCAGAATAATTGGGATGCTGATGACAGAGAGATAGAATTAGATGCAGCTCTCAAGTTTAATCAGCGGATCTGGACCATTTTTCAGGGGGAACTAATAAAAGAGGAGAACCCTCTCCCAATAAATTTCAAGCGGGATATACTTAGTTTGAGCGCCTTTGTTGATAAACGTATATTCGAGACAATGGCATATCCGGAACCAGATAAACTTACTGTTATGATAAACATCAATAATAATCTTGCAGCGGGTCTGAGGAGTGCACCTGCCGCAACAAAATAACGGACAGTGATATCGACCTGTTTGGCTATCAGATGGCTCTTATTTATCAGGGTATTTCAGCAACCGTTCACAGGTTCAAGTTTTTTTGCAGGGGCAGGCCCCTGTGCCTGCCCTTTAACCGTTGTTCATCCATGCATAATATTGTTTAAAGAGGGCGGAGCGAAAGGTAACCCGGAACGGATAAACCCGGAACATATGAACGGTTACATATTTTACAGGTAAAGGATGATTGGCGGAAATAATTTCCATCTCCTTTACTTTTAATTCCTGTCCGAACGAAAATTTCTTTTTTCCCCAATTTTTCTGTCAAACTCAAAATCTAATCCCCAAAATATACAACCTAAAACCTGCATAAACTATTTTCAAGAAGAAAATTATGCTTTTAATATCAACGAATTACAGAAATGTTGTGCTTGTATAACACGCATTAATTTGATG
>JAGGXA010000093.1 GCA_021163285.1 Deltaproteobacteria bacterium | reverse complement strand
CATCAAATTAATGCGTGTTATACAAGCACAACATTTCTGTAATTCGTTGATATTAAAAGCATAATTTTCTTCTTGAAAATAGTTTATGCAGGTTTTAGGTTTCAATATTTTTGTACTTTTATATCGGGTAAAGACGGCCGGAAACTGTGGCGTATCGTATAGTTGGGGAAGTTAATTTGTCCTCGTCCCCAGGCAAGTCTGCAAGACCCCGAAAAAGACAATTTTCGTTCAGGCGCTGTATCAGCTCATAACATCGTCATTCCAGGTGATATATTTATAACCTGTAATTATTACAGAACAGCAATTCAAAACAGGAGTCTAAATTTAAGTTATGGCAGTACCAAAAAAGAAAAAATCCAGGTCCAGAAGGGATAACAGGCGATCTCATGACAGCATAAAAATGCCCAGCGTTTCTAAGTGCCCCCAATGTCATGAGCCTGTATTGCCACATCATGTTTGTCTCGAGTGCGGCACTTACAAAGGTAAGACAATAATTAAAACCAAAGAAAGCTAAAATATGAATGTGGCCGTTGATGCGATGGGTGGAGATCACTCTACCAAAATTGTAGTAAAGGGCGCTGTTGAAGCTGCTTCTGAACTTGGAATAGATATTACACTCGTTGGGAACAGAAATATCATCGACAGGGAGCTGGACTTAACCTCTTCCGATCATGTCCGGATACATCACTGTGAAGAAATAGTGCAGATGGATGAATCTCCATCCAAGGCCATTTTCAAAAAAAAAGATGCATCTATTAGGGTAGCCTTTGATCTGATGAAAAAAGGCGCGGTTGATGCGGTAGTAAGCGCTGGTAATTCAGGAGCAATCCTTGCTGCAGGCATCTTGATTTCAGGGCGGATGGAGGGTGTGGAAAGGCCTGCCATCGCCGGTATTTTTCCGAGCGAGAAAGGCCCTGTGACCCTGATAGATGTCGGAGCAAATGTAGATTGCCGTCCATCCTATCTCTTGCAGTTCGGCATCATGGCTAATGCCTTTGCCAAATCCTGCCTTGGCATAAAAAATCCGAAAATAGGGCTTTTGAGTATCGGTAAAGAGGGAGGTAAAGGCAACGAGTTGGTACGCCTTGCCAGGTCTTTTTTTAAACAAAGCCCTTTAAATTTTGCAGGGAATGTGGAAGGTTGTGATATTTTTACGGGTGATGTGGATATTATCGTTTGCGACGGCTTTGTAGGAAATGTGGCGCTCAAGCTTAGCGAAGGAATGGGAGACACCATGGTCGGCTTTTTGAAAAGGGAACTTGCGAGTTCATTTTTTGGGAAGGCTGCTCTCGTATTCGGCCATCATGCGCTTGAGAAATTTAAGAGAAAATTGAATTATGAAGAGTATGGAGGCGCTCCCCTTCTCGGTATCAACGGCGTATGCATAATTTGTCATGGCGCCTCATCATCAAGGGCTATAAAAAAAGCGGTTGACCTATCGGCCAGATATGTAAATAATCGAGTTCTTGATAAGATGGCCATTGAATTAAACAAGTATAAAAGGTAAATATTTCCGGCGAAAAGAAACGCCCCGTAAATATAAAAATTATTGGGCACGAAAACGAAATAACATCCCCAGGCAGGCGCACAGATTCAGATCAGGTTTGTTCAATCTTTGTCTTCGTTCCTTAGCAGACATGTTGAAGGTTGGGCAGCAATTCCCTTCAAAAAGTGCTATAGGGATTGAAAATTTTCCGGAAATTGCTGAAGGTGAGGGGGGATTATGGAATCCTCGAAAAAAACGTGAACTGTAAATCGGTAATCGTAAACGGTTACATTAAAATTGAGGTAAAAAAGTGAGTGATACCGATCCAAGGGTCATAATAGTCACTGGTGGATCAAGAGGCATTGGACGCGCTGCGGCATTAAGGTTTGCCGAAGATAACCCCAAAATTATAATTGTGCATTATGACCCTGATGATTCTTGTTCCAATGAGACATTGAATATTCTTGCTTCAATGGGTGTGGAGGCGGAGAGCCACAAGGTTGACGTATCTTCTTTTGAAGCAGTGGGTGCCCTGTTTAAAGATATTCTTTCAAGGTATAAAAAAATCGATGTCCTTGTAAACAACGCCGGAATTACAAGGGATACACTCTTGATGCGAATGAGTGAGGACGACTGGGATACCGTTATCAGGGTAAATCTAAAGAGTGTCTTTAACTGCACACGTGCCATTGTCAGGCCGATGATAAAGCAGAGAAAGGGTTGCATCGTAAATATTTCTTCGGTCGTCGGACAGATAGGAAATCCCGGACAAGCCAATTACAGCGCTTCCAAGGCCGGAATTCTTGGTTTTACAAAGACGATCGCAAGAGAAGTGGCTGCAAGGGGAGTGACTGTTAACGCCGTTGCGCCCGGGTTTATTGATACTGAGATGACTGCCGTTCTTTCTGAAAAAGTCAAGGAGAATCTTCGCCTTAACATTCCATTAGGCAGGATGGGCAAACCTGAAGATATAGCAGAAGCTGTTTACTGGCTCTGTTCCGAAGCGGCAAACTATATCACAGGACAGGTTATACATGTAAACGGTGGCATGTATATGTAACGCTGGGTTCCCGTAAGTTCGTCCCCCTGCTGAACTTATTACGAATTTTTCAATATTGATTGTGTCTTTATAATAAACAGTAAATCTGAGGAGGTAATTATTTATGGCATCCATAGAGGATAAAATTAAAAAAATTGTCTGTGAACAATTAGACGTACCCGCAGAAGACGTTGTGCCGGAGGCATCATTCGTGGATGACTTAGGCGCTGATTCATTGGATCAGGTTGAGCTTATTATGGCAATGGAAGAACAATTCGATCTGTCTATTCCGGATGAAGATGCTGAAAATATCAGCACAGTCAAGGATGTTATGGATTATGTCAAGAAACTGGGTTAGCGCTTGTCCGGAAATCGTTTTTCCGTAATTTCAAGATTAATTTGCAGTGTTGTTTGTGCAATAAAATGTCCTGATTCAGGGATTCGGGAATAAATGGAACCCTTAATGTTTGTCCTGATGAGATACGAAGCGGCAAAGCGATATTTTCGAACAGACACCATGCATAGTTTTTGGCAGAAATAGGGGCATTTTTTTTACATCCTTCATTTGTCTGTTGACACTTTTGAAACAACCATGGAACATAGACGCACACAGACAGGTTTATTTTTTTTAAAAAGTGTAAAGCACTTTTGAGGTGAAATGAAGGATGCCCATTTTTTTAAATAATACAAGTAGGGTATTACGCTTAAATATCGACTGATAACATAAAGGAGCTGTTACAATGCATAGAAGGGTCGTGGTTACAGGCCTGGGAATGGTGACCCCCCTGGGTACAGGTGTTGAGAAAAACTGGGAGGCTGTTTGTTCCGGGAGGTCGGGAATAGGTCCAATCACTAAATTCGATGCGTCCCTTTTTCCTTCCAGGATAGCTGGTGAAGTCAAGGATTTCAATTCCGAAGATTTTATGGACAAGCAGCAGATCCGGAGGTTTGATGTTTTCATCCATTATGCCTTGGCGTCTGCCAGGATGGCCATGGAAGATTCGGGGTTTTCAATTAAATCATCCAATAGTCACCGGGTTGGTTGTGTTACCGGTTCGGGCCTGGGCGGCCTCCAAATGCTGGAGCATTACCATAATATCCTGAAAAAAAAAGGACCTCGAAGAGTCAGCCCTTTTTTTATCCCTGGTATAATTGCTAACATGGCTCCGGGGCAGATCGCCATAGAGTTTGGAGCCAGAGGGCCAAATTTATCTGTGCAAACGGCTTGTGCGGCCGGCACTCATGCAATTGGTGAATCATTCAGGCTCATCAAAGATGACTTTGCAGACGCTATGATTACAGGCGGATCAGAGGCGGTTATAACACCGCTCGCACTTGCTGGTTTTTGTAATATGCGAGCGCTTTCAACCAGGAATGATGAACCGGAAAAAGCTTCGCGGCCATTTGAGCTGAATCGCGATGGTTTTATCATGTCCGAAGGGGCCGGGATAATTGTTATTGAAGAACTTGAGCATGCCCTTAAGCGGAGTGCGGATATCTACTGTGAGATTGCCAGTTACGGTTTGAGCGGAGATGCATACCATGTATCTTCTCCTGATCCGGGAGGTATCGGAGCTAAAAATTGTATAAAAATGGCCATAGATCGTGCCGGGTTAAGACCTGAAGATCTCGATTATATCAATGCCCACGGCACATCAACCAGGAAGAATGACCTTGCTGAAAACAAAGCAATTAAGGCTGTATTCGGGGATTATGCCAGTAAACTTGCCATTAGTTCCACCAAATCAATGACAGGCCATCTTCTCGGAGGCGCCGGAGGCATTGAGGCAGCTTATACATGCCTTACAATCAAACATGGAATAATTCCTCCCACAATTAATTATGAAAACCCGGACCCTGAATGTGACCTCGATTATGTGCCTAATAAGTGCAGAAAGACAAAGGTCAACGTTGCCATGTCAAATTCCTTTGGATTTGGGGGCACAAACGCTTCTTTGATCTTCAAGTCTTATGAACCTTAGAAAATCGGGAATAAAATGAGCATTCACCAGCGTCCCACCTGTGCGCGTTCAGGGCAGGCGACATGGTTTGGCTTTAATTACCCGCTTTGATAAAGCGCATCCGGGGCGCTGGTAAACGCTTATATGTCTGGAGTTCTTATAAGTTCGTACTCGCGGTGAACGGTTACGTCCTTGCCCATTGAATTTTGCAAAGGAAAAGTTTATGGATATTATAATAGGTTCTGATCATGCAGGGTATGATCTCAAAGAGGAGTGCAAAACCTTTCTTCAGAGGTCCGGAGAGAATGAGGTAACCGATATCGGTGTGTTTAGCAGGGAGTCGTTTGATTATCCAAAAATTGCTCATACGGTAGCTGAGAAAATTTCAAAAGGCAATTTCAGGTACGGTATCCTTATATGCGGCACAGGCCTTGGTATGAGTATTGTTGCTAACCGCTACAAGGGAGTACGCGCGGCCCTCTGTTATAATCTTTACACAACAAGGATGAGCAGGTTGCACAATGATGCCAACATTCTGGTTATGGGAGGAAGAACCATTGGAGTCGGTATTGCCCTTGAAATGGCAGAGCTCTTTTTGAAGACCCGGTTTGAAGGCGGGAGACATAAGAAGAGATTAGATCTGATTGATTAAATCACCGTTCTGAAGAGGTATGTATTGGAGGATAAAAGTTTGCGGATACAGGATTTAGAGGTCTATAGGGCGATTCGTTCTGAAGAGGATCGAGAGAAAAATAATCTCCTTATGATCGCATCTGAAAACTATGCAAGCCGTGCGGTAATGGAAACTCAGGCGAGCGTTTTGACTAACAAATATGCTGAAGGCTATCCAGGGGCCAGGTATTATGGTGGTTGTGAATATGTTGACGAGGTGGAACTCCTGGCCATAGACCGCGCCAAAAAATTGTTCGGCGCGGAATATATAAATGTTCAGCCTCATTCCGGTTCCCAGGCAAATATGACTGTTTTCTTCAGTTTTTTAGAGCATGGTGACCTGATATTGGGGATGGGTCTCCAGCAAGGGGGGCATTTAACGCATGGCAGTAAGGTGAGCTTTTCAGGAAAGTTTTTCAGGGCTATTTCCTATAACCTGAGTTCTAAAACCCACAGGATCGATTACAATCAGGTCAGGGATCTCGCAAAAAAGCATAAACCCAGATTAATTATTGCAGGAGCAAGCGCATACCCCAGGATCATAGATTTTCACAGGTTTAAGGAGATTGCCAATGAAACCGGCGCATACCTTATGGCGGATATTGCCCATATTGCAGGCCTTGTCGCAGTGGGCTTGCATCCAACGCCGGTTGGGGAGGCGGACTTCATTACTTCAACCACTCACAAGACATTAAGAGGTCCCAGGGGAGGATTGATACTTTCAGAAAAGAAGTATGGGGCAAAGCTGAACAAAGGACTTTTTCCGGGCATACAGGGTGGGCCTCTCATGCATATCATAGCCTCCAAGGCTGTTGCCTTTGGAGAGGCATTAAAACCGGAATTTGTGGATTATCAAAAACAGATCATTGTAAATGCAAAAGTACTCGCAGAAGAACTCACAGCTTACGGCTTTGATCTTGTAACCGGGGGAACCGATAACCATATGATCCTGTTAGACCTGACCAAAAAGGGAATAACCGGTCAGGATGCTGAAAAGATTCTTGAAAAAGCCGGCATTGTTTTAAATAAAAACAGCATTCCATTCGATAAAAAAGGGCCCATGGTGACGAGCGGTTTAAGGCTTGGAACTCCGGCGCTGACAACAAGAGGAATGAAAGAGAATGAGATGAAGGTAATCGCGGGATTAATCAAAAAAGTGCTGGAAAGTCCCGGGTCTCAAACTATTATTAATGAGGTGAGTAAGATAGTATCAGATCTATGCCATAGCTTTCCGATCTATAAATACCTTGATTAATTGTAACCGTTCACAGGTTCCGTGTTAGCGTTTGCCCGTTCTGCTTCAGCAATATTATGATGCATGGATGATGTGCTCCGTTAAAAGGCAGCCACAAGGGCTTGTCCTTACAAAACCTTGAACCCTGGAGACCTTTGCAGAATGTTCAGTTTTGTTCAAGTTCAAGGAAGGCGAAAATTTTAACCGCAGGAATATATTGAATATTTTGAGGATTAAAATTTGAGCCTGACACAGAAATTGGACAAAAAAGGACGTTATGCAAAGGTCTCCCCTGAATCATTAAACCCATGAACGTTTACGATTAATCGTTTTATCCTGAGAGGCTGTCAACGTATTCCCGACATCTGTCCCCGCTATCATAATTTAACCTGAGCGTAACCTTTTTGCGTACATATTTTCTTATACCTAAATCCTGCAAGCGTCGAGTTTGCCGAAGACCTGCCTGCTGCAGGCAGGTGCAAGGCGGCAAGGGCGCAGATGTACTATGATACTTCAAGTCCTTGCCAACACTGCAGATTCGGTAAAATCGGCTCTATGTAAGGGTAAATTTTGTTCAAAAAGGTTAGTTCTTATCTCCAGGACATGGGAGGTATTGGCGT
>JAGGXA010000049.1 GCA_021163285.1 Deltaproteobacteria bacterium | reverse complement strand
GGCCGGCTGGCTCAATCCATTGATATAAAAGGGATTGCCCAACCGGACGAGCTTCGGACTTCGTCCGGAGAAAACAGAGAATCTGGGGGCAAACAGAGAATGAAAGGCGGGAAAAGAGGGAGAATCAGGCGGGTGGAGAACGGGTCTGGAAAGATGTGAAACGGGCGCAAACCCTTTGAAAACAAGGGGAAATAGAAAACCCGTCGTCCCGGAGAATGACCCCGGAGAGACGGGTTGTCTTTTTTCAAATGGTGGAGGCGGGGGGAATCGAACCCCCGTCCGGAAATATTCCGCACAGGCTTCTACATACTTATCCCAATTTTTAATTTTCACCCCAAGTTTTGCTATTGGGCAAAGCTCACAAGGGATTAACCTGAATAAAATTCGTTATACCGTCTTACAGGTTGATCAGGCAAACTAGCCTGTTAATCGACGCCCTGTTCGGTCTAACAGGCTTCGACCGAGAGGACGCTAGCCATCTATGCGGCTAGAGCATACGCGTAATCATCTGCGTTTATATTTTATCCACCTGTTTTACGAGCAAATGGAACCTCGATATGCAACCTGAGTTTCAATTATCTCCGTCGAATCCGGTTCGCCCCCTTATCGTATAAATTTATTATCCCTATTGTTTTAATAATAAATATTAATATCAGAAATGTCAATAGCCTCTTCGTTTTTTTACTTCTTCAATCTCCTTTCTCATCTCCTTCTCTTTTAAGGTACGTCTTTTATCATATTTTTGTTTCCCCTTGGCCAAAGCAATTTCTACTTTGGCCCGACCATCAGTAAAATATACTTTTAAAGGGATAAGAGTAAAACCTTTTTGCTCTGTTTTTCCAATCAAGCGCTTTATTTCTCTTTTATTCAGGAGAAGCTTTCTGGTTCTTACCGGATCCAGATCAAGATGACGAGTCCATGGATATGGACTAATATGCATGTTATGCAGAAAAACCTCTCCTGATTTGATTTTGGCATAAGCATCAACGAGATTTGCCCGGCCTTCTCTCAGGGATTTAACCTCCGGCCCGAGAAGGACCAAGCCCGCCTCTAATGTCTCCTTAATAAAATATTCGTGGTATGCCTTTCTGCTCTGGCAGACAATTTTTATTCCCATATTCCTCACAGACACTTATATCGCGCGATGTTTATTAAAAAAAAGGAGTAACTACTCAGGCGGATAGGTTGAAGGCTCTTAGAGAAAAGCGCATTTTGAAGCCATGTTTGGCGCAGGAATCAGACATTTCCGCCATTGTACGGCAATTGTGCTCTTTTGTCCCCTTCAGCCTCCAGCCTAAATTGCTTCAGCCTGACTACGTGAGTAGTTACAAAAAGGATAATTCCGTTTACAGGTTTCGGGTTGACCGGTTCAGGGTAGCCTTTCGTCCTGATTATGCACATCCGGAGTACTAATGAACACTTATATCTTCTTCAATCCCTGATGTCTGTCCCGCGAAAGCCGGTATTCGGGATAATTCCAACAGGATAGTGAAGCCGGATGCCGGATTGAAACCGGTATGACGGCAGAATTCAGGACTGTTAAGTTATTTTAGAGACGAGGACGAAATAACATCTCCAGGCAGGCACAAGGATTCAGGCCAGGTTTGTTCGATCTAAAAGCACAAAAGTTGCAGGAATAGTGAGCTATTTCAATATTTTTGTACTTTTAGATCGGGCAAAGACGGCCTGAAGCTGTGATGCATAATTAGTATCCATCCATAAATGGTCTTTTTGCCAATCTCTGTGTTACGCGAAAAAAATAATTCTCGGAATATCAAACATATGCCTGTGGTTATTTTTTTCGCATGCCTTGATCTTGAACAGAAATCCTCATTTATGGACGGACACTAATTGGGGCAGTTAATTTGTCCTCGTTACTTACATTCCGTGTAGATATCCTTTCTCAACCAGTTCAGGTAACAGCGCTTTCATTCGATCCAGCAGATATGTTCGAACTTCTCTCGATGTGCCAAGCGTTATCACATGTTTTAAATCAGAGCGGGCGTCTTTAATAGAAAGAGATCTTATAACCCTCTTGCTTAAAGGGATAGCGCTTGAATTCATGCTCAGTTCATCAATGCCCAGTCCTATCAACAGAGGCAGACAGAGTGGATCTCCAGCCATTTCACCGCAAAGGGAGACACTAATACCGGTCTTTTTTGCAGAATCAACCACATGTTTGATCATCTTTATTAT
Source organism: Deltaproteobacteria bacterium (assembly GCA_021163285.1). Taxonomy (GTDB): domain Bacteria; phylum Desulfobacterota; class DSM-4660; order Desulfatiglandales; family Desulfatiglandaceae; genus JAGGXA01. The sequence continues at coordinate 4,349 of JAGGXA010000049.1, read as the reverse complement.
CGCTGGATGAAAAGGCTGATACATAAAGGCCATATGTTCGTTGATCCTGTCAATAGCAAGGGCATACTGGATAAGATCATTCGTGCCGATACTAAAAAAATCTACATATTGAGCAAAAGTTTCAGCCATTGTTACTGCTGATGGAACTTCAATCATAATCCCCGTCTTAATGTCATGATCATACTCGATATTGTTGTGGTCCAGTTCATCTTTGACCTCTTTCATGATTTGTTCGGCATCAAGAATTTCCTGTAACCCTGATATCATGGGAAACATTAACTGAATATTTCCATAGGCGCTTGCCCTGAGAATGGCCCGTAACTGACTTTTAAATATATCAGGTAACTTAAGGCAAAGCCTTATGCCCCTCAGACCGAGCGCCGGGTTCATCTCTGTGGCCATTTCAATCTTTGAGACAAATTTATCTCCCCCCAAGTCGAGCGTCCTGATGGTTACCGGATTGGGCGCAATGATTTCCGCCACTTCCCTGTAATCTTCAAATAACTCCTCTTCGTCTGGAATACCTTTGCTCCTGAGATACAGGAATTCCGTTCTATAAAGACCGATCCCTTTACCGCCGTGGCTCTTTACTGCGGCAACTTCTTCCAAAAATTCTATGTTGGCGGTAATGCTTATTCTATGACCGTCAATGCTTTCCGCAGGAAGATGACTTACCCTCGCGATATTCGACTTATATTCTTCATGCTGGAACTTTTTTTTCTCATAAAAGAGAATGGTGTTATCGTCAGGGTTGATAATTACATTACCTGTGCTCCCATCAACGATTAAAATATCCCCTTCAGACACCTGGGCGGTAATAGCCTCAAGACCTACTACGGCAGGGATATCAAGGGCCTGTGCCATTATAGCCGTATGAGATGTTCGGCCTCCAACATTGGTGATAAAACCCTTAACTCTATCGACATTTAACTCGGTCGTATCCGCTGGTGACAGGTCATGCGCTACGATAATTACTCTCTGATTAATAGTGTCCAGGCCTCGCTGATCTTTCCCCGATAAATTTCTGAATATTCTTTCTGTAACGTACTCTACATCGTTGATCCTGTTGCTGATATAATCGTCATCGATTTGCTCAAAATTTTGCCTTATTGCAACTATAGATTTTTTTAACGCCCACTCAACATTGATTTTCTCATCAAGGATCCGTTTAATGGTAGAATCCTTAAGCATTGAATCCTTCAGGATCATCAAGTGGCTGTCCAGTATAAAGGAATGTTCTTTCACATGTTCAGGCATCCCGTTTTTTAACCTGACTAACTGCTGCTCAGTTGTAAGCAAGGCATTCTCAAATCTTTCTACTTCACTGTTTATCTCTTCATCATTAATCAAGTACTTATAAAGGATCTTGGTTTTTGTTCTGTCAACCAAATGGGCCTTTCCGATAATAATGCCGGAAGAAACAGCAACACCCTTCATGTTTTTTTGTCCGGCAACATCGTGGTTGCTCATATTTCCTCTCCAAATTTTTGCTCAAATAGATCACTCAGTTTTTCCATAAAATCCGGGGAGTCTTCGCCGGCAATCCTGACCTCTAACTCGGTGCCTTTAGGGCACGAAAGAGTAAGTATAGATAAGATATTGGAGCCATCCACCACCTGATCATTTTTTCTCAAAAAAAGGCTGGACTTATAATTATTGCTCAGCTTGACTATTTTTGTCGCAGCCCGGGCATGCAGCCCCAATTTGTTCCTGATCTTAAGCTTTTTGTTTAATTCCATTCTGTTTGGACCCTTCAGGTACTTTTTTTCTTATAAGACAATCTTTATATATTTCCCTGTAAGAACATCCTTCTTCTCTTGAGATGAGAATGGCAATGTCCTTAACGCTCATTTTTTGCTCATTTAAAAGTTTGTCCAATCTAATTGCTGCATCTGCATTAAGGCCTCTGAATTTATTTCTTTTGTTCCATCCTTCCACTACGAGAGTAAACTCTCCCCGAATCTTCCTGGATTCCAGGTGGTTCAGGATATTGCTAACAGAGTCTTTTTTTACCTCCTCAAACATTTTTGTCATTTCACGTACCATAACCATCTGCCTTTCTCCGAATATTTCTTTTAAATCGATAAGCATTGCCTTAATCCGGTGAGGGGCTTCAAAAAAAATCAGGGTTCGGCTTTCGAACGCTAACTTCTTCAATTCTTTTTTTCTTTTTCCGGTTTTATTAGGTAAAAAACCTGCAAAAATAAAACTATTTGCAGCAAGACCTGAAACAGAAATCGCAGCAGCTACAGCAGATGGGCCCGGAATCGGACTTATTTGTATTTTGTCCTTAAGGGCCTGGTTAACGAGATAATTCCCGGGATCGGAGATACCGGGCGTTCCGGCATCTGTCACCATAGCGAGATCATTACCCTTTTTCAGCAATCTGATAAGTTCTGGGGCTTTGACCCTCCTGTTATGTTGATTATAGCTCATTAACTCTGTTTTTATCTCATAGTGTTTGCAGAGCTTAGTTGTATGGATTACATTTTCAGCGGCTATCATGGTTACGATATTGAGAATTTTTAATGCCCGCAGGGTTATATCTTCCAGATTTCCGATTGGTGTTGAAACTACAAAGAGAGTTCCATAATTTTCCACAAGAGGATCTTCTTTGTTTTCCATTTCATGTCCTTAGGGTTCTCGCAAAAATAATTTTACAAAACTGGCACTCAGATTCAGGATAGGAGGCTGTCCGTGAATGCCCTTTTTCCCAAACTCTGCGTTATGCTCAAAAAATTATCCTCGAAGGTAAGTGAGCTTGCGAGACTCCGATATTAACTATGTCTGCTGTAATTTTTTGAGCAAGCCTTGATTTTGAAAAAACTGCTATTGTCGGACAGCCTCTTATGTTCGGTGGATTTTAAAGAGCAAAAGGCGCAGTAATAGTGGACTATTTCAAGGTTTTTGCACTTTAGAATCTGCGAAAATGACCTGAAGATAAGATGCCGAAATGTTAAGTTATTTTTGCGTGTGCACTTAACTTAGGGACGAGGACGAAATAACATCCCCAAGCAGGCGCACAGATTTAGGTTAGGTTTGTTCGATCTAAAAGCACAAAAGCTGCAGGAATAGCAAGCTATTTCAAAATTTTTGTACTTTTAGATCGGGCAAAGATGGACTGAAACTGTGATGCATAGTTGGAGAAATTAATTCGTCCTCGTTCCTTAATAAAAAGATTCAAACGCATTTTTTATCACTTCGATTTCCGGTTTTTTGCCGCCGAGAAACACGGCAACCACATCAAACCTGACCCTAAGTTCAAAGCAATCATTTGATTTGATATATGCCAAAGCTACCTTGGAGATTTGCATTTGCTTTCGAAAATCCACAGCCTCTTTTGCGTTAAAGATAGAGTTTCTCTTTCTTGTTTTGACTTCAATGAAAACCAGGATATCGCCATCCATAGCAATCAGATCAACCTCTCCCAACGAACAACGATAATTGCTGATTAACTGTTTATACCCGAGGCGTTTAAGTTTTTTGAGCGCTATTTCTTCTCCAAGTTTTCCCAGATTAAGCTTTTCTCTCGTCAAATTACAGAACCCCTTTAAAGGTCAGGCGGTGAACAGGTGACGGGCCATATTTCTTTAATGCTGCAAGGTGCTTAGGTGTGCCGTATCCTTTATTTTTGTCAAAACCATAATCCGGATACATCCTGTGATAGGCATTCATGATCCTGTCCCTGTACACCTTTGCAAAAACAGAGGCTGCTGAAATAATGCGGCTTATCTGGTCCCCCTTTTTGAGGCATTTCTGAGGAACAGGATGTGAGATTTTGTATATCCCGTCAATGAGAAGAAATTCCGGCTGAGGGTCAAGAGCTAATACAGCTATTTTCATTGCCTCAAGGGAAGCCTTTAATATATTGAATTCTTCTATGTATTTAAGTGACACAACTCCTACAGCTACAGCAAGGGACTTGCTCTGAATAAAGGAAAAGGCTTTATCTCTTGCCTTTGCTGTCATTTTTTTTGAATCCCGAACCCCTGCTGATTCTATACCTTCCGGAATGATTACAGCAGCGGCCACAACAGGGCCGGCCAAAGGACCTCGACCTACCTCATCAATACCTGCAATCAAGTTATACCCGGACTTTCGGGCCAGGGTTTCATAAAAATAAGGGTCTTCTGTTGATTGGCTGACGTTCTCGGGAAAAAGAGACAGGTTTTCAGGTAATATAGTCAATAGACACTAAAAAAAAGTAATTGTTCACTGTTATCGGTTGACAGTTAACGGTTGAAAAATATAGTACCTAAATCCTGCAAGCGTCGAGTTTGCCGAAGACCTGCCTGCTGCAGGCAGGTGCAAGGCGGCAAGGGCGCAGACGTACTATGATACTTCAAGTC
>JAGGXA010000201.1 GCA_021163285.1 Deltaproteobacteria bacterium | reverse complement strand
GGCCGCATCAAATTAATGCGTGTTATACAAACACAACATTTCTGTAATTCGTTGATATTAAAAGCATAATTTTCTTCTTGAAAATAGTTTATGCAGGTTTTAGGTACTACACAAACACTATGCAGCATATGTTTTTTCTTCACACACCCTGTATCCACAGCCCTCTCCACTCTCTTTTATACGGTCATACTTTTCCATCCGGCGGATTTAAATCTTTTATTACCCTTTTCTATCACAAATGATTCACACATCGGAAGTGAGTTGATAAAACGGGTTCCAAGGACAGGATTCATGACAAATACGGCAGTTGAAAGGGCGTCTGCGTCCATGGCTGTTTTTGCTGTTACTGAGACACTGTTATTCAACTCCGGTGAAAATCCGGTCTTTGGATCTACGATATGGTGAAAGATCTTTTCCCGATCAAAGTAGATTTCATAATTTCCGGAAGTGGCTATGGCTCCATCCGTTAAGTAGATAGTATCGGGATAATGCCTTTTCTTTCGAGGGTCCTGGATAGCTACCACCCATGGCTTTTTATCGCTCCTTTTACCTATGGCCCTGATATCTCCTCCTGCATTAATCAAGTGGTTGTTTATTCGGTGACCGACAAGTATTTTTGAGGCCTTATCCACAATATAGCCCTTTGCGATACCATCAAGAGTAATACCCATGCCGGATTTTTTTAACCTTATTTTATTTGTATGAAATTCGATCTTATCCGCGCCGACAAGTTTGAGCGCATCTGTTATTTCGGCGTCATCAGGCCACCTGTCGCCACCGCGTGCAATAGTGTTTTCGTAGAGGTCCATTACCGGTTTGATAGTAATATCAAATGTCGCGTTACTCAGACGGTAATGATAAAGCGCCCTTGATATAACCTCTGAAACTTCAGGAGGGACATCTTTCAGGAACCCCTCATTATTAAGTTGAGCAACAGCAGTTCTATTGTCAAAACGACTCATAATCTGAGTCAACCGGTCAATCTCTTCAAAAGCAAGGCCCATAGCCTCTTCGGATTTATCTCTGGATGGATGCAGGAGGGTCATGGATACAAAGGTGTTCATAGCCACTCTGGTTTCAGTAACTTTATACATCTTTTTGTTGAAACGCACTGCCTCGGCTGCGGTCGGCAATATGCCGAATGAAACAAGCCCCGCGCTTAAGAGACCGGAGAGCTTTAAAAATGATCTTCTGTTTATATTCTGTTCTGTTTCGGACAGGAAATTCTTTCTTTCCATTTTGATCCTCCACTCAATTTTATTTTAAAACTTTGATAAACACTTACATGCCCGGGGTTCTCGTATATTCGTACCCCTGCCGAACTATTACATATATTGAGGTTGTTCCTTTTCCCGATTCAACATTTAAAATTGTGTCTGAAGGGATTTTTTGTTCAGACACTAAATATTGAGCAGTTGGGCCCGGGAAAATAACCTGATAGAATTGGCGCCCGAATTTGCCGCAGGTTACTCATTTCAGACGCTGATGGCTAACTAACTGCAAAGGTTGAATAATTCCCTGGCCTGCGCAATATCCAGACCAATTTGTTTGGACAGGGCATCTGCTGATTTAAATGTCTTCTCCTCTCTGAGCCGCTTGATAAAATTGACCCTGATGGTTTTGGTCAACAGATCTCCGGAAAAATCCAGCACATGAACCTCCACTGAGAAGACACCATTACCGAATGTGGGATTATAGCCAATATTGGTCACTCCGTAACAGGACTTATCTTTGATAAATACTGTCACGGCATAGACCCCGGTTTTTGGAGTCAAATCATCGATAACCTTTAAGTTGGCAGTGGGAAATCCAAGGAGTCTGGCGCCTCTGTTCTTGCCCTTGACAACGGTTCCACAGATTTGATAATTTCTTCCCAATAATTTTTTTGCATCGGTGAGATTTCCATCCTGTACCAGTTTTCGGATAAAAGTGCTCGACACGAACATATCCTCGACTTTCACCTGGCCCAACATGGTAACAGAAAAACCTAAGTCAACCCCCATTTTTTTTAAGAGATCGATATTCCCTTCACGATTATGCCCAAACGTATAATCGTATCCGACCACAATTCCCTTGATGCCAATTTTTTTCACAAGGATATTCCGAACAAAATCGCAGGCAGATATTGATGCAAATTCTTTATTAAAAGGGATTCGGAAGATAACATCAATTCCGGCATCACTTATCAGCTTCAACTTTTGCGTTGTCGGAGTAATCAATGGAGGGCCATTCCCGGGCATCATGACCTTAACGGGATGGGGTTCAAAGGTCATAACCGCCGATTGCCCGTCTATTGCTTTTGCCTTTTCCTTTACCTTGTTAAAGAGGGCCAGGTGTCCTTTATGGACACCATCGAAATTTCCGATTGTCAAGATGGGGTTTCTTAATGGTTTATTAAGTTGGTCAAGATCATAAATCACTGTCATTTGTAAATCAATATCCTCACTGTATAAAAAAACGTAACCGTTCTTTCAGGAGGCTGCCTGAACGTATCAGGATCCCGATGATCGCTTACGATAAAACCTGTTGACAATTATTGACGATTAACATAAACTTTCAGAATAAATATTTCAAGTAATTTCGAGTTGCATAACTAATGAATTGATTTTATCAAGGCTCGGCCTAATATCCGGGTTTCATGCCGAAGTGGCGGAATTGGTAGACGCGCTAGGTTCAGGGTCTAGTGGGCAAATGCCTGTGCGAGTTCAAGTCTCGCCTTCGGCATCAAAAAAAACGGTAAGGGTTTACCAGCGCCCCTGACAAATGGTTACCAAAAGACAAATCTTCTCTGAATTACGTCTTGCCCGATTTGGCAGGTTGTGTGTCTGACCTGTTCATTCCTGTCACTCTTTTTTTGTTTTAACCTCTTGCCCCATACATGTAATTTGATGAGATTTATTCATTAAGAGACGAGGACGAAATAACATCCCAAGGCTGGAGCACAGCTTTAGGCCAGGGAAAGACGGCCTGAAACTGAGATGCATAGTTGGGGAAATTAATTTGTCCTCGTTCCTAACTGTTCCTGATCCTCAAACACCTGCTTGCAAATGATTTGTTCTAACTCCGAATGAAATTATTTCCTTTTAAAAACAGGGACAGGAAAAGGCGTTCCAGGAGATTGTGGAACAGGTCATTTATTTTTTTAAACCTGTCTTTTTTTCTGGCATTTACCAATATATCTTTTTTTTATATTTACCCTTTAGCGCTTGATGGCATGGGAATCGGCCCTTTTTTGATCGGCTTTGTTATGGGGCTCTTTTCTGTTGCGGCTGTCATAATAAGACCGTTTTTGGGCAAGATAGTCTTATTAAAGGGTGAATTCATGGTCATTTCCATGGGCCTGATTCTCAGTTTTATTTCATCTTTGGGATACATTCTCATTACTGCATTCGGACCTGGGATGCTGATAATAAGAGTTGTTCATGGAATCGGGTTTTCGGCCTTTATCGCAGGCGCTTTCTCTTTTGCCGCAAGGACGTTTAATCCTCTAAAAAGAGCGGAGGCTTTTGGAGTTCTTGGGGCATTCATGATGGCCGCTATTGCCCTTGCACCCTCTTTTGGCGAATTCCTGGTCAGGCAATGGGGCTTTTACGCGATGTATATGGCAGCAGCCGGTTCACTTATAATGGCGTTTGCCGCTGTATGCATGATTAATTATCCATTATCATCCACTTATCACATTAATAATAAGGCCGGTGTAAAATATTTCGAACTCTTAAAAAAGAATCGATCATACCTTTTTCTTTTGATCTCTACGTTTATCTTTGCCCATTGCCAGTGCTCGGTTACAAATTTTCTTGCACTTATTGCCGATGAAAAAGGGGTTACAAGCGGCCGATTTTTTTTTATTTCATTCTCTGTGGCAATCCTTATCCTGATCACAACGGGAAGATTCATTGACAGGCATGGCAAGCTGTTTATTATAAAACTCTCCTATCCTCTCTTCTGCCTTGGCATCCTGTTAATTCCGGCAATGATCAGGCCCCCTTTTTTTTTAATTCCTGCCGTATTGTATGGGGTCGCTATGGGGCTTCTTTTCCCAACTCATAACGCTCTTGCGGCTGACCATGGAAGCAAAACAGAAAAACCCGCGATTATGTCTCTTTTTACGGCTGTTTATGATTCCGGTTTTATTAGCGGAACCATTCTATCGGGATGGTATGCTCACAAGACCAGCCTGAACATACTCTTTTGGACATGCGGAATCCTTGCTGCGCTCGGTTTTTTATTGGTTGTAGCGTCACCCATTAAAGAGGGTTAGATTGATTTTATTTAACGTCTGAGGGTTCGCACAAAATTCCATAGGAGGCTGTCCGGGAATGCCCTTTTTCCCAAACTCTGCGTTATGCTCAAAAAATTATCCTCAAAATATTAACTATATGTCTGCGGTAATTTTTTGAGCAAGCCTTGATTTTGAAAAAAATTGCTATTCCCGGACAGCCTCCTGACTACCACACTCCAGCGTGGTAACGTACACCCGGCGCATTCCGACGCAAAGAGTGGCAAAACAGGTTCTCCAGCGCAGGGCATTGGAAAAAGGGAGGGCGAGCCCTTACTGCTTTTAATAATAGTATTTCCAGACAACTTGACAAAACATGTATGATTTCTATAACCTGACAAAGAAAATATACTCGGTTTTTTTATTTTGCACATTTAAGACAGGTTGTAAACATTATGAAATATAAAAAAATTACCTTGATATTTCCCGGCCAGGGGTCACAATATATTGGGATGGGGAAAGAACTATATGATAATTCCAGGTTAGCGAGGGACATATATGACCGTGCCAGCCAGGTACTCAATTATGATGTTGCTAAAAAATGTTTTAAAAAGCCAAGGCTCGGGAATAAGATTATCCATCGCACAGATCTGGATAAAACAATTTTTACACAACCCACCATCCTAACCACAAGTTATGCATGCTATAAGGTATTTGAAGAAAAATGCAGAGAACTTAATATTAAATCAGAACCTTTCTTTCTCGCAGGGCATAGTTTGGGTGAATACACTGCACTTGTAGTTTCAGGAGCGCTCGATTTTGACACCGCTCTCGGGCTCGTGCAAAAAAGAGCGACATATATGTCCGAATTTGGAAAGGCCTACCCTGGCGCCGGGCTGATGGCTGTCGTTGATAGAAAAAAAAGGCTTAATTACGACAGGGTCAATGCCTTATGTAAAGAATTTCAGGTTTATCTGACGTTAAACAATACAAAAACACAGATTGTGGTTGGAGGTTCCAAAAAAAGATTAGCAGACCTATCAAAAAAAATAAAAAAAGAGGGTAAGGTTACAACAAACTTGAGAGTAGAGGGTCCTTTTCATACGCCTATTATGAAACCGGCCGCTGAAAAATTTAAAACAGAATTGGATAAGAGTAAAATATACATAGCCTCAAAGCCGGTTATAGCAAATGTAAGCACAGAGGCTATTGTGGATCCAAAACATATAAAAAAAGAGCTTTATGATCAGATATTCAACGTGGTCGACTGGAGGAGATCTGTTGAAAAAATCATTGCTGACGGCTGCGATTTATTTATAGAGATTGGGCCAAAGAAAGTCTTAAGCAATATGATCAAAAACATTAACCCGTCAATACAAAAGTTAAACATTGAAGACCTGGAATCTCTTGAAAAGACGATAAAGGAATTGACAACATAAGGGTAACCGTTCGTTCACAGGAGCCTGCCCCTTAAAAAAGCCCACAGTAATTTAAAATAAGGTAACCGTTTAAAGATTAAAGATTAACAGCTCAATATTCAGGATAATAACTTATGGATTCCCGTGCATCCTTCAATAAGTTCAAAAGTAGTTTACAGTTTGAACGTTTCTCATTCCCACGCTCCAGCGTGGGAACGCATACCATACGGGTTTCTACGCTGGAGAATGGGAACCAGACAAAAAGCAACATCTACAAAGCGTAAATCAGGTTTGAAGGATGCCCGAATTTCTAATTTCAACGTTCCGTGAACGGATACACAAAGATTATAATACCCCTAATTTTTGCTCTTTAAGCGCCTTTATCCTGTCTCTGAATACAACTGCTTCTTCAAACTCCAGCCTTGAAGCAGCATCCTTCATTTTCTCTGTCAGGACATTTATCAGGTCATCCATCTTATCAGGAGTCATATATAAAGTTTCTGCTTCGGCCACTTCAGGAATCCGGGTATAATCGGCTTCATAGCCTGAATACAGGACGTTATTGATGTCAATGCTTTTTTGGATGGAAGCGGGTGTGATACAGTGCTTTTTATTATATTTCATCTGAATATTTCGTCGTCTCATGCTTTCATCCATGGCATTTTGCATGGAAGCGGTTATCTTGTCAGCATAAAAAATTACTTTTCCATTAATATTTCTTGATGCCCTGCCGCATGTCTGGATCAATGACCTTTCCGACCTTAAAAATCCTTCCTTGTCTGCATCTAATATTGCTACAAGAGAAACTTCCGGCAGGTCCAGACCCTCCCTCAGGAGATTAATACCCACCAGAACATCGAAAACACCAAGCCTGAGGTCCTTTATTATCTCCATCCTTTCTACAGTCTTTATATCAGAGTGCATATACCTTATATTTACACCAAGATCCGAGTAATATTCGGTAAGGTCTTCCGCCATTTTTTTTGTCAGAGTGGTTATTAGTACCCTTTCATTTTGTTCCGCTTTTTCCCTGATAAGACCAAGCAGATTATCTACCTGGTGTGTGGCCGGCCTTATTTCTATCTCCGGGTCCATAAGACCTGTAGGTCTGATAATCTGTTCCGTCACTTGTTCGGCCTTTTCAAATTCATAATTTCCAGGCGTGGCGGAGACGAAGATGACCTGTCTGACCTTTGATTCAAACTCTTCAAAAGTAAGAGGTCTGTTATCAAGGGCTGAAGGAAGCCTGAACCCATATTCAACCAGGGTTGACTTCCTGGACCGGTCGCCTCGGTACATACCAATTAACTGGGGTATTGTAATATGGCTTTCGTCTATAATAACAAGAAAATCTTTTGGGAAATAATCGAGAAGTGTCGGCGGATGTTCTCCCGGCGCTCGTCCGGTCAGGTGCCTTGAATAATTTTCAATGCCATGACAATAACCGATCTCAATCATCATTTCGAGATCAAAGCGTGTCCGCTCCTCAACTCGCTGAGCCTCCAACAACTTATTCTGAGAACGAAAGCAATTTATTCGCTCATAAAGCTCATTCTTTATTCGCTGGATTGCCTTTTCCCTGATATCCGCGGTCGTTACGTAGTGGCTTGCAGGGTAAACAGTAATCCTGTTAAGATTATTGAGTATTTTTCCTGTTAAGGGGTCAATCTCATAAATAGATTCCACCATGTCCCCGAAAAAACTGATCCGCACTGCTCTGTCATCTTTATGGACAGGATATATATCAAGATTATCACCTCGCACGCGAAACCTGCCCCTGTAAAAGTCGATGTCGCCTCGTTCATATTGGATCTCTACCAGCTTTTTTGCGGCATATTCAATTGACAGAGCACTGTCAACTTCCACATAAAAGAGCATATCATGGTAGGCCTCCGGAGAACCCAGACCATATATGCAGGAGACACTCGCGACAATAATTACGTCATCACGATCGAGAACCGACCTTGTTGCCGAATGTCTCAACTTATCTATATAATCATTGATGGAAGAGTCTTTCTGAATATATGTGTCAGACTGCGGGATATAGGCTTCGGGCTGGTAATAATCATAATAACTTACAAAATACTCCACCGCGTTATACGGAAAAAGATTTTTTAATTCCCCGTATAGTTGAGCAGCGAGGGTCTTATTTGGAGCAATAATCAGCGCAGATTTTTGTGCCTCCATAATAACGTTCGCTATTGAAAAAGTCTTGCCTGATCCGGTAACGCCAAGCAGCACCTGATACGCAAGTCCTGCTTTTACCCCTTCGGAAAGGTCATGAATAGCCCTTGGCTGGTCGCCGCAGGGTGTAAAGTCAGTGACAATTTCAAACATCAAATCTCCATGTAGTACCTTTGGGACCATCTTCCATGAGAACACCCATCTCTTTTAAGCGATCACGGATCTCATCCGCCCTTTTCCAATCCCTCTCTTTCCTGGCCTGATTCCGCTCTTCTATTATCTTTTCAATTTCAGCGGGATCAGGATGTTCATCAGAGCTTGATATTTGACTGAAAAACCATTCAGGATCATCCTCTAACAGGCCAAGTATCCTTCCCGCAGCAAGGACTTGATGACGGATATTTGTCAGTTGCCTGCAAACGGTATCATCAATGTTGCCGTTTGATGAATCCATGATCTTGTTTATCTCTCTGACCTTTTCAAAGATTAGACCGATTGCTCCGGCAGTATTAAGATCATCATCCATCATATTGATAAATTGTTCCATAAAGGTGTCATGAATCTCATTATCCCTGCCAGGCGGCTTACCTCCCGGCAATAGCTCCTTTATCGGCTTTTCCTCACTCAGACCTGTTATATTATTAAGCCTCTTAAGCGTGCGATAGATCCTGACAAGACCTGATTGTAAAGCCAGGACAGAACTTTTTGAAAAATCAAGAGGGCTCCTGTAATGATTGGACAGGAGGAAAAGGCGTAATACTTCTGCAGGATAAGACTTTAACGCATCACGGATGGTCAAAAAATTTCCAATGGATTTAGACATCTTTTCCGATTCAATCGTGACAAACCCGTTATGTACCCAGTAATTGGCGAAATTACCACCATTCGCGCAAACAGATTGTGCTCTTTCATTTTCGTGGTGAGGGAAAAGTAGGTCTTTTCCTCCGCCATGTATATCAAAGGTGGAGCCAAGGTAATAATTACTCATAACAGAGCATTCAAGGTGCCAGCCGGGCCTGCCCGGCCCCCACTGACTTGGCCATTCAGGCTCACCCGGCTTTGCTGCTTTCCAGAGCACAAAGTCCATTGGGTCCCTCTTTTTCTCGTCTACTGCAATCCTGCTTCCAGCCTGCATATCTTCAAGATTTCTTCCTGAAAGCCGTCCATATTCTTTAAAACTCTTTACGGAAAAATATACATTATCACCCTCTGCATAGGCATATCCACGATCAAGAAGGGTCTTTATCATCTTAATCATACCCTCAATATGCTCAGTAGCCCGAGGTTCCATGTCTGCATTCAAAACATGAAGCCTTTCCATATCTTCATGAAATGCGTTAATATATTCCTGCGCCAGGACGCCTGTCTCCTTTCCAAGTTTATTTGCCCTGTCAATGATTTTGTCATCCACATCGGTAAAATTTCTGACATAGAAGACATCAAAACCTTTTGCTCTCAGATATCGCACAAGTACGTCAAAAACAATGGCTGACCGGGCATGGCCGATATGGCAAAGGTCATAAACGGTTACACCACAGACATATATACCGACCTTTCCCTCTTGTACAGGTTGAAAAATTTCCTTTTTTCGAGTAGCTGTATTATATAATGTGAGAGCCACGTACCCCCCCCCTTGTTTTTTTTGAAAAATTCTGATAAAAATGCTGACGAGCGTATACATTTGTTATTGGGGTTTATGTCTGTATATTTGACACGTTTTTGTGCCAAATATACAGACATGAACCCCCTGAATATAAAAAATTATTATATCAAGCGGTTGGATAGATTTCCATGCCTAATTTATTTTTTAAAGCACTTATTATTGATACCTAAAACCTGCATAAACTATTTTCAAGAAAAAAATTATGATTTTAATATCAACGAATTACAGAAATGTTGTGCTTGTATAACACGCATTAATC
>JAGGXA010000154.1 GCA_021163285.1 Deltaproteobacteria bacterium | reverse complement strand
GACTTGAAGTATCGTAGTACGTCTGCGCCCTTGCCGCCTTGCACCTACCTGCAGCAGGCAGGTCTTCGGCAAACTCGACGCTTGCAGGATTTAGGTTTCAATAAAAGCGTCAACTACTTTTACCTCAAAATGAAGGATGCCAAATGAAGAATTATTAATTACTGCTAATCCCAAATACTTCCTGACCTTACAGGAGCCTGGTGGTAAACTTTAATTTCAATCGTGGATGGATCTCCATTATTATGATTTACTCTGGAACCAGGCACCATCCAGCCATCACCACCTGTCATTACGTTACCTTTATCATCACAGCCCGGTATCCAGTTCGCACCCTTATACCGAAAAATATAAAGGCCATTTACATCTGCATGCCCCGGACATGGAATAATGACCTTCACAGGCGTATTATATACGGTCGGCGGCTGGAAGTTCAGAATAATACTATCTGAAGGATTGTTTTTATTACCGAGAACAGGTTGCCCCGGATCGTCGTCAGCCCCGGGAATGTCGTTTATCGGACCGAATGAGGGCAATACCGGTTCATTGCTGTTATAAATAATTTTTGCTCCCTCAAGGTCGCCATCAATTACCTGGATACCTGTATCATAAGAATATTCAGAATCTTCAAGATCAGGGTCATCAATTTCGATATCGCCGGTTTCAGGGAGTTTGCCGGGAGCGTGAGCCTTATTATGTTCCGCCTCTGATTCAATCCTGAAATCATAGTCAGGCGCAGTTCCGATCTGGACGTTTCTCCTGTTTTTTATGTTCACCTTTATATTGACCTGGGCATCATAATCATAATTGCCGAGGTTATCTTCCTTAGACCTGTCATAAACCGCCCAGAGTTTTGTTACTTCAGTATTATCATCCTCTGTCAGCTTAATTACCCTGGTAACAGTATCATTACTTAAATCTCTTGTATATAACTCGTTAACGCCATCATTTATTATAAAAACAATGCTGCCGGTATCCTCAATGTTTATCCCCTGGCTATCTTCAACACGCACGTAGAAGGAAGAGTTATTGGGAATACGAGTAATATCATTTCCAATCCCTGCTCCGTAATAAGGAATATTCTCCACTATTTCAGGCGGTGAAGCTGCAGGATGAGAATTATCATCTGCAGGATCAGTCTCGTTTTCATACTCTTCCGCATTGGTCCAGCCATCATGATCAAAATCGGCATCCGCACCATTATCACCTGTATTATCAGTTGGATCGAGGCCATAATTTACTTCCCATCCGTCAGACATTCCGTCTCCGTCAGTGTCTGAGTTATTCGGATCCGTGTTATTAAGATATTCATCCAGATTTGTCAGGACGTCATTGTCAGGATCACCTTCAGGAGCATCAACGCTGTTATCTGCCTCCCAATCATCTGCCATGGCATCATTATCATTATCGTTTAGTCTGACAATCTTAGGGGTTAAGGTATTTCCCGCCTGATCGGTCACCTCATTCACAGTTAATGTGATAATTGTATGGTACGGAATTGAGGCCATAGAAAGTCTGTAAGCATTTTCTTCAAGCTCCGCAATATCATTTCCCCCTGTAGCAAAGTTTAAAGAGGGACTGAAGCTGTAGTTATTTTCAATTACGGCATTACGCATATTATTTTCACTGAATGTTACGATAATAGATTTATCGGTATAATTTATCGTCGGGTATCCCTCAAAATAAGGATGCGTATTATCAACGATAAAGGTGTTTCCGCTACAGGCGCCGACCGGGTTTCCGACTTCGTCATTGCCGGTTACAGTAATAACGGCATTACCATCATGCCCTTGTGGAATGTCAATTAAATATGTCCATTCCTTGTTTACTTCGCTCATGTTCGCAGCAGACACATCAACATCCTCACCTTCGTAATCAATAGAGATTTTCGGTATACCGGATATCGGACTGAAATCAGTGAAGTTTGCAGTTACTATTATGGAATCGGAATCTTTATATGGATTTGACTCATCATAAGTGATTTCGACATCAGGACCCCGATTGTCCACTGAAAAATTATCTGTAACAACATAGGCGAGACTGTCATTCGTCCCATCATTAACCTTAAACCGAACCCGTATTTCGCTCAGTTCATTTCCATCAAGACCGGTGACATCCTGATGCCTTGTATTGAAGGTAAATGAATGTGCTTCAGCGCTGTTATAATCGGTTGCTGAACTATAGCTTGAGGTGTTGTTGTCTTTCCACCCATTGCTCAATGATAAAGAATTATCACCATTAACCGGAACATTCCAGTTGCTGCCTCCGTTAATGCTGTATTGAAAGGAATGAATATTACAGGGATCATTGTCCTGATCTTTTATTTTGAAATGAACGGTAATTATACCATTTCCATTTGTTGATTGATTTACTTGATTGGAAGGGATAATATTTTCATTACTATAACCGCCTGCAGGATTACTATTACCCGCGCTTTCTACAAAAGTCGCACCTATTGCCTTATTGGAATTCATAGTAATTTCAACAGGGTTTGCGGTTCCGGAAATATCGCCGCTCCATTGGCTGAATTGCCAGCCCGGATCGGGATTCGCAGTCAACTGAACGAGTGTTCCGCTGACATAGCTTCCTCCGGAGGGTGTTACAGTGCCCTGGCCGGCAGTATCAACCGCCAGGCCGTACTGAACCACAGTCGACTCTACAGCAAGACCTATTACATTAGCATCGCCACTATTAATATGCCGCCCGTTACTCGGTGATGTAATTGTTAACTCCGCCCCATCCTTGTAAACATGGATAATTGTTAAATCACCTTCCTGAGCTCCTTGAGGCACGTCTTCAGGGTCATAATGCGGTATATCCAGGATATAGCAGTTGTAACTATTAAGACCATCCGTATCTTCAGCAGGGTTACCCACACAATTCAGATAAGGGGCCCCGTCAGGCCTTGTCACAGTGAATACGTAGCCATCATCCGTATCCTGTGTAATCCGGGTTCCATCAACCGTTACCGTTCCGCCAATCCTGTTAGGGGGGAAAATTCCGGCCCTGGCAATATTTGAAAAGAAAATTGTAAACAATATAACAAGCAGACACAAGATTTTGTTATACAGCATCATAAGTGGTCTCCTGAATATAAAGATACGAATGTAAAAACAAAAAAACCCATGGGCGGAATTACCCAAAGGCGTAATTTGTCATAACCTTCGGCAACCCGGCGATCATGGCCTTTCGGCTGTAGACCCGTGGTTTTGCGTCGCCGCATTTCTACGGTTTTGCCTTTGCTCTTCATAGTATTCACAATACGTGCCAGTAACAAAATAGTCCCCAGGAATAAACATAGACTCAAATTATTAAAAATATAAACTCAATTGTTCTCAGCGTTCAGAGGCCGGAGGGCAGCGGAAAACCGACGTTTCGATAAATTCCGGGAATCAGGAGTTGTGTTTAAGGTTTCCTGCGTACTGAAATAAATCGTGGTATTATTACCAAGTACAGGTCTCCGACCTTTGCAAACTGTAATAAACAGGATTTGTTGTGTGAAATTTTCGTTACTCCAATGTAACATTATCGTTCATTTATGGAACCGTACTGTCCTATGTTTTTCATCCCCTTCGTCGTGAAAGGGCGAAGAGGCATGTAGTAGATACATATCTGCCTGCCTGTCATTCCCGCATACGCGGGAATGCAGGAATCTTTACCCATGTTTGTTGAAAAGTTACACAGATACGAGGTATACGAAAGAAAGTATTCTCAGCAGCCTTGCTGAAAGGGTTTGCCAAAAAATTGGTGGGAACAGCAGTTTTATTGTTTACAGGTGAGTACTAAGGAGGGAAATCATACTATGTCATTATGACATATTATAATATGAACCTGAAGATTATTTTCGTATTATTCCAATACATTAACCCTGAAAATAAAATTGACATAGACTATGTCAGTTTGTCGCAGCAGGTTTTTCGCCGAATAGCTTTAATTTTCTCTGGAGCGTTCTTAAACCTATTTCAAGGAGTTTTGCCGCTTTTGTACGATTACCATGTGTTATATCCAACACTTTGTATATATGTTGTTTTTCTATTTCTGCGAGTGAGAATGATTGCTCATCATGTTGTTTATGGTTTTCGAAACAGGATGCAAGATTATGAACGGATGATAGTTTCAGGACCTTGCCTTTTTCTAAGAGTATTGCTCCTGCTATTATATTTTCAAATTCACGAACGTTTCCAGGGAAGGGATATTCCAATAAGCTTTTTATCAGATCAGGAGACAGAGAAACGATATTTTTCCCTGTTTTAGTTGTGTGTTTCATCAAGAAATGGCGGGCCAGCGGAACTATATCTTTTTTTCTTTCCCTGAGCGGCGGGATTTTAATATGACACATATTCAGTCGGTAAAAGAGATCTGCCCTGAAGCTGCCTTTATTAATTTCCTTGTTTATGTCACGGTTTGTTGCCGCAAGAATCCTAACATCTATATTCTTGGTTTTTGTGCTTCCCAGACGATAAAGTTCATTTTCCTGTATCACCCTTAAAAGCTTCCCCTGAAGGGCGGATTCCAGTTCTGTTATCTCATCCAAAAATAGCGTGCCATCTTGAGCTGTCTCGAAAAAACCCTTTTTCTCGGTCACAGCGCCTGTATATGCGCCCTTTATATGGCCAAAAAACTCATCTTCAAACAGGGTATCATTAAAAGAAGCCATGTTGACGGCCAAAAACGGGCCTTTTGAACGATTACTCAGGTTATGAATAATCCTGGCAATCATCTCTTTTCCTGTCCCTGATTCTCCTGAAATGACCACACTGTAATCCGTGGGTGCAATAGATTCCACCTGGTGAAATACCAGCGCCATTGCTTCATCCTCAGTAATAACGTCTTTAAAGGCCTGGGGATTTATCAGATTCTTGAAAGATTGTTTTCTCTCAAAAAGTGATAGTCCATGCCGAAGGTTGAATCTCTCCAGGGCACGATTTATGACAATAATAAGTTTTTCACTGTTAAGGGGTTTAACAAGGTAATCGTATGCGCCGAATTTAATGGCCTGGACAGCAGAAGAGACTTCATCTATTGCAGTAACTATCACACATTCTATGTCAGGGAACTCCTCTTTTATCTGCTTGAGGATTTCCATCCCGCTTATGTGAGGCATGATCAAGTCAAGAAATATCAACTTATACGGCTTCTCCCTGACCAGTTTCATTACATCTCTGCCATCGGATAGAAGCGCCGGTTCAGGCATGCCAAAACTGACCAGCGTTGTCTTGATGCTTGAGAGAAGCCCCTCGTCATCATCCACAACGAGGACAGGCGTATTATTGTCCGGGATAGATTCCATATTTTGTAATTATAAGAACTGCTGATTTTTCTCCGGCCTTTGTAAGGGAACTTACAGAAAATAATCTGAGCGTCCTGCCTGCCCTTTTGTCCATCTTCTACGTTGCTGTAACAGTTGTATGGTTCACTATGCAGCTGTTACCACGCCTTGAAAACGAACAAAAATTCCGTGCGCCTACTGGGGGATGTTATTTTGTCCCCGTCCCCTAAGGAGGTGAGAAATCCGGGCTGACCGTGCTGTTTATGGATTATCCCCGCTCTTTATAATAATGTTATCAATAACCTCTAAAAAGTCGGGGAAGTCAAAAGGCTTATAATAAATATTGTCAAAACCGAGCTCGGCAATCTGTTTCAACTTGGGGTGGTCAGGAAATCCTGTAGTTACAACCACCTTCATATGCGATAATTCCTGTTCCGTTTTTATGTTTCGACATACTTCAAGGCCGTCCATCTCCGGCATAAACAGATCGAGAATAACTATATCCGGCCGATATGTCCCAAGTTTGATGCAGGCCTCTATCCCGTTTGATGCCTCATCCAGCAAATAAGGGCGATCCTCGGCAAGGGCCCGAACAAGTAATTGCCGGATTGATTCATCATCATCCACAACGAGGATCTTTGTCGCTTTTCCTTTTAAAACAGTAGGAAAAACCACAGTAAAAACAGTTCCATGACCCTGTTTACTCTGAAAAGTTATTTCTCCATTATGGGCCTTTACAAGACTGTAAGTGACGGACAGACCCAAACCGGTTCCTCCTTCAGCCAGCTTATCAGTAACAAAGGGATCAAATATCCTGCCTTGAATTGAAGGAGCAATCCCGCGCCCATTGTCTGATATGGACATGAATATCCGCCCATCCCTGTTTTGAAATCGGGTTGTAATCTTGATCTTTCCATGACCATTGTCTATTGCCTGGACAGAATTTATGATTAAATTCAGGACGATCTGCTCTATGTTCTGGATATTTCCTTTTATCAACGGAAGATCGGGAGCAAGGTCAAGCTCAAGGAGAACCTTTGATTTCCTAAGCGTGGTTTGAGACAGTCTTATTGCGTTTTCCACCGCGTTATTAACCTGAACCAGCTCCTTTTCCGCGACATTAGACTGTCTTGCAAAATTTTTCAGGTCAGTAACAATCTTGGCTATCCGGTTTACAGCCATGTCCATATCAAATATCAGCCTGCTTAAATTGTTTTTCAGAAAATCATAATTAAGACCGCCATATTTTCTTCCTGGTTCTTCCTCTGCCTGTTGTTTCAAAACAGGGAGGAAGTCCTCCCAGACTTTCTGGAAAACAGGAATATCAAACATGAGAAGGCTTATAGGATTATTTATCTCATGGGCCACACCGGCAACGAGCGTTCCCAGCGCCTCCATCTTCTGAGCCTGGTAGAGCTGCCGGCTATTTGTAAGGGCCTCTGCGGCCCGCGTTCTTACGCTTTCACATGTTACCGGCTTTTTAGCCTGCCGGCGCAGATATTCCAATTCACTTATGAGCTGCTCTTTTGTTTTATTCTGATCTTTCATAATACGGTTACCAAATATTATGGCAATGACCAGTTGCAGGATTCAATAGTCTCTATCCAGTACCCTTGGCCGGGTTCCATGTCGGTCAGATCGCTTAACGCAGGATTATCAGGGTAGTAGACCTTCCAGTTACCGTCTACAATGGTTTTTACAGATACATACTTCCCCTTAATTGAGTTGAGCGCATCAGCCATATTATGTGAATCAGGGATATTATACCCTGTCATATTCGGCCCATTTTCCAGATTAACTGTGTTTGATGCCGCTTGACCATACATTAATAATGTTGCGGGTTCATTCATATCCACAAAGTATCCGATTCCTGTTTCCATGGTGTTCAAGGTGCTCAATTCAGGATATTCAGGAATAAAAATTTTCCAGCTATTATTGATAAACGCCGTTACTCTGGAGTATTTGTTGGAGATTGAACTCAATACCGATGTTATATCCGTATCAGCAGGTTGCCTGTAAAAGGATATCAGATTCGGCCCCTGATCCAGGGATATTACAAGTCCATCCACTTCATTTGAATAACCACTTTCAAGTCCTTCCGTATCGTAGGCGGTTATAGCAAAGTAATATACTTCATTATCAGACAGGCCGGTCAGTGTGAATTCCGGATTATTGACATCACTTAGAGATGCAAGCGGCACTATTAATGGAGATGCCCCCTGATCCGCGCCTGCACCGTTGTATGGTTCACCTGATAAACCGGTCTTGTAATAGAGCTTATATCCGGCAAGGTCATCCTCGTTATTGGCATCCCACTTGAGTTTGACCTGGGCGGCGTTTACTGAAAATGGGACGACCAATAAAAAGCATAACAATACTACCCGAAAACAATTATTATTAAGCATAATACAAACCTCCAAAAATATTCCAAGAAAACATTGTCATTGCCTGTATTCTGAAGCAAGAAGCAGGCCATATGCAGACGCAAAAAAAACACCGCCCGGTTTTTATCAGGCAGTGTAAAATATGATATAAAAATTAAGGACAAGCGTTCACGAAAAGCTGAAATCAAAAACAAATAATAGTTCACCGGGCACGAAATTACGGGAACCCGCGCATATGAGCCATTACTCTTAATTCAAATTTTCGTCAGGGTTGTATGCTTCAGGTGAAGCAGTTTCTTGCCAGCGCCTCTGAAAAGCACCTCTATCTTGTTATCGGCAGTTAACTTTGAGATAATACCCGGACCAAATGCCGGATGGATGACCTTTTCACCGGGATTGAACATATTATCATGACTTAAGCTGTTCAGTTTTTTTTCAGAGTCCATTTTAGGAAACCTATAAAAATTACTCCTCTGAGTCCTTCCCGAAATATTCCCGGATTCATATGAAACAACTCCTTCGGGCAGACGCTGTATAAAGGATGATAACCCGTTTTTGAAACCGGCCCCTCCATAATCAGACCATGCAGGCAAAACCTCTTTGCCGGGATAAGAGATGATCAGAGTGTTCCTGGCCCTGGTAGCTGCAACATACATCAGACGGCGCTCTTCTTCAAGGGCCTGAGGGTCATTATATGCCCTTGATGGCGGAAAACGCCCCTCCATAACCCAGATTATAAACACTACCGGCCATTCAAGCCCCTTGGCAGAGTGGACCGTTGACAGCGTAAGAGTTCCAATATTTTCCGGTGAATTGATGTCCCTTGTACTGTTTGGAGGTTCCAATGCAAGATCATCGAGAAAAGCACTTAATTTCCTGTACCTCCCGGCCATTGGGATTAACTGTTCCAGATCTTTTTGCCGTTTCGGATAATTATCGAATTTAGTCATTAAAATAGGTGTATAATATCCCATGACCTCTTCTACCGCTCTTTCCGGTTCCATATCTTTTGATACTATTCGAGTCATCAAATCGGAAAGATGTTTTAAACCGTTGTCCCTTTTGCCGGCTCCGGGCCATCGGCTCAAGTGTTCGGGAAGTATTTGATTGGTTTTCATCCAGTTAATAATGGCATGGGTCTTTACCTGCCCGACATTCTTTATCAACCTTAATACACGAACCCAGCTTACAGTGTCATCTTTGTTTGCTATTACTCTAAGATGGGCCAGAAAATCTTTTATATGGGCGGATTCCAGGAATTTAAACCCGCCATACTTTATGTAAGACACACCCTGCCGTGCGAGCTCTGCTTCCAGCTCAAATGAGTGATATGCAGCCCTGAACAGTACGGCAAAGTTGTCCAACGGGATACCCTGTTCTACCTGCTCTTTTATATAACTGCTAATATAGACCGCCTGCCCATGAGCAGTTCTCGTATCAACAACTTTCGGTCTTTCCCCACCTTTTCGTTGAGTAAAGAGACATTTTGTGAACTGCTCGCCGGCCTGTTCCATTAAGGAATTGGTAAATGTAAGAATAGGCTGGGTAGATCGATAATTTTCTTCCAGCTTGATAAGCTTTGCTTCAGGAAATTGCTCCGGGAAATCAAACATATTCCTGTAATTAGCCCCCCTGAAGGAATAAATGGACTGGGAATCATCGCCCACCACCATAATATTTCCGTGAGCATATACAAGCCATTTGACAATATCTGCCTGTATGGTGTTGGTATCCTGGTACTCATCTACCATAACATAACGATACCGCTGCCCCATTTCGGAGCAGACCTCTGCGTTTTCGACCAGGAGCTTACGCAAATTGAGAATGAGATCATCATAATCCATTAACTGATTCTTTTTTTTATACTCAGTATAAAGTCTTGTCAGGCTGCTGATGTGGGATGCAAGTTCGATGAATTGTCCATACTCCTCGGTTATGAATTCGCTGATGGGTTTTTGCAGGTTTGCGGATTTACTCAAAATGTTGGCAAGGGTACCCCGTTTTGGGAATCTGGGCATATCTCTTGCTATATGCAGCTCAGGGATAAGAGACTTGATGATCTCTTCCATGTCAGACCGGTCGAGGATGCTGAATGAGTTTGAAAAACCGAGCAGCCCCGCATACTCCCGTAGTAAACGATGCGCAAGAGAGTGGAATGTTCCTCCGGAAACAAGCCTGCATCTCGCATCTGAAAGCTCGGCCGCCCTTTCAAGCATCTCCTGAGATGCCTTTCTGGTAAATGTAAGGAGCAAAATTGCCTCAGGCGGTACTCCTCTTTCTACGAGCCGGGCAACACGATAGACCAATGTCCTTGTTTTGCCGCTACCCGCTCCCGCAATAACCAGAACAGGGCCTTCAACTGTCATGACTGCCTCAAACTGAGCAGGATTAAGCACGTTTTTGTAATCGATTTTGTTTGTCAATACAGACCTCATAAAGGTTTTGATCTCTCTGTTTACACGTCGGGTAACTGTTCACGGTTACAGAAAAACACTAATAAAACAGGCCTGAAAAAACGCAATCTGCAGGTGCAAATACATCGCATCTCTTATTTTACATTATACGCAAGCAGGAAACACCTATAAATATAATAAAGCCGAGCATGAAAAACAGACCTTCCAGCCTGTTTATGACAAATCCGGTCCTCGCAAATATAAAAAAGAGTATGCTTAAAACAAACATGGCCGGAAATTCAAATTGCATAAGTTCCATATTCACGGACATCGGGTTAAAAAGTCCGACTGTCCCAATCACAAGGCATACATTAAATATGTTGCTCCCAACAACATTACCAATAGAAATATCATGTTCCCCCCGGATTCCTGCAACAACCGAAGTTGCAAGCTCCGGCAAAGATGTTCCTATTGCAACAATGGTAAGACCAATAAATATTTCGCTCAGTCCCATCTCCCTTGCAATGTAAATGGCGGATTTGACGATCAGATGGGCGCCTCCTGTCAGCCCGGCCATTCCTGTCAGGATGAGAAAGATAAACCACAGTTTATTATTAGATTCTTTTTCAGGAACGGCGTCATTCCGGTGTTTAAATTTCCTGGCCCGCGCAATCCCGATAATAAGAAACAGGACTAATCCGGCAAGAAGAATAGCGCCATCCATTCTCCCTATTCTTCCATCCATACTTATCAACCAGAAGAGACCTGATGTTCCGATCAAGTAAGGAATCTCCCTGTATATTATCTGCTGATCCACTTTAAGCGGTCTTATCATGGCGGACGTGCCAAGTACCAGACCGATGTTACACACATTGCTGCCGATGATATTGCCAAGGGAAACTCCGCTTGAACCACTTATTGCAGCAATTAAACTTACAAAAAGTTCCGGCGCTGAAGTAGCAAAGGCAACTATAGTTAACCCAATAATAAGTGGATGAACTGAAAAGGTAAGGGCTAAGGACGCCGCCCCCCTGACCATCCATTTGGAACCTAAACAAAGGAAGACAAAACCAAGGACGAGAAACAAGAAATTTTGTAACATATTCGTAACCGTTTACAGGTTCAGGGTTCAATGTTCAGGGTTAAGGACAAAGAAGGCATTGAAGATCTGAAGTCCTCGTTATAAATGCTCATTTTCCCAGGTGATTGCTGATTTGGTTCCAAATTCAGGATTAGATTCGACAAAGATGGCTTCCTTCCCGTAAATACGCATTCTAAATACAGTCCAGGGATAAAAAAGGAACCTTGAACCCTGAACCTTTAAACCCTTGAACGGTTGCCATATTCTATCTGTTACTGCTGACTAAAGTAGATTGCGAAAAGAATCAGGGCCGCAACAACGAGGATCATAATGGCTACGGGGATCAGCAATGCAATAATTATCCTCAGATAGGAGGTTTTATGGGCCTCTTTCAAACCGATAATTTGAATAATAAGTTGCCATATTCCGCCTACAAAACTCCCAAAAACAGGTATCAGACCCCATATCTGAGCGGCCTGCGTATAAGCCACGACCCTGAATGTGGTCTCAAACCCATTTGTTCCTCCCCCGACAATGAGCAGTAACAAATGCAGAATACCGCTGACGATAAACATGCTGATGATGATAATAAATGGGACAATAATCAGCATTATAAGGAAGATAAAACATACTGTAAACTGTCCAAAAAAGGATTGAACAAAACTGACTTTATCTCCGGAAAGAAACAGGAACTGCCAGAAAAACCCAAACATGGCGCCAGCAGAACCAAAGAGCAGACCAAAGGCAAGCGGTTCCCAAATGCCGGTTTTGTTTTTCATGGAACCGAACAGTGTTTCCGGAGAAAAAAGAACCATCCTGAAAGTTTGATAAATTGCCTGCCACAAACCGATTTCGGAACGATTTTCCCAGGGTACACCCGGAGGCAGGGGCTCCTCAGAAGGTTTTCCCGATTTTTCCTCTTCCCTTGTCACGGGCTCTTCCCTTGTCTGACACCCTTCCTCTGGTCTATACTCTTTTGATGAAAACCCAATGCCTTCCTTTGTTATTGAAAATTCAAACCTCCGGCGGCAATTTGGACAAATCGCCAGTCTGGCGCCGTCCGGTATTTTTTCTTCAGGGACTTTTTTCGAAAAATGGCAATAAGGACAAACAAGTTCAATCTTCATTTTCTATTCCTTTTCTTTTGTTTCAGGAGCATGCTGATCTGTTTTTTATCAGACCATCGCTTCAGATGGTCCATAAACCCTAAACCTCTGTTTCGTTCAATAAGCCCGCTCTTAAACTCAAGTCCCTCTTCAGTGTTCAGGGCAGTCCGGAGACATTCCTTCCTGTCAATGCAGTCAAAACAACCCGGAGGAACCTCTCTCAATTTATTTTTCCCCTCCGGAAATACCTTATTCAATCTTCCGAAACAATCTTTTCGTGATTCTTTCATGTTATATTGCCTGAATAGTTGCGTTGTATTTGTATGTTGGTAACTGTTCACAGGTGCAATGGTTCAGGGTTCAATGTTAAATAAGAATAACTCGATCTCTATGATTTAAAAGCGCTTGCCCCAACATTGTTCTTATTACGAAGCTTTGCTTTGTAACACCCAGTTGGAGAAAATGCACCTGTTTAAGAGGCAGGGCCGTATGAAGGATTCCCAGGCAGAGCCTGGGAACCAGGTGGCGCCTTTGAACCCGTGAACGGTTACAAAATAAAAGGCATCTTTCATTTTGAGGTAAAAGCAGTTGACACTTTTATTGGAACTAAAAATTGTAAATTGCAGAAGAGGCTTACAGCCTCTTAAATCAGCGGCAGGATGCCGCCGCCACTTTTCTGCCAAGTGTAAAGTAAAAATGAAGGATGCCTGATAAAAGTGTAAACTGCCCCGCCACGTGATCATTTACGAAAATTTTGTTTTTTGTTTAATGTTATGCATGGTATGTACCGATACCATATTCCGACGTATTTGTAAAACGTGTTAATTTATATAATATTCGGCATCCTTCATTTTGAGGTAAAAACAGTTGATACTTTTATTGGAACCTAAAACCTGCATAAACTATTTTCAAGAAGAAGATTATGATTTTTAATAGCAACGAATTACACAAACGTTGTGCCGGTCCCACACGAATGCCTCTGATCAAGTCCAAACACT
>JAGGXA010000030.1 GCA_021163285.1 Deltaproteobacteria bacterium | reverse complement strand
GTATCATAGTACGTCTGCGCCCTTGCCGCCTTGCACCTGCCTGCTGCAGGCAGGTCTTCGGCAAATTCGACGCTTGCAGGATTTAGGTATTACGTTATTTTTTTTGTTGGAATTTTTCTTTTAATTTTTTATAAACAAATCGAGGCACAAGGTCTTGCACGTCTCCACCGAGACTTGCTGTCTCTTTAACTATCGAGGAACTTGTATAAAACCACTTATAATCAGTCATCAGGAAAATAGATTGGATATCCCGGTTAAGTTTTCGGTTCATAAGGGCCATCTGGAATTCATATTCAAAGTCTGAGAATGCCCTAAGTCCCCGCAAAATAACATTGGTTTCTTTGTTGACCGCGTAATTGACTAATAAGCCTTCAAAAGTATCTATTTCAACATGTTCACTGCGCTGTACTTCTTCAAGGGACTTTCCAATCATATGCACTCTCTCATCTATGGAAAATAAGGGAATTTTGTTAGGGTTATTCAGAATAGCTATGATCAGTTTATCAAATATCTGCAAGGCTCGTTTTACAATACTCAAATGCCCGTTTGTGATCGGATCAAATGTCCCAGGATAGATTGCAGTTTTTTTCACTCATTAGCCTCATATGCGTATATGCTTATTTTTGTGTCTCCATATAACCTTGTATCCAATATTTCAAGATTTTCATAAGAGACAGGCAGAACCTCATTTTTTGATGTTTCAAAGACAACACGTGATTCAGATAAAAAAATGCGCCGGGTTGAAAGTTCCTGAAGTAAAAAAGGGGCAAAGCCTTTCCGGTAAGGAGGATCAAGAAAGACCAGATCAAACTTTTCCTTCATTATCGGGTATCTTCGGGGCAACCCGTTTCTCAGATCTTTCTTTATAATAATTCCTGAAGTTTGTTGCCCGCATAAAAGGAGATTTTTTTTTATAAGTTGAATAGCCTGTCCTGAATAATCAATAAATGTAACTGAAAAAGCGCCCCTGCTCAGGGCCTCAAGCCCAAGACTGCCTGTACCTGCAAAAAGATCAATGACCCTTAATCCGGCCAGATCATGACCGATGATGTTAAAGACGGATTCTCTTACCTTATCAGTCGTAGGCCGAATGTGCAGACCTTTTGGTGATGCCAGACGCCTGCCTTTTAGCTTGCCACCCGTAATTCTCATGAGCCGTTATTTCAAGATTCCTGCTCATTTATTTTATCTATATCCTCAGAGATTTTTGAGGGAATTATATCCTGAAAGAGAACTTTTGTTTTGCTCCCCTTTTTATGATATCTGATAATCGTAATCAGAGGTCCTGCGAATATATACGCCAGCAAAAGAAGAAAAAGCATAATTTTAGGTTTATATGCTACAACAATCAGCATTAGTATAACAGTAACCAACATATTGAATGTCTTTTTTCTGGTTAATTCTAATTCTTTGAAACTTGGGTAATCAATTGTGCTTACCATTAAAAAGGATAAAATATAAATCGTTGTTATTATGAGAATATGTTTGCCCTCGGACAGTCCGCCTATGGCAGTTGAAAAGAGAATGATTGATGCCATAAAACATGCAGCGCCGGGAATAGGCAACCCCTTGAAATAATTGGCTTCAACACTGTTTTTTTGCACATTAAATCTGGCAAGGCGTAATGCGCCGCATATCAGGTACACAAAAGCTGCCAGCCACCCCAGACGTCCAAAAGGTCTTAGCGCCCATTGAAAAGCCAGAATAGAAGGTGCAACCCCGAATGCAATCAGATCCGACAGGGAGTCATATTCCGTGCCGAAATCGCTTGTAGTATTGGTAATACGTGCTATTTTCCCATCAAGCGCATCAAAGATGCATGAAATAAAAATAGCGATGGCTGCCGTTTCATACATACCCTGAATAGAGGCTATTATTGAGTAAAAACCGCTAAACAGGCTGGCTGAAGTTAATAAATTCGGCAGAACATATACGCCTCTTTTTGGAACCTTGTTTTTTGCTTTTTTTGGATTTGATTTCATGGCAGATACCCTATAATAGTTTTTCCTGCTTTCACCTTTTGATGCGGAAGGGCAATAATCCTGCTGCCCGCAGGAAGAAAGACCTCCAGTCTTGATCCAAACCTGATAAGACCGAACCTTTGACCCGTCTCCATTTGATCTCCAGCTTTGATCCAGCACACAATTCGTCTTGCTATAAGACCTGCTATTTGAATACACGCGACCTTATGCTTATCAGACGTTTGCAAGAATACTCTGTTATTTTCATTATATTCCGATGCCTTATCGAGGTTTGCGGAAAAAAATTTGCCGGGGTTGTAAACTATTTTCCTGATAACCCCTCCAACAGGGATACGGTTTACATGGACGTTAAAAATAGACATGAAGATGCTGATTTTAACAGCAGTCTCTCCTAGGGGGTTATTGCTGTCATTTAGATTTATTATCTCTAATATCCTGCCATCGGCAGGCGTTACGACCGCCTTCGGCTCATTGCTGTTTGTTCGTTCCGGGTCCCTGAAAAAGAAAATAATAAAGAGCGTAATAATCCCTGTTAAAACAGCTACGAATTTAAGACCGATCAAACAAAACAGGATTGTGAAAGCAAGACTTATTAATATAAAAGGAAAGCCCGGCTTTGCGATAGGCCATTTATTATTAATCTGTGAAATATCCATACACTGAACCTGTTAACAATTATAAATTGAGCAGGAGACTGTCCGAGAATGCCCTTTTTCCCAAACTCTGCGTTATGCTCAACAAATTATCCCCGGAGGTAAGCGAACTTGCGAGACTCCGATATAAACCATATGCCCGCGGTGATTTTTTGAGCAAGCCTTGATTTTGAAAAAATTGCTATTCCCGGACACCCTCCTGACCTGTTTAATACACAGTATATTTTATTGATGTTTTTGTCAATATTGCTCAGCAATTCCAATTATGGAAATTTTTATAAGCTTTCATAAGAATATTGGCTATTTTTAACATTATTTTTGCCGGTTTTGAACGTTTTTTGAGAAGATAATACTCAAAGGCAGCCATAATTAGAATTGCTGAATATTGCTGCAAACAACCAGTAATTCTAATTATAAAAATTTTTCGGGATGAAACCATACAAATGTTGTTTTATTAAAGCCGAAATGAGTTCAGCACGCAAAAGCGAAGTTGTTTTTACCGTAAATTTGGGAATGCCCTTTCATTTTTGTTCATAATTAGAACTGCTGCAAACAACATAAAAATGTCCCTGTCAGGATAAATTATTCCGTATTGATGATTTTAAACCGGATACCAGGGGTGCGCTGGTTCGAATGTCCGGCCTTCGCAGATAGATCGGACTTAGATTATATGGATCATCATAATCTCCTGCATTAAACCGCTTAAGGCCTAATGATCCAACCGCAGAGGCCTTTAGATTCCAGTATTGAGCCGGCGCAAGCATGGCCATGGCCCCAAGGTTTTTCTTTGTTTGTGGTCCCTGAATTTCAAAATCATTTCCAATAAAGAGCGCAGGTTCATCACAAATTGTGGCAAATGCCTTGATTTTTATGGAATTATCATCCATACATCTGACGAGATTATTGTCCTTTTCCCTAATAAATTTTGCTATGAAAACCTCGCCTTTTCTGGAATCGAGAATCGGAACGATAGGAAAATCTGAAAAAGGGATCCTGCTCGCCAACGCTTCAAGGCTGGAAATGCCGATAATCGGCACATCAAGCGCCTGGCACAGACCTTTGGCAAAGGAAATCCCGGACCTGAGGCCGGTAAAACTACCTGGTCCGATCGCTATAATTATGCACTTTACATCATGAATTTCAAAATCCGATTTTGAGACCAAAAAGTCAAGAACAGGCAGGAGATTCCTGAAATGCCCGCCACTTTTTGCCATAAAACATTCCCCAAGGACAGATCCATCCTCTTTTTGAAAGGCCAGACTAAAATCAAGTGTTGATGTGTTAATGGCAAGGATCATTTTTCGGGTCTGTTTTTTTCTGAATTATTCGAAAAGTCTTGAAACGTCGTTAAACATAACAATAACCATAATGGAAATAAGGATAAAAAGGCCCGTTTTTTGGGCTATTTCTCTCTTTTTCAGACTGAGTGGTTTGCCGCTTATTAATTCGATTATAATAAAAAAGATAAGCCCACCATCAAGAATGGGGACAGGCAGGAGATTCAAGATACCCAAATTGATACTGATCACGGCCATAAAAGGAAATAAATAGGAAAAATTTTGCTGTGCCAGTTCCCCTGTCATCTGGCCGATAAGGATAGGCCCACCGAGTGTTTTGACAGGAATAATTCCCTGGAAGAGTTTGACTATGGTCAGGCATGTCAACCATATGATTTCCCATGTTTTCAAGAAACCTGCTTTTATGCTCTCTAAAGGACTCAAGGAGATTTGTTTAAAGCGTCCGGAAGCGACAATGCCGATAAGTGATACTTTTTCATTTTCACCAAAAATATTTTTGACAACGGACTCTTCAGGTATTACCGTCATGGTCAGATTGTCGTCCTCTCTGTTTACAGTAATCTCAAGCGGCATTCCAGAACTATGCTGTATAGCTTCTTTGACTTCCGACCAGGAGTTGACCGGTTTCTCTCCAATAGAGACAATAACATCTCCTTTTATAAATCCTGCCCGTCCGGCCGGAGAGTCTGCGTTGACCTGACCTACTTCCGGGATCAGGATCTGATTGCCTGAAAACATGAAACAAATGCAAAATATTAACAAGGCCAGGACAAGATTAAAAAAGGGACCCGCCGCAACAATGGCAATGCGTTTTAGTGCGGGCTGATTATTAAATGATCTTTTTTCGTCTTCAGGTGTAAGAACTTCTTCGTCATCATCTCCTTCTCCGAGCATCTTAACATATCCCCCTAAGGGAAAAGCAGAGATAAGATATTCGGTTTCCCCGATTTCTTTCCCGACCAGTTTAGGTCCGAAGCCAAGAGAAAACTTAAGGACTTTTACTTTAAAATATTTGGCAACGAGAAAATGTCCCAGTTCATGGAAAAAAATCAGGACACCCAAAACAACAACAAACGGCAAGATATAAAAAAGGAAAAAATGCATAATAATATATTCTTAAAAAAGGTTAATATACGGGTTCCTGCTGATATTCATTCCTCAGAAACGACCTTGTAGTATTCCGTGCCCAGGTATCGGCTTCAATTATCTGTTCTATGCTGTCAACCGGATATGGCTGGTGAGCATCTATTGTCTTTTCAATAAGATCAGGAATGTCAAGAAAACCGATCCTGCCGTCAAGAAAAAACTCAACCGCAATTTCATTCGCCCCGTTCAGCACAGTCTGCATACTGCCTCCTGTTTTCGCCGCATTAAGGGCCAGATTGAGACACTTGAATCTTGTGAAATCCGGTTTTTCAAAAGAGAGAATTCCAATTTCATCAAGTTCAAGCCTGGGAAGCCCGTTTTGTATATGATGCGGGAAGGAGAGCGCATAGGAAATAGGGATTATCATGTCATGTACACCGAGTTGAGCGATGAAAGAACCGTCCATATATTCAACCATGGAATGGACAATACTTTGAGGATGTATAAGTATACTGATTTGATCCATGCGCAGGTTGAAAAAACATTTGGCTTCTATTGCCTCAAGTCCTTTGTTCATCATGGTAGCAGAGTCTATGCTGATCTTTGGGCCCATTTTCCAGTTGGGGTGATTCAGGGCCTGGTCAGGTGTCACACTGCGCATTTCCTTAAGCGGCATAGACCTGAATGGTCCGCCTGAGGCGGTCAGTATTACGCGGCTTATATCTTCCCCTGGATGGCCGACCAGAGATTGCAGGATGGCGCTATGCTCACTGTCAATCGGAATAACGGAAACTCCCTGTTTATGAGCCTCCGACATAACAAGGGGACCCGCCATCACCATTGTTTCCTTATTCGCCAAAGCAATATTCTTGCCGGCCTTAATGGCTGCAAACGTGGGCAGCAGACCTGCAGCGCCTGTCATTGCTGAAATAATCGTATCCGCTTTATCCAGCGTTGAAAGCTGCACAAATCCTTCTTGACCGTATAAAATATCCGGCCTTAAATCCTTTGGAAGCCTCCGTCTCATTTCGGAAGCCAGTTTTTCATCCTTAAGGGCAACACTCACCGGCCGGAAAGCCTCTATCTGTTTTAACAAAAGATCGATATTTTTACCGGCGCCGAGGGCGATAACCCTATATTTCTCAGGATTAGACTGAATCACCTTGAGTGCCTTAACACCAATTGATCCGGTGGACCCTAATAAAACTATTCGTTTCATAGTAGAAATCTCAACATTTTAATATATTCATACATCTGAAAAATAGCATTTTAAGCGTATCTTTTTGGACACTTTTCTTTTAAACAGATGACGAACCAACTTCAATCCGTAATATTTTTCTGATGGACAGCCACAGGGGGTAGCCCCCTACGACGGCGTAGCAGGGGCAGACCTTGCGTCTGCCCTGTAATGATAGACCACTTATACATTTTTTAATCAATCTTTTTGCCTGTGTCTGTCCAATAAATCATTGTGTGATGGCCGAAAGACCTGAATAATAAGGCCTTTCACATTTTTATTCAATCTATAATTTCCGAGGTCTGATATTGCACTAAATACAAAAAAGATAAACAAAAAGGATGGGGACAGAAAATATCAGACTGTCAATCCTGTCCAATACCCCTCCATGGCCTGGAAGAATTTTGCCTGAATCTTTAACGCCATGATTCCTTTTTAACATGGACTCGACCAGATCTCCGATCTGGCCGGCGACGGATAGGAGAAGAACCAGAATAATGATGGATAGACCAAATTGATGAAGGCGCATTATTCTCACGAAAAGATAGGAAAATATCAGTCCGGTAATCAAACCTCCAATTGCTCCCTCCCAGGTTTTGTTTGGGCTTATCGCCTCATAAAGTTTGTGTTTTCCGAAAAGTTTTCCGGAGTAAAACGCACCCGTATCATTAGCAAAAACTATCGTTAAGAGAAAAAAGATCCATAATTTCCCATAAGGACGTTTATAAATCAGCGCCAGCATAGCGAGCGGAAGCACCACGTAAACCGGTCCTAATACCGTTTTTCCGATATAGGATGTTAACTGATTTCCGGGCGAAGGATTAACCAGCATAAAATAGGTCAGAATCACGAATGCCCACAAGATAATTATTGCAAATGAAAACAGAATTCTCTGTTCATAGATGCTGAAAAAAAGTAAAAAAACAAAAATGCAGATAGAAAAACAGACTGTCTTGGGAAGGTCGGAGGCAGTTATTCTATAAAACTCAAACAGACCTGCAAGGGAAAGAAGGCAGAGAAAACAATAAAAGAGCCACACGGGACCCGGACCAAGGATATAAACAAGGACAGGTATGCCGATTAAAGCCGTTAGCCATCGCTTCAGATGCATTTTTTCATTCTTTCCCCGGGATCAAAATATTGATCTGTTTCCAGGGTACCGCCAAACCGTCGCTCCCTTTTCCGGTAGTCCTCTATTGCTTGCAAATATTCTTTTCTGTTAAAATCAGGCCAAAGGATTGGGGTGATATAGATTTCCGTATAAGCTATCTGCCAGAGGAGAAAATTGCTGATTCGATATTCACCGCTCGTTCTGATTAGCAGATCCGGTTCAGGCATTCCGGCATCATAAAGATAGCGTGTAATCGTTTTTTCTGAAATATCATTAGAGGTTATTTCACCTTTCTCGATCTGCTTACCTATCTTTTTGACTGCATCAACTATTTCCTGTTTACCTCCGTAACTGAGTGCCAGAGTGAGAACCATTTTGTTGTTTGATGCCGTTTTTTCGATAGAGTCAAGGAGTATTTCCCTGGTTCCTGCCGGCAGTTTTTCGATTCTTCCAATGGCTTGGAGCCTTATTCCATTATCAAGCATCTCTTTTAGTTCTCTTTTGAGATATTTCTTCAGGAGATTCATGAGGAGCTTGACCTCTGTCTTCGGCCTTTTCCAGTTTTCTTCGGAAAAGGCATACAGCGTAAGCCAGGATACACCAATTTCATTGCTGGTTTGTACTATTTCCTTGACTGCGTCTGCTCCCTTTTGATGTCCTTTGATACGGTTCAGGCCCCTCTTTTTTGCCCACCTTCCGTTGCCATCCATAATGATTGCTACATGCCTGGGAATCCTTTTAGGGTCGATTAAGATCATAATAAGATGCTTTTAAGCGTTTGCAGGTTCCGGGTTCACCCGTTTAGGGGTTGGTTTTTCGTGGTTTCGTGATTGATTTTGGATGGTCATTTAAACGTATAAAACTTTTTGGTAACAGTTCACGGTTATCGGTTCACAATTAACGGTTGAAAAATACAGTAAAATTCGGCTGCCAACTTAAAGCGAAAGACTTTTCGCCATTTTGGCTTCATGGCGGCATCCTTCAGATTTAGTTTACACTTAAATCCTGCAAGCGTCGAGTTTGCCGAAGACCTGCCTGCTGCAGGCAGGTGCAAGGCAGCAAGGGCGCAGACGTACTACGATACTTCAAGTCCTTGCC
>JAGGXA010000054.1 GCA_021163285.1 Deltaproteobacteria bacterium | reverse complement strand
GGACTTGAAGTATCGTTGTACGTCTGCGCCCTTGCCGCCTTGCACCTGCCTGCAGCAGGCAGGTCTTCGGCAAACTCGATGCTTGCAGGATTTGGGATATATAATATCAACCTTCTGCCTGCAACTTTTGAACCCGTACATTTTGAAAAATTGCCATTCTCGGACAGCCTCCTGTAACTCCAAACAATCCTTGTTTTTTATTTATCGCAGACCTCGGAAAGAATGACATTCTAATCGTATTTTTTTTGGTCACTTTTCTTTTAAACAGGTGAAGAACCAACTTTGCGCCTCGTTTCCCAGCTCCCGCGTGGGAACGTATACATAGAGTGAGAATGGTAACATATTCCAATAAATCATTGTGTAATGTTCGAAAGACCTGAATAACAAGGCTTTTCGCATTTTTATTCAATCTATAATTCCCGGGGTCTGTATTAACATTCACCTTGACGAATCCGTAACAGCTTTGATAAAAGTTTTATATGAATCTACTCGATATAGTAATAATTGTAACCATGATTTTTTTAATTGTTCGTGGTATTTTCAGAGGATTTTTCAGGGAAACAGGTTCCTTAACAGGTGTGGTTCTCGGTATCTGGTTTGCCAACCTTTATCAGCCTGAGATGACCGGATTTCTCAAGGCATACCTTCCATCCGGAAAATATCTTCCATTGATCAGCTTTGCCCTTATTTTTTGCCTGATTCTTATTGCGTGCAATCTTTTAGGCTGGGCGATGAAGTTGATATTGCAAAAGTTTTTTTTCGGTTGGGCGGACAGGATGTTCGGCGCGTGCCTTGCTGTTTTAAAAGGAGTTATTATCACTTATCTTGTTATTGTTCTTTTGACCTTTTTTGTCCCTTCAAAGACACCTTTAATTGCCGAATCAAAGCTTGCGCCATTGATTATCTCTTCTTATCAATCTATAGCCGGGGTCATTTCTCCCGGTTCTTATCGGAATTTGAGAAAAAAATTTCTTTTAAAGAAAAAAGGGATAGAAAAGGTCGTTTCAGACAAGGTCAGGAATTTATAAAGGTTGAATATGGATCTCAATAGATTATCGAGCGCTATTTGCTCTCTTGCCGAACTGATAGTGCGACTCCGTGGTCCTGATGGTTGTCCATGGGATGCCCGGCAAACAGATTCCAGCATCAAGGCATACCTCATCGAAGAGGCCTATGAAGTCCTGGAGGCCATAGAAAGATCATCTCCTCAGGACGTTTGCATGGAATTAGGCGACCTCTTTTTTCAGATCCTTTTTTTGGCAGGAATCGCTGAAGAGAGAAAGGAATTTGATTTTATTGATGTTATAGAGAGCGTCACGGAAAAGATGATTCGCAGGCACCCTCATGTATTCGGAAATACAAGGGTGGATAGCGTTGAAGAGGTTGCTGTCAATTGGGCGAAGATAAAAAAGGAAGAAAAAGGGCGATCTTATGATACATCTTCTCTGCTTCAGGATGTACCGGCAGGTCTGCCGGCCCTTTTAAGGGCGCACAGGTTGAGCCAGAGGGCATCCACGGCAGGTTTTGATTGGCAAAATGCAGGTGAAGTCCTTAAGAAGGTCAGGGAAGAGCTTGCTGAATTGGAATCGGCCCTTTTTAATGAGGATAATGACGAGGTCGCTGAGGAGATCGGAGACCTTATGTTCAGCCTTGTAAATCTTTCCCGTCATATGGGATTCAATGCGGAGCATCTTTTAAGGCTTGCCAATCAGAAATTTCTTGAACGTTTTGAAATGATGGAGAAAAGACTGAAGACTTCAGGCATCCCACTTGGGGACGCAACCCCCAGACAGATGGATCAGGCATGGGAAGAGGTCAAAAAAAACAATATGGGGTAACGGGAACTTGTCCGGAAAAAAGGCGTCACCTGTAATTCGTCGGATGCTTAAGTGGGTATGGAGATTAATCCTTGTTTTTTTGTGCCTGACTGTTCTTCAGGTTTTTTCTTTGAGATATATTAATCCGCCATGCACAACCTTTATGGCCTGGAACTCACTTATGAACAGGAGTAACTTAAGGCAGAGGTTGTCAATAAATTTATGGCGTACATTAAGGGAGATTTCTCCAAGCCTGAGAAGGGCTGTACTGGCAGGAGAAGATCAGCGGTTTGTGTCCCATCATGGATTCGATTTTGATCAAATAAATTACGCCATTAAGGATATGATTTTTAAAAAGAACCTGAGGGGCGCAAGTACCATTACCATGCAGGTGGCAAGGACGGTTTTTCTCTGGCCTCAGAGGACCTGGCTGAGGAAAATTGTCGAGGCCTACTATACCGTGCTTATAGAAATATTATGGAGCAAAGAAAGGATCCTTGAAATCTATCTTAATACAGTTGATTGGGGCACAGGGATAAGAGGAATTGAAGAAGCCTCAAAAAAATATTTTCATATCTCATCTTCCCATATTTCCCCTTCCCAGGCAGCAATTCTCGCTGCCATACTTCCCAATCCCCACAGATGGTCGCCGACTTATCCAAATGCTGAAGTGTTAAGAAGGCAAAAAAGGATTCTGAGAGATATTGAAAAGATGTCTCTTTTGAAATGATTAATATGTATTTTAAAAAAATTATTTCATGGATAAGGGATATAAGTCTTAGATTCAAGCTCCTGATCCCCTTGTTTTTATTTGCTCTTTTAGGGACATCCGTATTTGTCTACATAGGTTTAACAACACAGCAGGCTTTGATCGGGAAGGAGGAGAAAAAGGGAATTGAGAAGTTTTATCGTGTTTTCCTGACCATAATTGATCACAAAAAAGAACAGGCCCTTTCCCTTTCAGAAACCATCGCCGAAAATTCAGAGGTCTGGGAGTTACTTGCCGGACAGGATCGTGAGGGTCTTATTAAACTGATGTCGCCTTTATATCATAAGCTTAGGGCAGATTACGGAATCAGACAGTTTCACTTCCATATTCCTCCCTGCAGGTCTTTTCTGCGGCTCCACATGGTAGGGAAGCATGGCGATATACTATCTTACAGGAAAACCATCTGTGAAGTCATGAAAACCGGGAAGTCTGCGGGAGGTCTTGAGTGGGGGTTGTCAGGTCTCGGGATAAGGGGTGTTTCCCCGGTCTTCTATAATAAAAAAATTGTCGGAAGTATTGAAATCGGTTTTCCCTTTGATAAGCGTATGCTGATTGATCTTAAGAAAAACTGGGGACCGGATTATACGGTCTACGAGAACAAGGGGCTAAAAGGGTACACGCTTCTTGCAACGACAAGAGATAATCTCAAAACATGTCTACTTCCGTTCTATAGTGAACGAATCAAAAAAGATATGCCTTTAATCTTGATTGAACCACCCCAGTGTCCCGAACATACCATCCTCTTTGGTTTTTTACATAACTATCGCGGCGAACCTGTTGCCCAGGTTGAGATTAATGTAAACCGGTCCTTGATTATAAAAAGGCTTTTTGAAACCAGGAAGTTAATGGTTTTGGTCGGTCTAATATGGTCTTGTGTGTCTTGTGCCCTGTTTTGGATGCTGGCCTCTCTTTTTATTCGTCCCATAGAGAAAATTGTCGGGGAGGCCGGGGAGATTGCTGAAGGAAAGAGGGAGGTACACCTCAAGAAATATTCTAATGATGAGATTGGGGTGTTAACTCAATCCCTTAATATGATGCTGAATGCGCTGAAAGAAAGACGGAGACAGATACAGGATTATGCAAGGACTCTGGAGCGAAAGGTCAGGGAAAGAACTTCAGATCTCGTTTCATCCGAAGAAAAATACAGGCTGCTTGTGGATAATGTTCCTCTCATTGTCTACAGGGTCCTTGATGATGGGACTACTGAATTTATTAATCCCTATTTTACGGAAAAACTGGGTTATAAGGCGGATGAAGTGGTAGGGGATAAGAAGTTCT
Organism: Deltaproteobacteria bacterium; assembly: GCA_021163285.1. Classification (GTDB taxonomy): domain Bacteria; phylum Desulfobacterota; class DSM-4660; order Desulfatiglandales; family Desulfatiglandaceae; genus JAGGXA01. The sequence goes on along the minus strand of JAGGXA010000054.1, from coordinate 12,134 downwards.
GGGCAAAGAATATTTGCGGGCAGAAAGATTTTAAGGGGGGGACTATACTTGCCGCCTGCTGGGGAGAATGCAGGGAGCTCAGGGTGGAAAGAATAGTGAAACACAAGGAGAAAGGGCAATTTTACTTTATTGACCAGGCCATGCCACGCAGGAACAGTCAAGGAGATATTAAGTGGATTGACGGGATAATGATGGATATTACCGAACTGAAATTGCTGCAGGACAGGGCCATCCGGACGGAGGAGATCAGGGTTTTGGGTGAGATATCAGCCCGCTTTGCCCATGAAATCAGAAACCCGCTCTCGATTGCAGGCGGGTTTGCACGCAGGCTTCGCAATTCCCTTGATGAAAAAGACCATAACAGGGAGATTGCCGACATCATTCTCAAAGAAGTGGCACGGCTTGAGAATATCCTGCAGGTTATTCTTTCTACCATCGAACCATTCACCCTGTGTATTGCAGAGGTTGATATAACTCATCTATTGGAATTATGTCTTGCCGATGTGGAGGATCAGATAAAGGCTAAACGAATCGTTTTGGAAAAATCCATTTCAACTCCCGTTCCAAAAATACAGGGTGATGAAAGCTTCCTTTGCCGGGCTTTTGAAACACTGTTCCAATATGCGATATCCATTATGGCAGATGCTGAAAAACTCTTTATTTCCATGTTTCAGGAGAGTGATTACGTGGTTATTATAATCAGGCACAGGGTGGAGGCCTTTTCGGAGGACGATCTGGAACAGTTTTTTTTGCCCCGCTTTACTGTCGGGGCAGTGTGCCCAATCAAGGAGCTGCCTCTTTCAAAGGTAATTATCCACCGGCATGGCGGAAAAATCGATGTTTCTTTTAATAATAAAATTATTGAAATAAGAATAGAGTTACCGATTAGATCTCCCGGTACGTTAAGGGAGCAGCTTGTCTGATCTTTTTTCAGGGTGTGTGTAAGTTATATACTGTGAGCGGTTATAGCTTTAGTTTTTTTTATGCTTACCGCAAAGCCTCAAAGTGCGCAGAGAAAATATTAATGAAAGAGGTCTGAAAAACCCAATTTATGACCCTGCAATCTATACTGCTGCGCAAGCTCCTGATTAAATTCGGGACTGAACGGTTTGTTTAACTCAAAGGAATATTGAAAAATGATCAGGGCTCTCTTGTTGAATGCCTTTATTTTCATGTTTACCATTATCTTGTGTGCGTTTGCAATCCTGATATCTGTCTTTGACAGGAATGGCAAATGGATTCATTCCCTCATTGAGGTCCCATGGGCCAGGGTAATTCTCCGGCTAAGCGGCATCAAAGTGAATGCCGTGGGACTTGAAAATATTAGTGCCGCAAAGCCTCTGATATTTATGTCAAATCATCAGAGCTATTTTGATATCTTCACACTTTTTGCCTTTTTGCCGGTCAATTTTAAATTTATTATGAAGCAGGAATTGATGAAGATTCCCTTTTTTGGCTTTACCATGAAAAGAGCGGCGCACATAGGAATAGAAAGGAATAATCCAAGGAAGGCAGTTATGAGTATGAACAGGGCTGTCAGGAGGATAAACAGCGGTACATCCGTGCTGATATTTCCCGAGGGAACAAGAAGCATAGACGGCAGGCTGCTGTCGTTCAAAAGGGGAGGGTTCAGTCTTGCCCTTAAATCAGGCTGTGATATAGTGCCGGTTGCTATCAGAGGCAGTTATCGTATTGTTCTCAAGGGCAGCCTGAAGATCAACAAAGGTTGCATTGATATGTTTATAGGTGAGCCGATCTCAGTAAAGGAATATACAAGAAAAAATGTCTCTCAGTTGATGGAGAAGGTAAGGGAGGCTATGTTGAGGTATCTTGAAGATGGTTCCTAATCGACGCAGTATTTTCGTTGCCAGGGTTTTTAGATTGCTGTTTTCGCGGGAATCCATGAGCTATTGCCATTCTACTCTTGAACCCTGATCCTTCAATCTTTGAACGGTTACGCATTTTTTAAGGAGAGGTGTGATTCGGACGAGATGCCCGGATTAAAAAAAGAAATTAAACGGTATGTTATGATGTTTCTATCGGCATTTATTTGCCTCATGCCTGTTGATGCTTTTTCATACATCATGCCTGCTGAACAGGTAGTTGATTTGATGGCGGCTAATTTTTACAGAATCAAGACATTGATTATTACCCAGTCCACCCATTTGGCAGACCTTGAAAATGAAGAGGCAGAAACGGTCTTTGAAGAAAGAATATGGCTCAAGCTGCCCTGGTTTTACCGTGTGGACAGGATAAAAGGACCTGTAAATCGGAATGCTGAGACGGAAGGTCCCTGCCCTGTCGGTAATATTGGGGCCGGGCGCAGAAATGTGGATATGACTTACCGTCGACTCTTAATGGCAGGTGATAAAAAGGGCATTTTGAAGATCTTGACTGAAATGGGAATTAACCTTAACAAGGTCGGGTTTGTCAGATATAACGGTTTTATTGCTTACAGGCTTGGGGATTCGGACGATACAAGTCCTGAACTTATAGTTGGAAAAAAGAGATTCCTTCCACTCTTCATTAGATATCGGCTTCCGGGAGATAGAGAGCAGGAGATGGTATCAGTAAGGTTTGAAAATTACAGGAAGCTGAAAAAGGGGTGGTATCCCTTTAAAATAGAATTTTATTGCATGGACGAGGTCAAAGAGCGTTATTTGATAATAAATTTAAAAGTTAATGAAGAGATTAAATCTTCTTTTTTTGAAGGTCGTACATATTTTCCCTGCGCAGTTGAGTCCAAAAAAAATAAACCGGATATTACGAATGAAAGACGTCTCGGAGAGGTAATCAGGTTATTAGAAGAAAAATATGGGAAAGGAACTATAAAAAATCCGTAATGTTCTTTATGTTGACAAGGGACTAATTTTATTTTATGAATTGTGAATTATTTCTTTTGACACCCCTGTTGGAGGTATGGTAAACGAAATCTATGAAAAAACGTCTTTACAGTTTGGAGGTGCATAATGTTTGAAATAGTAAAACGCCAGGAGATGGCGGATGGCACTGTGGTCATGAACGAGATCAGCGCCCCCCAGATCGCCAAAAAAGCGAAACCTGGGCAGTTTGTCATCTTAAAGGCCAACGAAACAGGAGAGCGTATTCCGCTTACAATGGCTGATACGGATCCCGAAAAGGGGATAATTACAATTATCTATCAAATTGTCGGAAAATCCACGGCCCTGTTTAAGAGCCTTAAGACAGGGGATTGTTTTCAGGACGTAATTGGTCCATTAGGTAAGCCCACTCATCTTGAGAAACTGGGAACTGTGGTGTGTGTCGGGGGCGGTACCGGGGTTGCTGTTATGCATCCCATTACCCGGGGCTTAAAGGAGTTGGGCAACAATGTTTTTGCTGTTATCGGGGCCAGGAATAAAGACCTTTTGATTCTTGAGGATAAGATGAAGGCTGCTTCTAATGAACTGTACGTCTGTACGGATGACGGTTCTTATGGACATCATGGGTTTGTAACGGATGTTCTAAAAGATATCCTTGAAAAGGAAGATGTAAAGCTTGTGGTAGGGATCGGTCCTGTTCCGATGATGAAGTTCGTATGTAAAGTAACTGCCGAATATAATGTCAAAACCTTTGTCAGTCTGAATGCCATAATGGTAGATGGCACGGGAATGTGCGGCTGCTGTCGTGTAACCGTAGGCGGCAAGACCCGATTTGCATGTGTGGATGGCCCGGAGTTTGAGGGGCATGAGGTAGATTTTGATGAGCTGATGCAGCGACTGCAGGCCTACAAGGAGGAAGAGGCTATCGCCTATGAGCAGTTTAAAAATGCCGGCGGATTATAATAGACACCATTATTATAAGAAATAACGCGGTTTAAGCAACCGGCTGACTTTTCGAAATAGGCTATAGTAAGGTGTTAGGGAGGATAGTATGGCACAAAAAGCAGGTAAAAAAGAAAAAATACCGAGGCAGGGCATGCCGGAACAGAAGCCCGAGGTTAGAAGACGGAATTTTAAAGAGGTTCCTTTGGGATATACCAGGGAATTGGCCATGAAGGAGGCTGAAAGATGCCTTCAGTGTAAAAAGCCCTCTTGTATGGAGGATTGTCCGGTATCTGTTGATATTCCAGGTTTTATCAAATTCATAAAAGAGGGTGATTTTTCAGGCGCTATTCATAAGATATGGGAGAAAAATGCGCTTCCTGCCGTATGTGGAAGGGTATGTCCCCAGGAGATGCAATGTGAAGGAAATTGTATCCTTGGCAAGAAAGGGGAGCCCGTAGCCATTGGTAATCTTGAGCGTTTTGTTGCGGATTACGAGCGTGAAAACGGGAAGGGGGATATTCCAGAAAAGGTCGAACGTACAGGGAAAAGAGTGGCTGTTGTCGGTTCCGGTCCATCAGGCCTGACTGTAGCAGGGGATCTTGTTCTTAAAGGGCACGATGTTACTATATTTGAGGCCTTTCACAAACCGGGAGGTGTTCTTGTTTATGGTATTCCTGAATTCAGGCTTCCCAAAGATATCGTTTATTCAGAGGTGAAAACGCTTGAAAAGCTTGGAGTAAAACTCGAATGCAATAATGTGGTTGGAAGATCCGTGTCAGTAGATGAACTCTTTGAGCAGGGTTATGATGCGGTATACATAGGAGTGGGTGCGGGTCTGCCCAGCTTTCTGAATATTCCGGGTGAAAATTCAATCGGTGTTTACTCCGCCAATGAGTACCTGACCAGGGCAAATCTTATGAAGGCATATCTGTTTCCCGAATATGATACCCCAATTGCCAGGGGTAAAAATGTTGTTGTTCTGGGAGCTGGAAACGTGGCTATGGATTCTGCAAGGACAGCCATGCGCCTAGGCGCTGACAAGGTTCGTATTGTCTATCGCCGTTCCCGCCAGGAAATGCCTGCCCGATCCGCTGAAATACATCATGCGGAAGAGGAGGGAATTGAATTTTATCTCCTTACTGCCCCAACGCGCTTTATTAGTGATGATGCGGGCCGGGTTATCTCTATGGAATGTCTGAAAATGGAATTGGGCGAGCCTGATGACTCAGGGCGCCGACGTCCGATTCCCATTGAAGGCTCCGAATTTGAGTTGGAATGTGACATGGCTGTTATTGCGGTCGGTGCCGGCGCCAATCCGCTTTTGACACAGTCTACAGAGGATATAGAGTTGAGTAAATGGGGTTATATCATTGCCGACCCCGATACCGGCAAGACAACGAAAAAAGCTGTCTGGGCTGGCGGTGATATCGTAAGCGGTCAGGCAACGGTAATCCTGGCCATGGGGGCAGGAAGAAAGGTCTCTGATTCTATTGATAACTACCTTAAGTGGGGGTGGTAACAGTACCCCATTAAGTTTTTTGGCAATGTTTACCAGCGCCCCGGATGTGTGTGATCAGGGCGAGTGATTATAGCCAATCCCCATGTCGCCGGTTTTGAACGTGTGCAGATGGGGCGCTAGGAGGCTGTCCGGGAATAGCAATTTTTTTCAAAATCAAGGCTTGCTCAAAAAATTACCGCAGACATATAGTTAATATTTCGAGGATAATTTTTTGAGCATAACGCAGAGTTTGGGAAAAAGGGCATTCTCGGACAGCCTCCTGGTGAACGCTTACGTTTTTTGTACGATAATATGGCTCCCTGTTATCAAGAGGATATTTTTATCTTGAAAACAGGGAGCTTTTTTGTCATTTGATTTCGTCTTCGTCCCTTACGGAAAAGGAAGAGATAAACCGATGAGTATATTTTATATGGCATATATCATTTTAACAAGCGGTTTGCTCTTGTTGTTTTCCCCGTTTTTTTGTGTCTATGTTGCTGTTACCGGACGATATAAACATAATATTAAAGAGCGTCTGGGCTTCCTTCCGGGGAACGTAATTAAAAGCCTTTCAGGTTATCCCCGCATATGGATACATGCCGCTTCTTTGGGAGAAGTCAAGGTGGCTTCCCCAATTATCAAAGCCTTAAGAAATTTAATGCCGGAATGTTCCATCATCCTTTCCACGAATACAGCGCATGGGCGTAATCTGGCAATTGAGACATTCGGGTGTGAGGTTCCCGTGGTATATGCGCCCGTTGATTTTATCCTTACGGTTCGAAAGGCGCTGTCTTCGGTTAGTCCTGATGTTATGGTTTTTCTCGAAACCGAGTTATGGCCTGGCTGGCTTTTCGAGGCTCATCGCATGGGTATCAAGACCGCATTGGTAAACGGTAGAATTTCCCAAAGATCCATAAAAAGATATCTCAGGCTGCGTCCTTTTTTTCGTGATGTCTTGAGCAATCTTGATATTTTCAGTATGATACTTGACGGTGATGCCGACCGTATCAAAAAAATGGGAGCTGTCCCTGAAAAAATAGAGATAAACGGCAATGCAAAGTATGACCTTCTCACAACGCTTATATGTCCATCCCTAAAAGAAGAGACAAGGCAGGCGCTGAACCTGAAAGAATCGCAGCGGGTCATAGTTGCAGGCAGTACCCGCAATGGAGAAGAAGAGATAATTCTGGATGCTTATGAGAAGGTTCTCCGGCAATTTTCAGACACTGTTTTGATCATTGTCCCAAGGCATATTGAAAGGGCCCGCTTTATAGGTTCTCTTATAGGACGGAGAGGTCTTGGTTATCAATGCCGGACCGGGATTGGAAGAGGGAAGGCAAATCGTACGGAGAATGTGCTGATAGTTGACACGTTCGGAGAGCTTTTCAAGATTTACAGTATTGCTACGATAGTGTTTTGCGGAGCGAGTCTGGTTTCTCTCGGAGGACAGAACCCCCTTGAACCTGCGGCCTGGGGCAAGGTTGTTTTTTATGGTCCGTCAATGGATAATTTTTTGGATGCAAAGACCTTATTGGAGGATGCGGGCGCTGGTGTGCAGGTGTCAGGCGCCCGGGAAATGGCTGAAAAGGTGATCTGGTTTTTTAGCCGTCCTCACGAGATCAAGTCCTATGGCGAGAGGGCCAGAGAATCGGTAATAAAAAACCGGGCAGCCGCTGAAAAACATGCAACGGTAATTTACCGCCTTCTGTATCGTCGGTAAGGAATCAAGGTCTTTTTTGTAACCGTTCACAGGTTCAAAGGTTGCAGGTAGAAGGTTGAAGGTTGATATGATATATATTGATTTTGAGCGAGCGTAGGGGCGAACCTTGTGTTCGCCCTTTGATTATTTACCCCTTTAATTATTCGCACGTTTTAAGGGCGAATACAAGATTCGCCCCTACGAGATATTGCCGGATCAGCCCTTTCAAGGTGATAACATCCTGAGATTACAGGAGAATATTATGTAGGCCAAACTAATGGTAGACAAAACTACTTCCAAATGATATAAAAAAACAGAATAAAATAATCATTTTGGAGGTAGAGATGAAGCTTAACCCTGTATTTGAACGATTTGTAGAAACAAGTCCGATATCAGTAATGGCACGCGGTACTATGTTAAAAAATTTAAAAATTTTGATATCGGACATGTGATTTTGGCTTCTGCTGTTTAAAAAAACTATAAAATCAATCGTATTGCTGGAATATACCAACAGCTTTCTTTATTTTCCGATCAATTCTTGATCTTACCATTCCAACACTCAGTTCACTTTTCTTTACTTTCATGGCATCTGCAGTGCGGTAACCCTCATCTAAAGCGGATGCTATAAAATGGATGGGAAGGGTTATGGTCGCATATTCACCTGTCTTGGGTACTTTAATATCTGTTAAAAGGTGGTTCTGGATAAGACTCAATATATTCACCGGACACTTTGGAATCATGAGCTTTTCTTTCTCATTGACATGGTCTTCAATACTTTTTGCGATGGTCCAGAAATTGTCGTTTTCCGTAGCACCAATGGGTAAAAGAAGAGCTTTAATACAAATCAGATTCAATAGTTTTTGAGCAGCAGCAGACTTGAAATTAAAATTTTCTAATCGTTTAACGGCTCTTGTAGGGTCAAACTCTTCTCTCACTAAATTATGCAATTGTTTTTTCAGAGGACTTAAATCCTCTTGAGATAGGTTAGCGGATTCATCAATTTCAATGTTTTCCAAATCCGACCATTTGGTAATGAGTTTAACGCTGGGCTGCTGCTCATTTAATCCTGTCACAGCCACGGCATATGCCACCATCTCTGTGTGGATTTCCGGAATATCCTCGGATAGCCGTTTGATACAATCAGGCAGTTCAAATTCTTCATAAATTCTTAATAATCCATCAAAGACAGGATCTCCAAATGATCCAAAGTGGAGTCTGCCCGCTAAATTTTTACCACCTTCTTCAAATATGTTCCTATCCGTTGTTAAACAGGTTCCTTCAAGTATTCCCGGAAGACCTGACAGTTGAATAATTGAACCAGATTGATCCGGAATGACCTGGCATCCTTTATCTTTCAGGAAATTAGCTTGTGTGATGGCTTCCCAAATTGAATCAAGGGTAACAGGTGGCACTTTCTTTTCACGGTTTTCTTTGAGCCGGATATAAATCTCATATAATTCTTTGGCCGGAATCTCCATGCTCTGTCTGCGTTTATTCTGCAGTATGATCCGTTTCCTGGCAATTTTTTCAAGCTGCACCGGGGTAATATCACCGGCAGCAAGACCATTGAATTCCTCGACGTTTACCGGCAGCATGGAAACCTGCTGGGTTCCGACAATATCCCCAGCCTGTACCAGTCGTTTCAACAAGCGGTCATAGACGATCTGCTCTGCAGAGTCGGCATAGCAAAGATTAAGCACAAATATTTCATCATATTTCTGGCCGATACGATCAATACGGCCAATGCGCTGTTCTACCTTCATGGGGTTCCATGGAAGGTCATAGTTGATAATCAGATCAGCGGTCTGCAGATTCAATCCTTCTGCTGCGGCATCGGTACAGATAAGAACATCGATTTCTTCTCTCATGAACCTGTGCTTTATCTCTTCCCGATCAACATTGTTGAGTTTATTTGTTTCAGCATCTACATACAGGCCTCCTTTTCCTGAATATGTTCCAATCAGCATGGATGAATCAATATGTCTTATCCTGTTGACGATATCGGTCAAGGTGTCATAGAACCGGGTAAAAATAACCAATTGTTTGATCCGGTTGCCTGAGAATTTGCGTTGATCAAGGACAGCAAGCAGTTCCTGAAATTTAGAAGGCGGTGCAGACAGGTCATGGAGAGTATGGAGCATTTCAGATAACTTTGATTTTTCCCATTCCAGATCATCTGTTTCTCTATCCTTTAAAAACAAATATTCAATTTCTTTGTCAGATTCATCATTGCTGTCAACATAAGATTCAACATCATTTGAAAAATCCACCATTTCAATCTGTGTGGAAACGTGCTTGAGTGTTGCAGCAACCTTTTTTCTTCTTCGTCTGAGGGTCTCTTTAATGGCAAACAGGCTTGAGGCAAGTCTCAATCTTAAAAAACTCAAGAAAAACCCCAGACTTGGTAAAGGTTTATTTGCCGGTCTATTTGCTGAAATTTTGTTAACCAGCTCCTTGCAATAAACCTCGAGTTCATCGTATGCTTGTTTTTCCAGAGCATTCAATACAATTCTTGGGACAGGCAATATGGTCCGTTTGGCCAGATTTGCTCCAAGTTGACCTTTTTCCCTATAAATTTCAAGCAGTGGCCGTGTATGTCTGAGCATTACTCTGGATAATGGTGCCGATGAAAAAATAACCCTTTGGATATTGATTCTGTCTCTGCCCCGTGGGATTCGATCCCTTTCCAGCCATTGCCGGGTGATGTTTTTAATTCGACCGTCAATAACGGCATTTTCAAGATATTTTTTATAAAATGGATCATGATGGTCCAAGGAGACAATGGACTTCTTTAAAAATTTCCAGAGATCTTCAGACACATTTTCTCCTCGAACAATGGCCCCCAATATTTCATAATATGCCCATGTCAGGGATGGATCTTCCTGGAACTGTCCAACCCGATTTGTCAGATTGATGAGATCAAAGACTTCAATCCAGTCTATCTGCATGGGTGTTGCAGTTGCCAGCAACAATGCTTTTGATTTTTTTCGGAGAAAAGTTTTAATGGTTTTGTAAAGGTTCCCGAATATGGGTTTAACACGGTTACCGTTTCTCGGATTTTTTCTTCTTGCATAGTGAGCTTCATCCACAAAAGCAATATCAAAAGCTTTTGCTCTCCTGATCTCATGCTGCCGTTCTGCCCTGCTGAGCAATCCGGTTGAAACAATACATAAATCAGGATCAAACAATCCTTTTGAAATCCTGGTCTCTTCACCGGGAAAAATAATCTGATGTCTGATGTCCGGGCCAGATAATGTCCTGGCAAATGGTAATAGAAACTTGGCGGCCATTTCTCTTTGCCACTGATCTGTCAAACTGGCCGGAGGGCTGATCAATATTCTTTTGGTGATACCGGAAAGATACAAAGATCTAAATACAAGACCTGCTTCAATGGTCTTACCCAATCCGACTTCATCGCAGAGAAGATAACTGTATGGCCAGGTTTCAATCAGGCGGCGTGCAACCACATCCTGATGGGGCCAGGCTTTTACCGGTGCTGTTTCCATTCCCACATATCGTCCCTGTGGCAGTTTAGGAGCGTCTTTTATAAGCGCAAAACGGAGCTGCTCCATTGCAGAGAGAGAATTAACAGATGGATTGATTATTTCAGTGCCGTCAATTTCAGACAGTTTTAAGACTGTTTTGGCTATGGTAATCATTTTCCTTTTAACAGCTTCTGGCAGACTCATCACCTGCAAGTAAGGAGACTTATTCTTCCAGATGGTTTCAAAATCAGCCTCGGCTTCATCTACCCTGAGTTTTTCAATATCATTCCACCAATCTGCATGGACATCTATATTTTCAGCATTTAACGTCAATGCTGTTTTAGATTCATTCAACGAACCTGCAATATAAAGGCGGTCTGCTTTCTGATCTTTGAATACCGCCCACTTCTCATGCACATAGCCATCTTCTGAGGATGTAAAATTTAGGGGTTCACCTGTATCTTTATGCACCCGAAAGGCTACACGGACTTCGAGGAATCCCCGTGCAACCATCCAGGATAAGAGTTCAACCCCTCTGGCAACATTTTCCGGCCATGTTTTCTTATGGTCAAGTTCCTGATTCAGCAGATTAGCCATCCGGTCGGAATCACCCTGTAAAATGGCAGATACATCATCTTCATTAAGATCTGCTCCAACCACAAGCCGCATTTTTCCACCGGAATTCACAAAGGAAGAGAACCCCTGGGATGCAGCTGCCAGGGAAGAGGATCTAAAATATCCAGCCACCCGGTTATATTCAACACTGGACTTTAAAACAGGGATATAAAAATCATGCAAAATATTAACAGGAGTATCACCATCCATTGTGGAGGAAGTTTTATATGAGAACTTCCATTTTCTGTCTTTGAAATATTTTATTTCATTTTCAGGATCAGGCATATCTATCACTTATTTTAAACTATTTTAAACCAAACAAGATGGCATTCCCTTCTTTTCGCATTTTCTCATTCCCCATTTCAGTAGTCCAGACAGACAGAAGATTCATCAAAATTTCTTCTTTGCCTTCAGCATGTCTGGACATATAAGCTCTGGCAAGGGGGATATCTCCTTTTCTGTACTGAATAATCAATCCATGCAGCAGATCCCATTCCGTCTGTGGATTATCCAGTCTTTTGGCATTCCGCTCTTCAGGCAGGGCTAATCTCAGTTTGGAACCTTTACGGATTAAAGGGACATAGAATCCGATATCTTCTGATTTTGTATTTTGCTTATTGCGGCAGGCAGTAGTTTGATTATTAATGCCAATGAACCGGTCATCCACAAGATACCCGCCGGTTTTGACCTCCAGTTTGATATTCAGTGAACGGGACAAGTTCAGTGCTTCATCATAGGGCAATTCTGCCAGCCCGTATATCCCGTAAAGGGTCAAAGCCATTGCAGCTTCGGGCAAAAGATCGCTTATACCGAGTTGTCCATTGGTAACCCGGGTAATCTGATTTTCCGCTACAACCCGGCTGGCTTCATTCATGGCCCGGATGGGGCCAACGGGTTCATCACCATCAAGAACCGGCCATTGCTCAGATAATACGCTCAATGCCTTACCATAACAGGCAACCATTTCATCAACAGGATTGAGTTTTAATGATTTAAAATCTTTAAGCCCCTGTTTAACGATATTTCGAATTTTTTGCTGAACACCGGTTCCG
>JAGGXA010000174.1 GCA_021163285.1 Deltaproteobacteria bacterium | reverse complement strand
TGTGCTGGACAACCCCGCCGCAGAAGATGCTTTTGGGCCTGGTCAGGTTGAAAATTCCCTATGGAATCGCGTTCATGGTTGTTACCGCGCTCAGATTTTTGCCGATCCTGCTGGCCGAGATTTTTACCGTAATTGAAGTCCAGAGACTTAGAGGGTTTAACCCACTGAAGATCAAAAACCTGTTTAAAGGTCTGATGAATACCCTGCTGCCGGTGCTTGCAAACTCGGTAAGGAGGGCAGGCGTACTGGCCGCATCGGTTGAAAGCAGGGCGTTTCGGGCCTATCCGGACAGGACATATTTAAAAGATCTTCGCTATAATGCGGTCGATTTCGGGATCACGTCAATATTCTTGACGGCATCGACCGGCATCGCCGCCATAAAGATCCTTTATGGATTATATGGCGGAGAAATACTGTACATATCGGGCTTAAGATGGATCTATGAGATAGGGAGGTGTCTTTAAGGTACCTAAAGTTAATGAATCGCTTCGCTCTGTCTTTTTTATATAAAATTGGCAGAATACCTTAACTTTAGGCACTTTAGCTCACTTTACGGACTTTAGGCATTTTTTAAAAAGGAGGTGATACGATTAAAAAAAACCGGAAGGGGATTCCAGGCCATGGAGATATCCCCCTTCCGGCGGAGAACAGGTCCGGCATAAAACAAACCGGGCCTCTATATTCCTTTCTACCAGAATGGAGGTCCGGTGTCAAAAAACACCAGAATTTTAAAGAAAGGAGAGATTGAAATGAGAAAGTTTTTGCTATGGACATTTATATTGGGGCTGTTTTTTACCCTCCACGGACTTGCTATCGCAGAAGATGAGAAAAAAGACGAGGTTATTAAGCTGGATGAAATTGTGGTAACGGCAACAAGAACTGAAAAAGATGTGGACAGCGCGCCAGGCAGCGTGACGGTAATTACAAATAAGGATATAAAAAGGCAGAAGATAAATTCCCTGGATGAGGCCGTAAAATACGAAGCAGGCGTGTATGCCAGGCACACAAAGGGGCTTTCCGATTCCATGCCCCGGGTGCAACTCCGCGGGCTGTACGGACAGAACCGGACACTGGTTCTACTGGATGGGCAGCCGTTAAATGAAGGGTACACCGGCAGCGTTGACTGGAACACTATCGGCACGGAAAATGTGGAGCGGATCGAGATTATCCGCGGTCCTTCATCTGCCTTGTACGGCGGCAATGCCATGGGCGGCGTGATCAATATTATCACCAAGACCCCGAAAAAGTTTTATGCCAATGCAAAGTCCGGATACGGCCGCTCCGATACATACCATGACGACACATACCGGTACAGCATTAATTTAGGCGACCGGTTCATGGATAAACTGAGCATCGATCTTGGTTTTGAACGGGAAGAGACAAACGGTTATCCAACTTCCCTTGTAACCAGATCGATCAAATCAGGAACAGGAACCCTTTCAGGCGGCTACGGAACTACCAATACTTCTGGTGACCCCAAATGGGTGGTCGGCGACAAGGGGGATAACACCGCTAAACGATGGAACATCCACGTGAAGACAGAATACGATCTGACGGATACCGGAAGCCTTACCTTTAATTTTCAGAAAGGACTCCACCGGTATGATTACGACGACCCTCACACCTATTTGCGGGATGAAAACGGAAATCCTGCATTCAGCGGAAAGGTTGATATCGGCGGCGGCCAGTATGCCTCTGTCAAACCTTCAAATTATGTTTACTATTCCGGAATGGGCGAAAAAGAGACTTCCAACTATTCTCTGGCATACAAAGAGATATTTGGTCCGGTTGTCTTTAACGGCAAGGCCGGGTATCAGAAAAGGGATAGCTGGTGGACCGCAGCCAAGCCATCATCAACCCAAAGCTATGATGATGCCAAGGGCGAATTATCCGATAGCGACACTTATTCCTGGTTTACGGATCTGCAGGCCAGCCTGCCCCTGGGCGGCAAGCATCTTTTAACATTCGGTTTATATTTTCGGTATGATGATTTTGAAAGTGATCAATACAATATTTCATTTTTCCGGGATGAAGACAGCAAGACCGAAAAAACCATAATCACTAAAGGCAATGATAGGTTTTATGCTGCCTATCTCCAGGACGAATGGGATATTATAGACAAGCTTACCCTTTTTACAGGCGTTCGTTTTGATTACTGGGAGGCCTTTGACGGAAAATCGGGCAATGTCGGGGATGTGGAGAAGTTTTCAGAGCCTGATGATACATCTGTCAGCCCAAAGGCGGCGGTCGTTTTTAAACCTCTTGCTGATACCATTGTCAAGGGTTCTGTGGGCAAGGCCTTTCGTGCCCCCACTATCTATGAACTTTACAGGACCTGGACAGGCTCCCACGCTACCTATCATTCTAACCCTGATCTTGATCCGGAAACCCTGTGGAATTATGAAATCGGCGTTGACCAGTACATCTTTTCCAGACGGTTAAAATTATCGGCCACCTATTTTCACACAGATATAGATGATCTGATTTATTCTTACTATAAAGGCAGGGATAAGTACCAGGAGAATGCAGGAGAGGCGGAAATTGACGGAATTGAATTAGGGATCAGCGCCAAACCTGTTGACTGGCTCAGGGTGTGGGGCAATTACACGTATAATGATTCTGAAATCACAAAACATGATCGTAAACCGGAAGTTGAAGGCAAAAACATAGCCAATATGCCCTTAAGAACCGCCAATTTAGGTGCTGAAGTCCGTTACAGGTGGATTACCGCGAGCCTGGCAGGTCAGTATATGGGAAAGATCTATAAGAGTGAGCTGAATGATGATGTGCATGATGTTTACAACGGTTACACACAAAAATACTGGCTCTGGGATACAAAGCTCAGCGTGGCTCCTGTTAAAAATTTTGAAGTCTCCTTTTCCGTGGAGAACCTCTTTGACAGGGAATATTACGAGTCTTACGTGGGCAGGGAGCGGAGCTATTTTATGGAGGTAAGCCTGAAGTGGTAATTTTGGACCTTTGACTTATGGGCAACCCCCTGTGGTTGCCCCTACTTTTACAGTATAGGAATTTCCATTTGTCATAGGGTTATTGTTTTATCGTCACAATGTAGGGGCGAATCTTGTATTCGCCCTGATTAGGGCGATCACAAGGATCGCCCCTACGAAAAACAATATAATTACAGCCTGAAAGTTCGTCCGAAGGGCGCTAATTTAATTAGGGAGACGTTATCATGAAAATAGTTTCAATAATGTGGAGTTCTTATGCCAGCATGCTTGTCCGCGCGGCTGGAAATGTGGCCGATATTCTGGAGGTTTCGGCTTATTCTTCAAAGGTTCTTGAAGAAGACCCGGAAAAGGTTGACGCTGTACTGAAAGAGGCTGCGGATGCGGACATCATCTTTCTTTACCGCTCATCCGAGGGATTCTGGGAGGTTATCGAAAATCAGATAAAAGAACTGGGCAAAAATATTCCTGTTGTCTGCTGCGGGTATGATCCTTCATACTGGACGCTTTCCACGGTCCGGCCGGAGATAGTGGCGGAGGTCAACTCATACGTTGTCATCAACGGCGAGGAGAACTTTATCAACATGCTCCGCTACATCGCCCGCGAGGCCGGCGGACTCGATATAGAGGCAGAGAGACCAAAGCCCGTTCCCTGGGAGGGTCTTTATCATCCGGAAGCGCCGACCGGGTATTTTGCTACTGTGGATGAATATCTCGAATGGTACGAAGAATACAGAGGTCTGAGCTCGGAGGTCAGAGGTCGGAAGTCGGAGGTCGGAAGTCAGAGATCCACTGTGGGCATTCTTTTTACGCGGCATCAATGGGTAAATGACAATCTGGAGGTGGAAGATACCCTGATCCGTGAACTGGAACGACTCGGGCTGGATGTTATCCCTGTTTTTTCTTATTCGGTCAAGGATGAGGATCGGGGATGCAAGGGAAGTGGAGAGGTGGTCTGCGAGATATTTTTGCGGCCGGACGGAACTTCGCGCATAGATATTATGATAAAACTCCAGAACTTTCCTTTGCAAGGCAGCCGGGAAAAAGGCCACGACAATAAAGAAATTGCGGCGGAAGGCATAGAGATTTTAAAAAAAATCGGCGTGCCTGTCATATCTCCTGTAACTTCATACTACAAGACCATAGATGAATGGGAAAACGAGATGGACGGAATAGGCAGCAGCGTCGGGTGGT
>JAGGXA010000023.1 GCA_021163285.1 Deltaproteobacteria bacterium | reverse complement strand
GTGTTATACAAGCACAACATTTCTGTAATTCGTTGATATTAAAAGCATAATTTTCTTCTTGAAAATAGTTTATGCAGGTTTTAGGTTATATTCAAATTATCTCTTTATAGGAGGCTGTCAGGGAATAGCAATCTTTTCCAAAATCAAGACTTGCGAAAAAATTACGCAGGCATATAGTTGATATCGGAGTCCCGCAAGCTCGCTTACCTCCGAGGATATTTTTTTTCGCATAACGCAGAGTTTGGGGAAAAGGGCATTTTCGGATAACATTATAAATAAATGTAAAAAAATGGTCAGTTAACCAATAGATTTTATTTGAACTTTTTTTAATTTTGATAGATTAGGCATCCTTCATAATTAGCGCCTGAACAGATTTTCCTTTCAATTTTTAATTATATCAGTTCTTTTTTAGAAGCTCAAGGCAGCAATAAGTGTCCTTTCCATTTCCGAACGGATACTGCAATGCATAAGACACAGGTTCGGAATTTGGCCCGGTGCCCTGTTTGTTACAGGGTGCAAGATATTCCGAACCGAGGTAATAACCGCGGCATAAATAATAAGGGAGAATAGAATGACGGTAATAAACATGAAACAACTTCTTGAATCAGGAGTGCATTTCGGACACCAGACAAAACGCTGGAACCCCAAGATGAAACCTTATATCTTTGGAGCACGTAACGGGATTCATATCATTGATCTTCAAAAGACGGTTAAACTCTTTAAAATCACCTTTGATTTTATTGTCAGGACTGTTTCTGAAGGATATCCTGTCCTTTTTGTGGGGACAAAAAAGCAGGCCCATGAATCCGTTATGGAAGAAAGCGAACGCTGTGGCATGTTTTACGTAGTAAACCGCTGGCTTGGGGGTACGCTTACCAACTATCAAACTATAAAAAAGAGTATTACACGTCTCAAAGACCTGGAAAGTATGAAAGAGGATGGATCTATCAACAGGTATACAAAAAAAGAGATTCTTAAGCTTGAGAAGCAACTTGTAAAGCTGGAAAGAAATCTGGGGGGAATCAAAAATATGGACGTACTTCCCGGAGCCGTTTTCGTTGTTGACCCGAGAAGGGAGAGAATTGCGGTCAGAGAGGCAAGAACCCTTGGAATTCCTGTTGTTGCCATCGCTGATTCAAATTGTGATCCGGATGATATAGATTTTATTATCCCGGGCAACGACGATGCAATACGGGCTATAAGATTAATATGTTCCAAGATTGCAGATGCCTGTATTGAAGGCCATCATATTGCAGAGGCTAAATTAAAAGCAGAAGCCGAATTACAAAAAGAACAGGAAGCTGCCGCATTAGAGGCATCTTCCATCTCCGAGGAACGTGAAGAGGGGGGGCCTGAGGTAATCATTCTTTCAAAGGAAAAAGAACCCGCAGAAAAAACAGAGGGTGAAAAAGGTCCGGAGAAACTTGCTTAGGGACGAGGACGAGATAACATCTCTGTGAGGCTGTTCGGGAATGCCTTTTTCCCCAAACTCTGCGTTATTTCGGCTTGTGGGTAAAGGGCAGAGGCAGGCGCACGGATTTAGATCGGGCAAAGATGGCCAGGAGCTGTGATGCATAGTTGGGGAAGTTAATTTGTCCTCGTTTCTTAATAAACGAGCAAAAAAGCACCGAATAGGGGGAGAACAAAAGTGGCAATTTCTACTTCATTGGTTAAAGAACTAAGAGAGAAGACCGGAGTTGGTATAATGGACTGTAAACAGGCTCTCATGGAGTCTGATGGAGATATTAGCAAGGCTGTTGATTTTTTAAGGAAAAAAGGGATTGCAACCGCCAAAAAGAGGGGGACGCGCACTGCTTCCGAGGGGCAGGTGCAGTCATATATACATGCAGGTGGCAAAATCGGGGTCCTTCTCGAAGTTAATTGTGAAACCGACTTCACAGGCAAAAACGATGATTTCACAAACTTTGTCAAGGATGTTGCAATGCAGATTGCAGCAAGCAATCCGATTGCAATTGATCAGGAAAGTGTGCCCGAAGATATGTTGACAAAAGAAAAAGAGATTTATGCCGGCCAGGCAAAGGAGACCGGAAAACCTGAAAAGGTGATAGAGAAGATTGTAGAAGGAAAACTGAAGAAGTTTTTTTCTGAGTCCTGCCTGTTAAATCAACCTTTTGTAAAAAACCCGGACATTACTATCCAGGACCTGCTGAATGAGATTATAGCAAAAACAGGTGAAAATATAGTAATCAGACGTTTTGCCCGGTTCCAGCTTGGTGAGTTTGATGACTGATATGCGTCTGCGATTCAAGCGTGTGCTGATTAAATTAAGCGGTGAGGTCCTGATGGGAAATCAATCGCATGGCATTGAACCGGAGACACTTGAATCCGTGGCCTCCGATATTTCCTCAATACACAAACTCGGCGTACAGATGGGTGTTGTTATTGGTGGAGGAAATATATTCAGGGGTCTTCAGTCCAATGCCTTTGGAGTGGGCAGGGTGGCGGCCGACCATATGGGCATGCTGGCCACTGTTATCAACTCACTCGCATTAGGTGAAGCGCTGCGTCGTATCGGTCTTGAAACAAGGATCATGACAGCTATTGACATGCTCAAGATAGCCGAACCTTATATCAGGGGCAGGGCGCTCAGTCACATTTCAAAAAACCGCATCGTCATTTTTGGCGCTGGAACAGGAAACCCCTTTTTTACTACTGATACTGCGGCAGCATTAAGGGCGATGGAAATCAATGCTGAAGTTCTTTTAAAGGCGACAAAAGTTGATGGCGTTTACTCTGTTGATCCTGAATCGGACTCTTCTGCCAGACCGTTTTCCCATCTGACTTACAAGGATTTCATCGAAAAAAACTTAAAGGTCATGGACCTTACCGCAGTATCTCTTGCGATGGGTCATAAATTACCAATTATTGTTTTTAATCTCAGGAAAAAAGGTAATATTATTAAGGTGGTCACCGGCAAAAACGTGGGGACTTTAATCTCAGGAGGAACGCCATGAAGGATGAAATCCTTTCCGAACAACGTCATAAAATGACAAAAACCGTTGAGGCTCTTAAAAAAGAATTTCAAAGACTGAGAACCGGGAGGGCAACCACTGCGCTGCTGGATGGAATAAAAATTAACTGTTATGATACATTAATGCCAATTGATCAGGTCGCGTCAATATCCGCACCGGAAAGTCGTCTCATAACTGTTCAGCCCTGGGATCAATCTATAATCGGAGAGATAGAAAAAGGCATATTGAAATCCGACTTAGGACTTACCCCCATGAATGACGGAAAAATAGTCAGGATTCCGATACCTCCATTGACCGAAGAAAGGCGAAAAGAACTGGCCAAACTGGCAAAGAAAATGGCGGAAGACAGCAAGATATCAACGCGTAATCTCAGGCGGGAATCCAATGATATGTTGAAGGAGCTAAAAAAAGAAAAAGAAATTACAGAAGATGAATATTACAAATCACAAGACGATGTTCAAAAAATTACTGACGATTTTATTAAAAAAATTGATGAAATAACAGCGCAAAAGGAAAAGGAAATCCTGGAATTTTAACCGACCGGTTTTAAAAAGTGTAACCGTTCACGGTTACAGGCGGCATTATTATTTGAATTTCAGGCCATCAACGTAAGGCGAAACAGCTACTTCGGTGGATTAAGCGAAGCGAATCCACCGAAACCTGTAATTTCAATCAGCCATGAAGGCGTCTTTCAATGAGGCTTAAAAGCAGTTAACGCTTTTCCTCATATTTAGAAGCGTTATTTTCACCGCAGAGTACGCAGAAAGCGCAGAGGAACTGCTTGATTTCTAATGTAATATCTCAGCGGATTCTGCGTTCTTTGCGGTGAAATCCAGTTTTTTATACAAAGTAAGTGTAACCTAAAACCTGCATAAACTATTTTCAAGAAGAAAATTATGCTTTTAATATCTACGAATTACAGAAATGTTG
>JAGGXA010000143.1 GCA_021163285.1 Deltaproteobacteria bacterium | reverse complement strand
CAATTTTTTTCAAAATCAAGGCTTGCTCAAAAAATTACCGCAGACATATAGTTGATATTTCGAGGATAATTTTTTGAGCATAACGCAGAGTTTGGGAAAAAGGGCATTCTCGGACAGCCTCCTAGTGAACGTTTACCAATATTTTTAGGAGAAATAATGACCTTTCAAGAGTTGATAATGACCCTTGCATCATATTGGGCAGATAACGGCTGCCTGCTCCAGCAGCCGTATGATCTGGAAGTCGGCGCAGGCACCTTTAATCCGGCAACCCTGTTAAGGGTCTTAGGCCCTGAACCATGGTCGGTGGCTTATGCGCAACCATCGAGACGCCCTACGGATGGCAGGTATGGTGAAAACCCAAACCGTTTGGGCCATTATTACCAATACCAGGTGATTATTAAGCCATCCCCCATCGATATCCAGGATATTTATATTGATAGTTTAAAGGCGCTTGGTATTGATCCCCTTGATCATGATATCCGCTTTGTGGAGGATGACTGGGAATCTCCCACGCTTGGTGCTTCAGGCCTTGGCTGGGAGGTCTGGCTTGACGGAATGGAGATCACCCAGTTTACCTATTTTCAGCAGGCGGGCAGCATAAGACTTGACCCGGTTTCAGTTGAAATAACCTATGGGCTTGAAAGAATCGCCATGTATCTCCAGGAAAAAGAGACTGTTTATGACCTTATGTGGAATGATAAATTGACCTATGGCAATGTCCACAAAAAAGGTGAATGGGAATATTCGACTTATCATTTTGAGCTGGCCGACGTGGACATGCTTGTAAAGATGTTTGATATGTATGAGCAGGAATCAACTAATGCAACCAGAAAGGGTCTTGTTTTGCCCGCATACGATTATTGCCTGAAGTGTTCCCATGCCTTCAATATATTAGATGCCAGAGGTGCGATCAGTGTGTCTGAAAGGACCCATTATATTGATCGGATAAGAAACCTGGCCCGGCGTTGTTCAAAGAATTACCTCGCTCAGAGGAAAGAAATGGATTATCCGCTGTTAAAGTAGTGTATGAACGAAACATCATGGTTTTTGTTTGGACACTAAATACATATGATTATTAATGATTACAGGATGATATGATGCGTTACGCTGAACTGCTTTTAGAGATTGGAACTGAGGAGATACCCTCAGGTTATCTCGAAAATGGGGTCAGGGAACTGCGGAGTCTCGCTGAGACCTGCCTTAAAGAAAACCGGATTGAAACGGAGGATGAACTTCAAACCTTTGGAACACCAAGACGTCTTATCATTATTTGCAGGGCTGTTTCAGAAACACAGAAAGACCTGGTCATGGAGATTACAGGCCCCCCAAAGAGTGTGGCTTATAATGATGAGGGAATACCAACCAAGGCGGCCCTGGGTTTTGCCCGGAAACAGGGCATCCCGGTAGAGGAACTGGAATGCATTAATACTTCGAAAGGGGAATATCTTTATGCCAGGCGCAGGGTTCGGGGGGAGCATACTATTAATATTCTGGCGAGGGAATTACCTAAGCTTATAGCAACTATTCCCTGGCCGAAGTCAATGCGATGGGGGAGTATTGATATCCCTTTTGTCAGGCCTGTACACTGGGTACTGGCCCTGTTGAATGGGGAAGTAATACAATTTGAGTTTGCAGGTGTCAGGAGTGGAAAGATAACCTGGGGCCATCGATTTATGTCTTCCGGGCCTCTCGAACCAAAAAATATTGATGGATACCTGAAGGTCATGGAAGAAAACCATGTCATAATCGATCAGCATGAAAGGAAACAAATTGTTACAAGACTCGTAAAAAAGGCGGCTGAAGGAATAGGCGGAAGACCTGCGAGGGATTCGGAACTTATTTCAACTGTAGCCAATCTTTCGGAATATCCTTCTGCTGTTTGTGGGAGTTTCGATGATGATTTTCTTGATATACCTGATCCTGTTTTGATCACTGCCATGAAAAAGCATCAGAAATATTTCGCGGTTTATGACGATAAAGATCAATTAATGCCCAATTTTGTGGCAGTAAACAATACCGTAACGAGAGATGAGTCGATTGTCAAAAAAGGCCATGAGCGGGTCCTCCGTGCCAGGCTGTCGGATGCAAGTTTCTTTTTTAAGGAGGACATGAAACAGCCGCTTATGGACCGTCTTGAGAGTTTAAAAGGGGTTATCTACCAGGCTGATCTTGGCACCTCTTTTAAGAAAGTACAGCGTTTTACCCGGCTGACTGAATACGTAGGTGAAAAGGTCTTAGGCGAGAAGGTCCCAAAAGAGAAGCTCAATGACTTAAGTCTTGCTGCAAAGCTGAGTAAATGCGACCTTGTAACTCAGATGGTCATGGAGTTTCCCGACCTGCAGGGTGTAATGGGAAGGGAGTATGCACGGCTGGAAGGATATCCGGCGGATATATGCCTGTCAATTTACGATCACTATCTTCCGGTCAGGGCGGGTGACAGTCTTCCTGAATCCGAAATCGGAGCCATAGTCGGTCTGGCGGACAGGATGGACACGATTACAGGTTGTTTTGCTATTGGCCTTGAACCTACCGGGAGCGCTGACCCATTTGCCCTCAGGAGGAATGCGCTTGCTATTATCCGGATAATGGAGGATATGAAATGGGAACTTTCTCTTAAGGATTTTATCCTGAAGTCCCTCTCGATTCTCAGTGAGGATTTAGAAGTTGAGATCGAGTCTGTTTGTTTAAAGGTTATTAATTTTTTCAGAGAAAGATACCGACAGATGATGTTAAGATCCGGTTATGAATCCGATCTTGTTGAGGCGGTTATTTCTGTTAAGTTTGACAGGATCGATCAACTCCGCAACAGGATTGAGCAGCTCAGGAGATTCGCTTCCGGGTCAAAGGATTTTCATGCCCTTGCCTTGACCATCAAGAGGGTGGCAAACATCTTAAAAAAAGAGAAAAAGCCCTTTGTGGTCAATACCGATCTCTTTAAAGAAAAATCTGAATCCAGGTTGTGGGAGACTTATTGTGCGCTGAAAGATGATGTCTATAGCTGTATTGAAAAGGCTGATTATTATCAGGCGCTGAACCTTATGACCGGGCTCAGGAAACCTGTGGATGATTTTTTTGACGGTGTTGAGGTCATGATAAAGGATAACATTGCATTAAGGTCGAACAGGATTGGGCTTTTACAACATCTAAGAAGCCTCTTTGAGAGTATCGCAGATTTTTCCAGGTTTTCCATATAAGGAAACTTACAGAAAACAATCTCAGTATCCTGCTTGCCTTTTTACCCGTTTTCCACGTTGCGGTAACAGTTGTATAGTTCACTATGCAACTGTTACCACGCCTTGAAGAAGAACAAAAATTCTGCGCGATATGCGTGGATTATTCCCTTCCGGTTCCCTAACGGTTCTGTATGTATTTCAACAAGATAATCAGTACGGATGTTTTAGTTATCGGTAGTGGCGGAGCAGGACTCTGCGCTGCCATTTCTGCAAGAAAAGAGGGCGCGGATGTCCTTGTGGTCAGCAAGGGTCGGCCCGGGCGTTCAAATAATACTGCTGTTTCAGGAGGTGTCTTTGCAGTTGTTACAGGTTCAAAAAATACAGGGGACAGCAATGAACTCCATATAAGAGATACTCTTGCTGCGGGAAGATATATCAACCGTTTGGACATGGTTCAAACAATGGTGGAGGGCGCTCTTGAACAGACGGAAAACCTGTTACATTACGGGGTTTGGCTGCAAAAAAAAGGGGAGGATTATTGGGTCATCCATGTACCGGGGCACTCTGTCCCGAGACATCTGTTTTCAAAAAACAGTTTTGGCACCGATTTTACTATTCCGTTAGCAAAATATGCCCGGGATAAAAACATAAGATTTTTATCGGGTGTATTTGTTGAAAGGCTTTTAAGGGGGAAAAACGGCAAGATAGCAGGCGCACTGGTTATTGATAAAAATAAAAATCAATTAATCATTGTCAGAACAAAGGCTGTTGTTCTTGCTTCAGGAGGCGCAGGCCGGATATTTTCAAGGAATAATAATGCACCGGGTACCACTGGAGATGGATATTGCCTTGCATTTCGTCTCGGTGTGCCGCTTATCGATATGGAGTTTGTTCAGTTCTATCCAACTTTACTTTATGAACCGTCCCTTCCCAACAGTCTCGTGGCATATGAAGTCTTTATTTTTCGTGGCGGCGCAAAACTGTTCAATTCAAAAGGAGAAGACATAGCGCTGCGTCATAATCTTGTTGATCCTGCTTCCCTGACAAGAGATGCTCTTGCAATAGCTATGGTGACTGAGATCAGGGAAGGCAGAGACGTAAACGGCGGTGTATGGCTTGACCTTTCCTTCATTCCACCCAAAAAGCTTGAACTGTACCAAAGATTTGTACACAAAAGCCTCAAGGGTAGATTACGTTTTATAGTATCTCCGGGTGTACATCACTTTATGGGCGGGCTATCCGTCAATAACAAGGGCGAGACGGAAATTGACGGACTTTTTTCTGCCGGTGAAGTAAATGGAGGGATGCATGGCGCCAACCGCCTCGGGGGAAATGCCCTCACGGAGGCCTGGGTATATGGCAACCTCACAGGCATTCTTGCAGCTCAATATTCAAAGGAATCAAAGTCCCCTGTGATAGAAGAAGATTTTGAACCTATTGAAAATGAAATTAAGCTGGATTTTGAACAAAAAGGAGAGCTTCCATTACAAAAGATATTACAGGAAATAAAAGATTTGATGTGGGAAAAGGCAGGAGTTATACGAACGGAAGAACTGTTAACGGAACTTATAAGGGATATTGATAACATAAAAAAAAGGCTTAAAGAATGCAGGGTGAAAAATCTTAAGGACTTTGTCCGAAAATCAGAGATAAAAAATATGCTCTTGATCGGGGAGATAATAGCAAGGTCTGCAATTAAACGAAAGGAGAGCCGGGGTTCCCATTTCCGTTTGGATTTTCCTCGGGAAGGCGGAGATGGCTGGATAAAGAACATCTCTGTAAAACCTTGTGACTATGGTTTGGAATGATAGTAGGAATGGTTTTTAGTTTTAGATTTTAAGTTTCAGGTTTCAGGTGTCAGGTAACCGTTCACAGGTTTAGGGGGCAACGTTCAGGGTTAAGGGAATTCCCAAGAAATAATCTACCCAACTCCGGATTAAATAAGGAACGAGGATAAATTAACTTCCCCAACTATGCATCACAGCTTCAGGCCATCTTTGCCCGATTTAAAAGTACAAAAATTTTGGAATAGATCACAGAGCAGTAACTGACTGACAATAACGGAACGGAAATCGGACATTCTTCATATCACTTCAAAAGCGCTGAACCGTTCACGCGATTTTTGAAACCCTGAATTCCATTTTCCAACTACCTGTTAATATGCTTTTCTGTATGCAGGTGGTTCTTTAGCGCCTTCCAGCATACATCTCAACCGGTTTTGTTCAGCCTTTAATTTTCTTAGTTTATCTTTTATCTTTTCCCGCTTTTTGTACTCTGTTTCATTTAATTTTTTCTCAAGCGTTTCAACCTCCTGACGGAGGCAGTAATAATCTCTTGCTATCATTCGGATAGACATGCGGTTTTCCCCCTCATTATAATCAAAACATCTACATGTAACCGTTCACAGGTTCCGGGTTCATCCGTTCCGAGATGCCAATAAAACCCTGAACTTTTGAACGGTTACTAAAATTTTTCATTATTGCCAAGCTGAAACAATGACTCAGGTTCAAAATCCAGTTTTAAGAATAGTTTTTTTTGAACACTCTCACAAAGTTCAAAGTTTTTTCTGATTCTGAGGCACAGGCTTTCCTGTTTTTTTCCATATCGTTCAAGAATGTAGGCCAGACGTTCTTCCAATGTTACGATCTTATCATGATTTACTCTTTTGTCCGAATAGTATACGATTTCTTTTTCCGTATAAGGACCACTAAAACTATAGCTTGATAATATGACATGCTCCCCAACAATATCGGCAATTTCATTGAGATGATTTTCAATACAGATTTGTCTTCCGATTTCCGCATGGTTTCCTCCTGATTTCAATGAGATAGTCTTGCCGATATCGTGCATAAGCGCACCTGAAACAGCCTTTTCGACAGAGATATCAATCCCTGCATTTCTAAGCCTCCCTGCGATCAGGTTGGCCACCTTTCCGACCATTATTGAGTGGGCTTTGATATTCTCAAGCATCCGGTATTTATCCATAAAATATAAACATTTTTCAATGGAAGGAATCATGTTAACCTCAATTATGTAAAATTTGTGGTTTCTTTTATATACAACCAGGAAATACGCAAACAATAATAAGGAAATCAGTAAACGTTCGCCTGCACCCCATTTTAACCGTATTTTTTTGGACACTTTTCTTTTAAACAGGTGACGAACCAATTTCAATCGGTAATATTTTTCTAATGGGCAACCCCCTGTGCCTGCCCTGAAATGATATACCAGTATGCAGTATATGTTTTTTAATCAACCTTTTTGCTTATGTCTGTCCAATAACTCATTGTGTAATAGCCGAACGACCCGAATAATAAGGCTCTTTGCATTTTTATTCAATCTATAATTTCCGAGGTCTGGATATAATAATCAATCGGATAGAAGAGTTGACAAAAGCGGAACCTTCCGCTAACTTTATAAAAAATTTTTCTTACTCAAATAATTACCCTCCGGGCAAGAGGGTCTGCCTTCTTGTTTTGGAGGACATGTTAATGCTGCCAATTTCTCAATCGGGAGAAGTTTCTTAAGTTACAACTACTTGAGACAGTAGTATGCAGGTTGATAAATCCGCCTTATTTCAAATTTTCAACATTAAATAATTGTTTTAATCTTTAAGGAGATTGATTATTTCTGATTTCTCGCAAAGCAAGGATGATATTACCACGTTCCATATACTCCAGCAGGACCGTAAATATTTAAAAAATTCGCTCAGATTTTATTCCAAATGGAAAAAAACAGTGTTGGTCGTTCCGACGCTTGCCACTGAATATACGGATCCTGCAAATCTTCCTGTGTTTAAAAACCTCCTTAAACAATTAAAAGGTGTTACTTACCTTGCGGCCATCATTTTTGGTGTTGACCAGGCAACTGAAAAAAATGTTTTGACGTTAAAGGATTTAATAGCATCCGCAGGTCTGAAAAATGCCCTTATCCAATGGAATGACGGCCCGGGTTTCAAGGGCATTTATCAACAGCTTAATGAGGCAGGATTCAATATCAGCACACCGGGCAAGGGTAAAAACATGTTTCTCAGTTTCGGGATCGCGATTGCCCTTGGCGCTTATAGTATAGGTCTGATAGATGCTGATATCCGGACTTTTAAAAAAGTTCAATTAGACAGACTTTTTTATCCGGTTGTGGCCTTGAACTATGATTTTTCAAAGGCCTATTATTCACGAATTGCCGACAAGAAAATTTACGGCCGCGTTAAACGGCTCTTGCTCGATCCCCTGCTCCTCTCCCTGAAGAGAAAATTCTCGGAAACAAAAGATGATAAAATGTTGCGGCTCATAGAATTTCTTTTGGGATTTCATTATCAACTTTCAGGTGAAGTGGCATTCCACATAGACCTTTTAAAACGGATGCGCTTTGCTACAAATTGGGGGGTGGAAATATTCACCCTGATTGAAGTATTTCGAAAGGCCTCATACACGGCACAGGTCATGTTTTCTGAAGAGCCCTTTGATCACAAACACCAGGTCATTTCGCCCGAAGACCGGACAAAGGGTCTTGACAGGATGGCCATTGATATCGTCACAACCCTGATGAATGCCCTCGTCATAGAGGAGGGACTTGAGATCTCTGATACCTTTTTCAGGGATCTTGCTGTAATATATCAGGCCGTGGCTGAAGAGCAGATAAAAAAATACTCGGATGATGCAAGCTTTAGTAACCTGGAATACGATCGGGATGATGAAGAATTTATGGTAAAAAGCGTTTTTCGCAATTCGATCATTCAAGCAGGAGAGGCCTTGACCGCGCCATACAGGATGACGGAAAAATTCTTGAGATTAATCAATAC
Source organism: Deltaproteobacteria bacterium (assembly GCA_021163285.1). Lineage (GTDB taxonomy): Bacteria > Desulfobacterota > DSM-4660 > Desulfatiglandales > Desulfatiglandaceae > JAGGXA01. The sequence goes on along the minus strand of JAGGXA010000143.1, from coordinate 9,703 downwards.
TCATTCTGAATTCAAACCATTTCTTGAAAAGGGTCTTGGTGAGGTAATCCTGGAGGTTGAGCGTAAAACGGAACAAAAAATATTTGAAATACCTCAGACGGTTTCCTGGGAAAGGGTTTCAAATAAGCTGCCCCGTATTTTTTACGACCTGATCGAAGTTGTTGAAGATGAAAAAAGACGTTTTGCCTGAACTGAAAGAGAAGATATTTGATGTCTGACGGATTCGTTGCCAGGGAATCAGAAAAGCCTTTTTTTATAATTTTTACTGACTTGGACGGGACTCTTCTCGATCGGAATACTTATGGATGGGAAGAGGCCGAACCAGCGCTTACGCTTTGCAAGAAACTGAATGTACCCATTATTCTTGCTTCCAGTAAGACCAGGGCCGAAATCGAAATCTTGAGCCGTAAGCTGTCTATTCCCGCCCCATTTATCTCAGAAAATGGTGGTGGAATCTTCTTCCCGGTCAATTTTTTTAAAGAAACACCTCCAGGAGCCTCTTTTGACAATGGCATGTGGAAATGGTCTTTAGGCATGCCTTATTCTCACCTGATCGAAGTCCTCCGTGAAATAAAAAATGAATTAGGTTTGCAGATAAGAGGTTTTTCCGAGATGAGCACGTATGAGATTTCACGACTGACAGGCCTTGATCTTGAGTCTTCACGGCTTGCGTCCATGAGAGAATTTGATGAACCGTTTATTATACCGGATGAAAATCCAACCGTTCCTCAATTACTTATTAGTGCAGCAGTTAAAAAAGGGGTAACCGTCATTGCCGGGGGAAGGTTTTATCATCTTCAGGGAAAAAATAACAAAGGGATTGCTATGGCAAAGGTTATTTCATGGTATAGAGAAACTCATGAAAATGTCCGTTCCATTGCCTTAGGTGACAGTCCAAACGATTTTTATATGCTTGAACAGGCTGATTTACCGGTTCTTGTACGTTCCTCCCAAAAATTTTCAGAACTCAAAAAAAAGATTCCGGATTTAAGAGTGACTGCTCAAGAGTCTCCCGGGGGCTGGAATTCAGCTATTATGGATATTCTTGGTTAGCACCCATTTCCGAATGGACACTAATTAGAGATTACACAAATTGAAATGGATATCTTAATTTATGAGGAGAGATAGAATGTCTGATACATTCGAAAAAGAGATTAATCAGGAACATATTGAAAAGGTGGATATGATTGTTTGTATCCCATCATATAATGAGGCCGATTCTATCAGTTATCCAACGACCCAGGCAGATAAAGGATTGATAAAATATTTTAAAAATTATTCTTGCGTGATTATTAATTGTGATAACAATTCCCCTGATAACACCAGACAGGCTTTTCTTGACACACCTACCAGTACGCCGAAAATATATCTTTCAACAGCTCCCGGCATAAAAGGCAAGGGAAATAATTTCAGAAACCTTTTCCAGAAGGTAGTTGATTTACAGGCTGAAGCAGTGGTTGTGGTTGATGCTGACTTAAAGAGCATTACACCTGAATGGATCAAACACCTCGGTGAACCGCTTTTCAGCGATTTTTCTTATGTTGCCCCCCTCTATGTACGTCACAAATATGATGGCACAATCACGAACGGAATAGCCTATCCCTTGTCAAGGGCCTTATATGGCAGGAGGGTCCGGCAGCCGATCGGTGGCGATTTCGGCTTTAGAGGAGAATTGGCCAGTGTCTATCTCGAAAGTAAGGTATGGGACGATGCGGTTGCCAATTTCGGGATCGATATCTGGATGACCACCTTAGCTATCAACCAACAGGTTCCAATCTGTCAATCTTTTATGGGAAGGCCGAAGATCCATCGAACCAAAGACCCGGGATCCGACCTGGGACCCATGTTCAGACAGGTAGTAGGCACTATTTTTTCTATGATGAAATACTTTTATCCTTACTGGATTAAAATCAAATACAGCAGGCCGACAGCTATTTACGGGTTCGGCCTCGGAGAAATGGAGATGCCCCCCAAAGTAGAGGTTAACACTCAAAACCTGCTCGATAAATTTCACTCAGGTTTTGAACAATACAGCAGCGTATGGGAAGAAGTTCTAACAATTGACGTGTATAAAAAACTCTTTGAAATCAAGAACATGAAAGAAAGTGAATTTGATTTCCCCACTGATCTGTGGGCGAGGCTACTGTTCGACATGGCCATTACCCACAGATTCGATACAATAGATAAAGGCCTGATGATGGAATCCTTAATCCCTCTTTATTTCGGGAGAACCCTCGCATTTGTCAAAAAAACCAAAAAGATGTCTATAAAACAGGCGGAAGAGGCAATTGAGGGTGATTGCGAAACTTTTGAAATGACAAAACCATATCTTGTTCAACAATGGAAGGAAAAAGCAGGGTAACCTTTAAACCCGTAAACGGTTACACATTTTGGGAACTCATCTTTACGCGAACCATAAGGGAGACAGTGTCGGCAGCCTTTTTAAAGAGCAAGGTTAAGGCTGTGCCCTGCGCCGGGAGGCTGTCCGGGAATGCCCTTTTTCCCAGACTCTGCGTTATGCTCAAAAAATTATCCTCGAAATATCAACTATATGTCTGCGGTAATTTTTTGAGCAAGCCTTGATTTTGAAAAAAATTGCTATTCCCGGACAGCCTTTTAGAAAAGAGAATTCACGCAGAATATATTTCCAGGCGCCAGGATACCTTTTGGGTCGAATTCTTTTTTAATAACTTTCATTATCTTGATCACAGCATCGGGATATTGGAAGCTTATCAAGTTCCTTTTCGTCTTTCCGATACCATGCTCACCCGATATGGCGCCGCCCAATTCAACCGCTTTTATAGCCATAAGAGTATTAATTTTTTCGGCCGCCTTCTTTTCTTCACCATTCCTTGCCATAAAATTGAAATGCGGGTGTCCCTGACCAATATGACCAAACCGAACAACAGTCATATCACCTAAGATGTATTTAATTTTATCAAAATAATCAAATAACTCATGCAGCTTATTATAGGGCACAGTCCAGTCGGAAGCTATCTTGCAGCCGCCTTTTTTCCATGCTTTTATGCTTTCTTCATTCATTTTCTCAGGTATATAATGGCGAAGATACTTGAGGTGCTTGATCTGAGCTTTGCTTGAGCTTATCTGAGTGTTATCAAAAAATCCCGAGTATGTTTTTATTATTTTATACCAACCGTCTAAATGTTTTTGCAGATGGCGCTCATCATCGTATTCCTGCTCAAAATTTACCATAAACAGGGCATCGGCCGGGATGAACAAACCTTCAGCCTCAGGCCTGAGAATATTAAGGCATGCATTATCGAAAAATTCTATGCTCTTTGGTGAACAATATCGATCTTTACGCACTGTTAGATTAAAGTCCAGGACGCTTTTCAGGTCTTGAAAAAATGCTGTTCCAAGGAAGAAAGGTGGTGGTTTAAGGGTTAAAGAGACCTCTATTTGCGTAATAATGCCGATGGTACCCTCTGAGCCAACAAAAATATTGACCGGTTTATTCATTAAACCATACCCTGCGCTGCTCTTCTCGGATAATATGTTTTTTACGTCAATTAAGTCAGCATTTCCGTCAATGACTTTTAATCCCTGAACCCAGTCAATTGTTGAACCATATTTAAGGGCGGATGAGCCGGAGGCATTTGTGGCCACGTTACCTCCTATAGTAGATTCTCCGGCGCTCGTTGGATCCGGCGGGTAAAAAAGTCCTTCACCCAAAACAGCTTCTTTTAAATCAGAGGTAATTACCCCCGGCTCGACAATCGCGCGCCTGTTTTTGACATCAATATCGATTATACGGTTCATCTTCTCAAGTGAAAGAGCTATCCCTTTATCACAGATGGAAGCGCCTGTGAGTGATGATCTCAAGCCCTGTGGGGTGACAGCTTTTCTATCTGCCGCACATTTTTTGATGAGATCCATGATTTCATCTTCAGCTTGGGCACGAAAAACCGCTTCAAATCCGCCCCGTATGCCAAGGGCGTCTTCATTATAAGCTGAGAGGATATCAGGGTCATAAGTCAATCTATTGTTGTTTACAGGTTTAGATGTCATTATAGAAGGGCACCTTTCTTTTGTTGTTTTTGCTCCCGGTCACCCTGAAAATATATGCCCGGACAAACTCCCGGCGTAACCGTTCAGGATTAAGGACAAGAAGGCATTGAAGATTCAAAGCCCTCGTCCCTTATTTCCCCGAATAGTTGCCAATTCAGCTCCAAATTCCGGTTTAAATCTGCCAAAGATAACCCTCATCCCGTAAATACATATTCTAAATGCAGTTCAGAGATAAGAATGGAACCTTTGAACCTTATAAACGGTTGCCACACTTTTTCGAACTATGCCATTGAAAAACTATTCAAAAACAATCACGAAAACACGAAAGGACAAAAACACGAAAAAAGAAATAAAAATCAATTTAACATTCTTCGGGCAAATTTTTAAAAATTCTGAAATGGATTCCAGCGCTTTTTGTTGCACGAAAGCTGAACAATTCAGGAAATGAAAGCATCAGGTTGAACAACAAAGACCATGCATCAAAGGCTTTTCCAAGGTAATTTGCAATATCAAGTCACTGGTATCTTTTTCGTAATTTCGTAATAGTCTTCTTTTTCGTGCGTTAGACAGCCTGACGTATAACCGCACAGGTCGCACTTTTTTGTTGACATCTATCATTATTTTAAAGGTATATTATATATACAGGTGTTTATATAACTCGATCAGGGAACCTCATGCAAGTCGGGGACGAGCCCGTCGCTGTAACCCTGCTCTTTTCTTTTGGTGAAAAGGGAACCCTTTTAGCATTAAATAATGTCACTGTTCCAATTACCCGGGATGTGAAAGCCGCTAAAAAGGCAGGGAAATCAGAAGACCTGCCTGAATCAAATAATGCTTGTTTTCGTGGACAGAAATCAGGTACATGATCTTGAGGATAAAAAAAGGATGTTTCCGGATCGATTCATTATCGATCCGGTTTTTTTTGCCTGTCTTTTCACCTGGTTGACGCCTGGTTAACGCTGATCCAAACCTACACTTCTACTTGAGGGAGTTATTTACCACCTCGTTACCACGCTCCGGCGTGATAACGCATGTCCAGACGTTCTTCGTTCCCGGCACAGGCTGACGCAGAGCATCACAAAATACGTTCCAACACAGAGCATTGGAACGAGAAGCGTGAACGGTTACCATGTTTTTAAAAGGAGGTTTTTTTTAATGAATAAAAAGATTTTAACAGGATTCATTCTCTTTTTGTTTCCGTTAACCGCCTTTGGCGCCAACCTGGCGGATCAGCTTAAAAAGCCGGTAAAAAAATCTATCAATATTCGCCGGCAAACTCAAGAACAAACAGATAAGTGGGCAGAAGAAAAGACAAAGCTAAGATACAGATACAAGAGGCTGTTAACTGAAAACAAAGAACTTTTGGCACTTAATACGGACATTAAGGAAGAGGTAAAACACCGAGAGGAAAATATATCAAAACTGGAAAGAAAGATATCTGAGGGATTAAAGGTATCGGAAGAACTTCTCCCCTATCTGAATACCGTGACGGCAAGCCTTCAGACATTTGTGGATAACGATCTTCCATTCCTGAGTGTTGAAAGGGAAAGCCGCATGAAAAGGCTCCATGAGGTCATGAAAAACCCTGAAATATCCACGAGCGAAAAATACCGCAGGGTGATGGAGGCCCTGACCGTTGAAACGGAGTATGGAAGGAACGTCGAGGTTTATCAGAAACAAATCAGCATAGATAAAAAAAAGATACTCGTAAATGTCCTGCGTGTCGGAAGACTTGCACTCTTTTTTGAGAGCCTTGACAACAAGACATCGGGCGTTTTTGATCCATCAAAAGACCAATGGACTATCCTTCCTCACAAGGATAACAGAGGAATCCATACAGCTATTGAAATAGCAGAAAAAAGAAGAACAGTTGAATTGGTCACATTACCGATAGGGAGGCTGACTGTCCCATGAAAACCAAGCTGATATTTCTTTTGATTCTGTTTGCAGGCGTTCTATTCACTTCCCGGATCTATGCCCGGGATATGCGGCAAACAACACAAAAATTACAAGAAAAGAGAGAAAAGGCACTTAACAAGGCAGTTCTTGAAAAAGAAATTGCGGAAAAGGAGGCCAAAGAAAGCCTGGCAAAGATATTGAAGGATAAAAACTCCCTTTTAAAAGCGATAAAAAGCATTGAACTCCGGAATCGGGCTATTGATGACGAGAATCGGAAATTAGAAAAAATGAATCGTGCATTGACCAAAAAGGAGGAGAATCTCTCTCTTCAAGAGGGAGATCTTGATACCATGATCAAAGAACTTACCGGGCTTATCAGGGTTACTGCCAAAAACCTCGACTCCTTTCTTGTCCAAAGCCCTCAAAGCGCTATATTTACCAAAAGAGATGAAAAAATAAAACCGATCCTCAATAAATCGAGATTCCCCGGTATGGATGATATAAGTCTTATCACAGCAACACTCTTTGACGAGATGAAACATTCGGGCGAAGTCCGTTTACAGGATTCGGTAATTGTTGAACGTTCAGGTGAAGAGGTGACGGCAAAGGTACTTAGCATCGGGAATTTTACGGCGGCATACAAACTTGGGAATGAAACCGGTTTTTTGAACTATTCACCCAAAAGTATGCGTCTTTTTGCCCTTTCCAAACTTCCCGGACGCGGCATATCCAAGAAAATAGACAACTATATGTCAGGCAAATCAGATGAAGTGCCTGTTGATCTGTCAGGCGGCGCTGCATTAAGACAGCTTTCGCACAGGGTTAACCTGAAAGATAAAATAAGAAGCGGGGGCCCTATTGTCTGGCCGATTCTTGGAACAGGTTTTATTTCTCTTATTATTATCATTGAACGTTTTTTCTTTTTAAACAAGGTCAGGTTAAACGCAAACAAACTGATGAATAAAGTCAACGAGCTGGCCATTGAAGGAAAGTGGGAAGAATGCATGGCGATATGTAAAAAACAGGAAGGAAGGCCGATACCGAACGTGCTTCTGACCGGGATCAAGAGCAGACACATGAATCGGGAAGGCATGGAAAACATGCTTCAGGAAAGTATATTAGGGGAGATTCCAAGGCTTGAAAAATTTCTCCCCACACTTGGGGTGCTTGCCGCCATTGCCCCGCTTTTAGGCCTTCTTGGCACAGTGACCGGCATGATCAACACCTTTCATGTAATCACACTTTACGGAACGGGAGATCCGAGAATGATGTCCGGTGGTATATCAGAGGCCCTTGTTACAACCATGCTGGGTCTGAGCATGGCTATACCGATCATGTTATTTCATACCTTCCTGACCCGCATTTCAGAAAATATTATCAGCGAGATGGAAGAAAAAGCAGTTGCCCTTACCAACACAGTATTCAAAGAAAAGGGAGGGGACTGATGTATTTCACGGAGGATCTCATTTATGGGGCATTTGAATATCTAAGGTCAGGTGGAATTATCATGCTGCCCCTTGCGCTGGTCTCATTCTTTATGTGGGTATTGATATTGAATCGTTTCTTTCTTTTCAGAAAGATGAGCAATCATGATATATCCGTTAAAAATGCCAGGGAATATATAATTAAAGGAACCTGCCCTGATCTTAAAAAGAATACAGGGCTTCGGGCCCGGTTCACTGTGAGATTTCTCAAAAAAGCCTCAGGAGATTCAAGTCTGAATAATCATATATTAGATGAGATCGTTATCTCATTTGCAGCTTCTCTCGATAAATATTTGTCCGTTATATCCGTGCTGGCCGGTATAGCGCCGCTTTTAGGTCTTTTGGGAACCGTTACAGGAATGGTCACTACGTTTAGTGTAATATCGATATTCGGGACAGGGAATGCAAAAGCAATGGCAGCAGGAATATCAGAGGCATTAATCACGACTCAAAGCGGTCTTGTGGTGGCTATTCCCGGTTTTTATATGAGCAATTATCTGTACCGCAAATCAAACAGCCTGAAACATAAGATTGCATCCACAGCTATCCATCTAAAAACCTATATCTGATAAAAAGGAGCCTACGATATGCTGAATATCACAGGAAGCAGACGAAAGCAAAGCAGGTCTGTAGAGCTGAATATCACACCATTAATCGATATGGTCTTTATCCTCCTGATCTTCTTTATGGTAACCACAAGCTTTGTAAAGGAAACCGGTATAGATATAAACAGACCGTCGGCCACCACTGCTGCGGGCAAACAAAAGGCAAATATTATGATCGGGTTAACAAAGGATGGAAGGATATTTATGGATAAACGGGAAGTGGATGTGAGAACGATTCGCGCCCATGTGGAAAGGGACCTTGCTGAAAATCCTGAGTCACAGGTAATAATAATAGCAGACAGAGAAAGTGTAACAGGCCTTGTGATATCCATTATGGATAGTTGCAGACTTGCAGGGGCGAAAAATGTCAGCCTCGCTGCAAGTCTTTCCAACGGATAATAATTCGTTTAACCGTTCACAGGTTGAAGGTTAAAAGGTTCTATTCTTATCCACAGGAGGCTGTATTTGTAACGATGACTCCAGGTCTTCAATGCTTTCTTTCTCTTTACCCTGAACGGCTGAACCCTAAACCTTAAACCTTCTATCCCTTTCAAGGTGGGGATTGTAATACATTGGATTTAAAGCATATTTATCACGGTTTGTGCATGCTGGTGTTTTAACGATACATGATAACGTGATATGATCAACAACTTTTTTGGCTTTTTGTGAAGGGAACAATGCTGTTTTAGACAGAAAAAGCAGAACCATTCAAAAATACCTTGCAAAAAAATTAGATTCAATTTATTTGAGCTACAATATCAACAAGTTACCACCTTGAAAGGGCTGACCTTTGAGCCCTAAACGGTTATAATAATTCCATGCAGTCAGGCATAAGACATATATCAATATGGACAACATCCCTTGTCGGAGCCCTTTTATTCAATCTTTTCCTCTTTTGTATTCTGCCGGCCCTTTTGCAAAGGGATATTGAAGGAAGAACTCACCATAAAGAATTTCAAACCGTGAATTTTTACAAGGCAAAATTACCCAGGCCTCCGAAGAAGAAAAAGCCGAGAGTCAAAATTCCCGAACAGTTAAAGACCGTTACGCAAAGGCCAAATTTATTACGAAGGCTGCCAGTAAAAAATATACCGCTCACTTATGAATTAGACCCAAGAATAACCGGCGGCCCCTCGCTGCCTCCTTCTCCGCCGATGGTCAATTATGATTTTTCCAACTTTTCCTTTACAGGCGAATTTGAGATAGGTGAGATTGACGGCCCCCTGATCCCTGTCGTCAAAATACCACCTCCTTATCCTTTCAGGGCCAGAAGAATGGGGATAGAGGGATCGGTACGCATCGAATTTCTCGTGAATGAAAAAGGTAACGTGGAAAAATTAAAGATTCTCGATGCAAACCCTCCGAACATATTTGAGCAGAGCGTAAAACGGACTGTTTTAAGCTGGCGTTTCAAACCGGGAACCCTGGAGGGAGAACCTGTAAAGGTCAGGGCAATGACTACAATAAGGTTTTCCCTGGATAAATAGGTGACACAGAAAGCTGTTCGAGAACAGCAATTTTTTCCAAATTTAAGGCTTGAAACCTAAATCCTGCAAACGTCGAGTTTGCCGAAGACCTGCCTGCTGCAGGCAGGTCTTCGGCAAACTCGACGTTTGCAGGATTTCGGTTTCAAGCCTTAAATTTGGAAAAAATTGCTGTTCTCGAGCAGCTTTCTGTGTCACCTAT
>JAGGXA010000040.1 GCA_021163285.1 Deltaproteobacteria bacterium | reverse complement strand
TTATAATACTGTATTACTGATCATATTGTTAACAAGATATCAGTGAACCCTGAATGAACCATGAACGGTTACAAAACCTGTAAACCTTAAACAGCTATTCCTTTTGAAAAATAGATGAGAGTTTTCCCGTAATTATGGAAAAATAGATAAAAACCATAATTATCTCAAGGAAAAAGACGGCTGTCCATGACCCGAACAGGTCCCAGGCAGCGCCTCCAAAGACAAAGGATGGAATCAACATAACAATAGCTATACTAATATTTTTTATAGGTTCCATAAATATCTCCACTAATTATTCAATTTTAAAAATTGTATTTTACAGTTATATATATCATAATAAACTAATTGGATTATATTATTACAAAAGAAATACAAAGGTCAAGGACTTATAAAAGATAAAATTACCTTGATTTTATATCCTCTATAAATGTAAAATACATAATTGATTATCGGGGCGTGGCGCAGTCTGGTAGCGCACCTGCTTTGGGAGCAGGGTGCCGGAGGTTCAAATCCTCTCGCCCCGATCATTACTCATCCATCCAAAAGTAAGGGACACGGAAAAGATAATCACACCAAATATCAACCCGCCTTCAGGATGTTTTGATTCGATCCCAAATTCCAAAAATCCTGAAATAGTTCGCTATTCCTTTACCTTTTGAATTTACGATCGAACAAAATCAACCTAAATTCGGGCGCTACACAGAAGGTTGTCCGAGAATAGCAATTTTATCCAAAATCAAGGCTTGAAAAAAATTACCGCAGACATATAGTTGATATCGGAGTCTCGCAAGCTCGCTTACTTCCGAGGATAATTTTTTTCGCATAACGCAGAGTTTGGGAAAAGGACATTCTCGGACAGCCTCCCGGAACGATTAGTTGTTTCCGCGTCCCTAAAAATCAGCGCACCATTCAATTTCCAATCCGAAAATGAATAATTATCGAGATGATTAAGGCTTCTAAATTACGTTAGTAAACTGCAAGGTACGGAAATTTGAAGAAGAGCGATTGCCGGCGGGATTTCCCGGGGTTAGACCATAAATATTATTAATGCGCCTGGGGTGATTCGAACACCCGGCTTGCGGATTAGAAGTCCGCTGCTCTATCCAGCTGAGCTACAGGCGCAGATAAATCAAACGGCTATTTTATTCAAAACATTCGGGGAGGGATCAACATAATCACCGTTTAAGACTTCCCTCAGTACAATATTAGTACTATTTTCCAACTGACCCATAATTTCAGCAAGAGCTTTGAGGTAAAGGAGACTCTTTCTCGATTTCTCCTGATAAGGTAAATTAAGAGATGGATTTTCAAGGATATAGGTTAACCTGTTAAGATATTGAAAATCAAGGGATTGAATATCCTTATAAATCAGGTCAATCCATTCCGTTTTTAACGATTCAGGTATCCTGCTATACCTTGCTAAAAGATCGGGGTCCCTCCCGACAAAAAGTGAACTTTTAAGATAATCAAGGCTGCTTCGGATCTCCCCTGTCTGCTCGTCATCAAAGGGTATCTCGTTAAATAATTGATTCCATTTATTCTCAATCTGCATTCGTATCCAATTCAAACCTCCTTCCGGAGGTAAAGAAAGGTTTATAAATTTGTTTTGAAGATTAATTAAATTTTTTCCCAGTTTTCCACATTTCCCATCCATTTGATCGAGAATGTGGTTTAAGGTTTCAACCGCCTCACATTTCATATCTTTTTTATCCGATAACTCCAATAATAGAGTCTCCCATTGTTTTCTTAAAACACCAAGTTCCAATTTAATGAGAGAAAAAATCAATCCGGTTTTGCTGATGGTATTACGAAGAGAATCGGCGAGAATATTACAGGAATTAAGTTTATCCTCAGCTAATTGTTTCTTGTCCTCATATAATTGTTTTTTGAGCTGATATGACATTAGCTCCGTGCCTAATGCCCTGGACAGTTTCTTAATTGTCCGGGTCTGAAAATCAGCAATTTTTATAGTATTGTGCAAAAAATGGATCTTTATAATAGCAACTACCACGTAATCACTATCTTTCCACAGAGTTTCATTCTGAATATTTTTTGCATATTCAATGTTTGATCCATTCCCGAAAAACAGATCCTCCTTTCGGATTAATACGGGCTCCATGTGGTAAACATCTTCACTTATACCTTCCACCTGAAGCCTCACGCTCCGGGCGTCGATCCGGGAATCCTCGGCTGTCCAGCTCCTCTGTCTTTCGACACACCAAGCCATGGCTTCAAGAGGACGTCCAGGTTTATCCATATATTCATTCCATGATTTACCGGGAGGATTATAATCAGACCTTTGAGGAAGCCCCCAGGAGATTGTTTTCCTGTCATTTTCAATAATACCTGACGAAACACGTTGCGCAATCATTTGAGGTGGCAATCCTATCCGGTAAACAGTTCCTTTAAAAGCGTTAGGAAGACATACCAGTATTGTTTCGATTATTTCCTTACAGGCCTGTTCCAGGATTTCTTTATCAAATGTTAAGATCAATGTTCTTCCCCCCTAATTCAGTCAAAGGGTTATTGCCGTTATATTCTAAAAGTTTTTTGTGCTGAACGAAGATTAATGATACTTTTTGTGATCTTTGTCAATAGAAAATATGAATTGAATATAACCGTTCACGGGTTCAATGATTCAGTGTTCAGGCTAAACTTTATAATATCCAACTTTTCATGGGATTCAAGCAACCATTTACAGCTTCTGTTCAGCAAATGAGAAACGGGTTACACTTTGGTTTGGCTTGCAGAAAAAAACCTTTTTTGAATCTCTACCTACGAATAACTACCATCATAATGATAAGCACGATTTATGCCGTAAATCTATTTTATTTTTTCAGGCTGCACAATGGCCGATATTTCTCTCGAAGAATTAATGATAAGCTATTTAAATCAGCCCTTTCAAGGTGGGCTTGTAATACATTGGATTTAAAGTATATCTATCACGGTTTTTGCATGCTGGTGTATTAACGACACATGATAACGTGATATGATCAACGACTATTTTGGTTTTTTGTGAAGGGAACAATGCTGTTTTAGACAGAAAAAGCAGAACCATTCAAAAATACCTTGCAAAAAAATTAGATTCAATTTATTTGAGCTACAATATCAACCAGTTACCACCTTGAAAGGGCTGGCTATTTAAATCTATAATATGTTTATGATATCAAACAGTTGAAACATTTAAAAAACCTTTTGACAAAATATACCTCGATAGTGAAATTCATTACTATTTTTTTGATAAACTCTTTATCCTTCGGACTGACCGCTTTCACATTACCATCAGTGTTGCATGTTATACACAGTGGCAGAGGATATTCCTCGTACCTTTTTTTTGACAGCCTCAACAAGAGTCGACATTATTGCAGAAGCGCCGCCCTCCAAAAAAAGATCCGTAACACTGTCCGTTAAGTGAGTTCTTTCCTTGTTAATCTCTATAATTTTTGCCCCATTCTGTTTGGCAATGGCTGGAATTGTATTTGCGGGCGAAACAACAGCGGAAGTCCCCACCACCATCAAAGCCTGAGCAGATGATGCAAGCTGAAATGACCGAACCTTCGCGTCTTGAGGAATTGCTTCTCCAAAAAAGATGACATCCGGCTTTAATATCTTTTTGCAGTCACACCTTGGAGGAAATTCCCCTCTCTTTTCTTCAATCTTATATTTCTTCCCGCACCACAGACAAGTGAGGCTGTTGGTATTTCCATGGTATTCAATGACATTTTTCGAACCACCCGCCTGATGTAAATTATCTACATTTTGCGTAATAATACAATTCAGGTACCCCATTTTTTCAAGCTCTCCCATACCAAAATGGGCATTATTGGGCCTGGCTTTGTTGACGATCTTATCCATCTCCCTCAGCATCTCCCAAACCTTTTCAGGATTTGATTTGAAAGCAGTGATAGTGGCATATTCTGCCGGATCGAATTTTGACCACAGCCCTTGCGCGCTTCTGAAATCCGGAATACCGGATTCCACTGAAATGCCTGCGCCGGTCAATGCCGGAGTTAGGGTGGAATTCACAATAATATCAGCAGCTTTCTCTATAAGCTTATCCATACGCAAAATCCTTTATTTATAGGTGATGCAAACATTTTGCAAACCCAATACAATATTTTTCGACTTGTATGGCTATTCACACAGATATATTTTCATGTATATACGTAATTGCGGTTAAATGCAGGAGAAAAACAGGATTAGAGCTCTATTATCCTTGCCGTCCGGTTTTCCAGATCAGCTATGGCAACCGTTGGTTTTCCATACAACCATCCACAGCACTCACCTGGATTGACGACAAGCGTTTGCCCTGTTTTCTTGATTTCAGGGCGGTGGGTATGTCCATACACTATCATGAAAAATTGCTGTGATAAAACAAGGGCATCAAGTGTTTCAAAAAAATGACCGATTATAATTTTTTTTCCGCTATATGTCTCTATACTGGGCGAATTTACGATTTTACCTTGCCCTGCTTTATTCAAGGCAATTTTATCACCATCATTATTCCCCCACACCCCCATAAAATCGGCTTCTAAGAAAAAAAGAGGCTTAATGGAAAATGGAGCGACATAATCGCCCGCATGTAAGACCATAGCCACTTTTTCCCTGTTAAAAATTTCCACGGCCCTGTTAACCATGGTTAAGTTATCATGAGTATCCGAAATAAGTCCCAGCTTCACTTTAATACCCCGGAAAAAGTTTAGGAACGGAAATAAAACACAACGGCCGTTATGCCGGAGGAAAGAGACGCCCTACACTCGGACCGATGGGGTCCGGACATGTATAACCCTGAATAAAATTCCGTTCAATAGATAACCAATGTTTAACCGTAAACCCTGAACCTGTGAACAGTTATGTAAGGGACGTGGAAAAAAAGCATGCGAACAAATACCAGACGAGATCTTTTTTTCGCATCCCTTAAATAGCGCCCATCCATAAATGGCTATTTCGGAGTATCACGGGCTCGCTTACCTGCCCGATATCTGCGTTGCGCTAAAATTTTAATCCTCAAAATATTCAATATATTCCCGTGGTTAAAATTTTAGAGCGCCTTGATCTCGAACAAACTATCCTATTTATGGATGGACACTAAATAGCTTCAAAAACAATCTTTCTCTCGCTGTTATTATAAATCTTAAATTTCGCTTTCATGCTTTTTTGTTCGCCGAAGATACTAACAAGTTTTACATCATCACCATCTAATTCAACCTGATCGACATTTTCAAGTACCTTTTCTTCCTTTTCGTCTCTCAAAATAAATGCATCAGCTTCACACATTTCAAATCTCTCCTTATGAAATTCTCTGCACTATTCAAGCGCTTCCAGGGCCTTACGGAGGCACTCAGTACTTTTTGCGTTTAATGCTATCATCTCACGGACATAGTCAGCGCTCTTTTTTTTCTCAGCATCATCTAATTGCTCAACAAACATCCGGTACTCTTCCTGATGGTGATCATTATGTGTAATCCAGTGGTCTAACCTTATTTTTGCCTTTTCAAGAAAATCCATAGCCAATCCTCCTCATTATTAACATATTACTTTAAAATAAAGCATATCCTTCGTTATGTCAATTACAACTATGAGACTGTCCGGGAATAGCAATTTTTTTCCAAAATCAAAGCTTGCTCAAAAAATTACCGCAGGCATATAGTTAATATCGGAATCTCGCAAGCTCGCTTACCTCCGAGGATAATTTTTTGAGCATAACGCAGAGTTTGGGGAAAAGAGCATCTTCGGACAGCCTCCTGTCAACAGTTCCCATTAATCATGAAATAATTCGACCTGTGCGGTTATACGTCAAGCTGTCTAACGCACGAAAAAGATACCATTGACTTGATATTGTAAATTACCTTAGAAAAACCTTTGATACATGGTCTTTGTTGTTCAACCTAATACTTTCATTCCCTGATTGTTCAGCATTCATGCAATAAAAAGCGCTGGAATCCATTTCAGAATTTTTAAAAATTTGTCCGAAGGATGTTAAATTAATTGTTGGACGAAGCAGCTACGCTGCAGACAAATCCCGGTGATCTCCCACCTTCGGAATTAATATTTTGTGATCTCGTGACTTTTTTTGTTATAAAAAGAGGTTGGCAATGCAAGACTAAATGGCATTATTTCAATTATTACCTAAAACCTGCATAAACTATTTTCAAGAAGAAAATTATGCTTTTAATATCAACGAATTACAGAAATGTTG
>JAGGXA010000247.1 GCA_021163285.1 Deltaproteobacteria bacterium | reverse complement strand
GTAATTCGTTGATATTAAAAGCATAATTTTCTTCTTGAAAATAGTTTATGCAGGTTTTAGGTATTACTGAAAGAGAACGGGAAAAAGATAACCCGGAACGGTTACCTTCTTCTTTACACCTTTGCACCTTTGTGCACATGAGTCAGGAACGTAGCCCTGACTCCTTTGTTTTCATTCTGTTCCTACAACTTGCGTCCGAAGGCCAGAGAATTCTTGTTGATAGTGATTTTAGTATGTTCCTGTATCATCTCTTGTCCCGTCTCTTGAAACGGGAGATAGACAAGCGTTGTTTTTTTTATCTCAAATCCTATACGTGGCATGAGCGGCAAGATAGTTTTTTTGTTCAGGGTCGAACCTGCGAGTGTTAATTTCATGCCTTGTACCGCCTCTGCCTGAGGAAGCGTCACAGGATAGAGGCATTTGCCTTTGATCGTCTTTTCCGTATGAAACTGTTCCCGGGTAATTGTCAACCGTTTGGACAAGTTTAAAAAAATCTTGGGCCTGATTTTGAATGCTGGACTCCAGAAACTCATCCCCATGGTTTCCCATTCCTTTTTGATCGCCTTTGGCTGGTTGGTAAACCTGATAAAATCTGCAAATGAATTAATTTCTATACCTTTGATCCCGGCAGATATTTTCCAGAACGGCAGGTATATGCTGTTTTTTCCCTGAGCTGGGACAAGAAAAAACCGAACCTGCTCAAACTTTCCTCCATGAGCCTCCCAGGCCGTGTAACAATTATCGCAAGTCAGAATTACACTATCCCTTTCACCTTTGAGGTTCCAACCGCAAACCGGACACAGCGTGGGAATAAATGAGAGCATCCACCTGGGATTTTTGTTTACGGCCGAGCCGATCGTATCACCGCCTTTGGAAAGATTTGCTATCGGCCTGTTTAAAACAGCATCAAAAAGCCTCCCCTTTTCTTCATACAGCGGAAGATATATAATACTCAACGTTTCTCCAATATAGGCGCGGTGATAAAGCGTCCCGCATGAAGATTCTTCTGAAAACCTTCCGGCCCTTGCTATTATATCTTTTGCCTGAAGTGTAAACCTGAGAAACGATCCTTCCGTATCCGGTTCCACAAATTTCATCTTCATGGCCTGGGGCCTTAGCCCCAGGGAATCCGGAATACCTTTAAAGAAAAGCCCTGTATTTGTTATATCCACAACCCGGTAATTGATGTTCATCCCCTGACAATAATAAACGCTGCCCTTAAAACGGAGATATGGAGCATAAATTATCTCCCTGCCGGGTGCCTTATGCGGGAGTACATAGCGAAAATAATCCCGAACAAAAAGAAAATTTTGCACATCACAATAAGGACAACGAAGCAGACGGTCGGTTTCTTCAAACTGTATTGGTGCTCCACACTGAGGGCACTCATGTTCAACCTGTATTTCCATATGTATTAATCGTAACCGTTCACACCAGGGGTACGGACTTACAGGGAACCCCGGGCTGGAATGGTTACCCCTTTCAGGACAGCCTGAGGAAAGATAGCCATATTAATTAGTGTAATTTTTTTTGTATTGCGCCCTTTACTGTTACCTAAATCCTGCATAAACTATTTTCAAAAAGGAAGTTAGGCTTTTAATATCAGCAAGTTATGGGAATGTTGTGCTTGCATGATACGTATCAATTTGGATGAGGCCATAAAGGCTGGGATTTTTGAAAATAGTTTACCCTCCGGGAACGCCGATTTTACCGAATCTGCGGCGTTGGCAAGGACTTGAAGTATCGTAGTACGTCTGTGCCCTTGCCGCCTTGCACCTGCCTGCAGCAGGCAGGTCTTCGGCAAACTCGATGCTTGCAGGTTTTAGGTGTTAATCTTATATTATCTCCGTCAATTTTTCACCGCATTGATTGCAAAAAGCCGCGCCGGGAAGATTTTCAGACTTGCAATGCGGACAGAATTTTGGTTCCGGTTTTTTATTTACAGGGCGGCCGCACTTGGGACAAAACCTGGCATTAGGCGGTAAATTTTTGCCACAGTTGACGCATTGATCGAAAACTACCTGTTGATGACCGCAAAAAGGACAAAACCTGGCATTCCTTTGAATGGGATTCCCGCAATCCGGACATCTGACATCAGGAACGGGAGCGCCCTGTCCTCCTCCAGGTACGGCCTGAGACTTAAATGAGTCGGCAAACATTGCCGGCATCATAAATCCAAGGCCCATGCCAAGTCCCGAACCTGCATCACCGGACGACTCCGACGCCTTTTCCATGGCCATGGCCGCCTTCATTTTAACAAGCCCGTCCAGGTCTTGAATTACGTTAAGACGGCTTCTGTCATCTATGGCTTTTTGCACCTCGGACGGAGGAGTAATTGAAGTCACATATAACTGCTGCAAACCAAGGCCAAAATGACTAAAATCATCATGCAGGCGTTTCTGCAATCCCAACGAAATTTCATCATACCGACCGGGCAGGTTAAAGATAGTATCAAGGTTTTCGCCCATATAGTCGTTCAGCCGCGATATGATAACGCGTTTTAAATATTCTTCGATATCTTCCGTACTGAATTTGCCCATGGTGCCTGCCATGCTGTTGATGAACAGCACAGGCTGAACCACCTGGATATTAAACACCCCATGAGCCCTGAGCCTGATGAGTCCTAATACCTGATCCTTAAATGCCACAGGGTCCCTTGTTCCCCATTTCAGGTTAGGGAACACCTTCATATTAACCATATATGCCTCGGCCCTAAGCGGGCTGGTCATACCCCACGGAAGGGCCAGGATCTTGGTTAAAACCGGAATATTTGCGGTCGTTAGGGTATGTCGGCCCGGCCCAAAAGCATCACCCGCCCTGCCTTTATAAAATAAAACAGCAGCCTGACTTTCCCGAACAATAAGCTGTGCTCCAAACTTGATCTCTCCCGAACCCTCTTCAGGAATCCTGTGTACCAGTTCCCTGCCGCTTTCATCGAACCACTCTATTACTTCCAGAAAAATTACATTATTTTTGCCCATTGACCACCTCTTTCTTGATATATTAATATACTTGAATACGGGTTAACTGGTTCAGGATTCAAAGTTGAATGGTAAGGAACGGGGATAAATTAACTTCCCCAACCATGCATCATAGCTTCAGGCAATCTTTACCCGTTCTAAAATTACAAAAATATTGAAATAGCTCACTATTGCTGCAACTTCTGTGCTTGTAGATCGAACAAACCCGGCTTAAATCCGTGCGCCTGCTTGGGGATGTTATTTCGTCCTCGTCCTTAATTAAGTAACCGTTCACGGGTTCAGAGGTTCAAGGCTGAATTTTTGTCCCCGGACTGCATTTATAATACGTATTTACGGGAAGAGGGTCATCTTTGGGAGATCTAATCCAGAATTTGGAGCCAAACGGGCAAATACCCGGGAAATAAGCATTTGTGACGAGGACTTTGTGTTTTCAATGCCTTCTTTGTTCTTGACCATGAATGGTTGAACCCCGAACCTGTGAACGGTTACGATTAATGTATTTCATTCTTCAGGCATGAATCTTGCTGTCTAACAATGCTATATTAAGCTGTTTTTATGCAAATTATGTACCGTTACAGCACTGAAAAGATTAATATAATTAGGTGTTAGCTTTTAGCTTTTAAAATCAAATAGATAGTTCCATAGGTGGCAGTCCGGAAATAGCAATTTTATCCAAAATCAAGGCTTGCGAAAAAAATTACCGCAGGCATCTATTTGATATCGGGTAACCTTTCACGGTTTAAAGGTTGAAGGTCGAAGGTTAATCGCTCAATATTCAGGGTAATAACTTATGGATTTCTGAGCATCCTTCAATAAGTTCAAAAAATAGTTTACAGTTTGAACGTTTCCCGTTCCCACGCTCCAGCGTGGGAAGGTTGCCATACAGGTTTCTGCGCTGCAGAATGGGAACCAGACGAAAAGCAACATCTACAAAGCGAAAATCAGGTTTGAAGGATGCCGAAATACTTATTTTATCAACATGGCAGACTGTTTTCGTTCAGGCGTGATTAGAGAAAGATTTGAGGAGTTTTTCATGAATGTCTTTAAAAAATATATACTATGGGCTTGTTTGGGCGCTGTTTTGTATGTCTTTTTGAGTTATCACTTTGTGATATTTGGAAAGCACATCAAGCCACTTAAGAAATCAAGACTAACCCTGGAATATACATTTTTCAACGTATATGGGAAGAGTAACGCCAAGATCCTTTCGATTGATGATCTCAGGGAAGATGGAATAGCTGACCTCTTAATGGATATGGGTGTGATGGGTGAAAAAGAATATGACAGGCTCATGGCCAAATATGAGGATGATTATTAGTAAGGAACGAGAATAAATTAACTTTCCCAACGATACATCACAGCTTCAGGCCATCTTTGCCCGATCCAGGAGTACAAATATCTTGAAACAGCTCATTGTTCCTGCAACTTTTATCCCCGTTCCCAGAGTTTAAAACAACATTGTCAAACCGGACGGTTCACTTGATGTCGGGAATATCAAATATACTAATGACCGATTCACAGGAATTAAATATTGTTATTATGCCAAACGGCTTTATACAGCCGGAATGGACAGATACAGAAGAGCCGGCAAACGAAACCGGCAGGTTGCTGCAGGAAGAAATATTCAGGCGTTTCAGTGGCGGCACGGATTTGTGGCTTCTGTCCCCGGGGTTTTGCGATAATCAGACAATATTTTCACCTTCCCTTGATTTTTGGCATAATTTTGCCGGGTTATCGCTGGCCTTTTTAAATATTCTGAAATCTGATCAAAAAAATAAATAAACCAAATCAGGCAAGTTTCCTGATATTCCGGCATCCCTTATTTCAAACCGGGCAAATGAAATCGGCCGGTTTTCCCCTGAAATCAAATTCCTTATCGCACATCCCGGAGCAAATACAGGGAAAAATGCCCTGTCGAAAGACAAAAACCGGTTGAACGAATTTGATCTTGTCATAACCACTTATGCCCTTGCCCAAAGATACGGGCGGATCAAATCCCATGTGTGGAATTATATCATCCTGGATGAGGCCCAGGCTATCAAGAATCCGGGGACAAAGCAGGCAAAGGCAGTAAAAAGCCTGACCTTCCGCAACAGGATAATAATGACAGATACCCCTATTGAAAATCGGTTGTCGGATATATGGTCGTTATTCGATTCTTTGCAGGAGCTTTTGGCCGGAAAATTCCCATAGGCGCTTGAGTTGTTCCATCGAAGTCTTGCGCGGACCTTTGTCACGATCAACAATAAAAGGTTCGCCTCTTTTTGGTGTTACCGTTACCGGCATAATTTCATCTTTAAATCTTCCTTCCTCATGTGCGGACAGGGCATTGTCATTAGGCTTGACGGAAAAAAGATCCATCTCCTCCCTTGTTATGGAAAACTTATCAGATATAAGTTCCGCTGTGTATCCCATATGAAAGTCGTTTACCACGTCCCACAGGCCGTCATGAACCATGCCGTCCACTAACGCGCCATTTCCCATGCGATAACCTTTCCTCGCGGAATCGAGATAATATGGAATATTACTCATGCTTTCCATTCCCCCTGCTGCTATAATATCCGCATCACCGCATTTAATGGCCTGATCAGCTAACATAACTGCTTTAAGTCCTGAACCCAGCCCTTTCAAGGTGGGCTTGTAATACATTGGATTTAAAGCATATTTATCACGGTTTTTGCATGCTGGTGTATTAACGGCACATGATAACGTGATATGCTCAACGACTTTTTTGGTTTTTTGTGAAGGGAACAATGCTGTTTTAGACAGAAAAAGCAGAACCATTCAAAAATACCTTGCAAAAAAATTAGATTCAATTTATTTGAGCTACAATATCAACAAGTTAC
>JAGGXA010000144.1 GCA_021163285.1 Deltaproteobacteria bacterium | reverse complement strand
CATCAAATTAATGCGTGTTATACAAGCACAGCATTTCTGTAATTCGTTGATATTAAAAGCATAATTTTCTTCTTGAAAATAGTTTATGCAGGTTTTAGGTTACACTTGGCAGAAAAATGGCTGCGGCATCCTGCCGCTGATTTAAGAGGCTATAAGCCCCTTCTGCAATTTATAATTTTTAGTTCCAATAAAAGTGTCAGCTACTTTTATCTCAAAATAAAGGATGCCCTTATCTCCGAGGATTATTTTTTTCGCATAACGCAGAGATTGGCAAAATAACCATTTACGGATCGACACTAAGATAAATTCGCGTTTGAAGAGGGATTCCCATCCCTGCATTCCATAACAACGTTATGTTGTTTTGCCCCCGGAGGGGCTACGGAGCATAGCCTGGGGTTTTAACCCCGGGGATTGGAACAAATAAATGACCATGTTTGTAACTCAGACAAAAAACATATTGCCCTGCCTGTTGTCAGGCTTTATTCTTTTTTATTTTTCCGGTTGCGGTTACCATTTCCGCACAACAGGTGAACCTCAAGGGATAGATATGCAAA
The DNA here is from genome assembly GCA_021163285.1 of Deltaproteobacteria bacterium. GTDB lineage: Bacteria > Desulfobacterota > DSM-4660 > Desulfatiglandales > Desulfatiglandaceae > JAGGXA01. The sequence continues at coordinate 15,554 of JAGGXA010000144.1, read as the reverse complement.
GTATTGCTGTCCCAATGGTTACAAGTACCTCATCTCATTTGGGCTTTGAAGGCGATTTTACAAAGCTCATCCGTGAGGAGTTTGTTACTCACGCAAAGATACCTGTTGTTTCAAGAGATAAGGCCTCCGCTATTTTGATTGGCAAGGTAAAGGATATCCGTACCGAGGTGACAAGTTATTACTTAACCAAGACGGAAGTTGAGGACGAAGAAGTTAACTATGAAGTAACAAGGACGCGCAGGCTGAGAGTCAGGCTAAATGCCAGGCTGGTTGACGGGAAAACAGGCAAGGTTATCTGGAATGACAACGATATGAGGGAATCAGCTACCTTTACGGTAAGTGAGGATCCCCTTGCCACGAGCTATAATAAGAAAAAAGCCCTCCGTGAAATAGCAAGGCGTTTTGGAGAGAGGGTCTATATGAAAACCATGGAAAGGTTCTGATGGCAAAGGAACCGTTGGCTCCGGAATATGTCCTTGGCCAGTTAAAAAAGGGGCGATTATTCCCTTTTTATCTCTTCTATGGACCGGACAGATTTTCTTTGGAAAAATCCATAAAAGATCTTCGCGAGGATTTTATTCCCGAAGGAGCAAGAGATTTCAATCTTCAGGTCTTTTATGGAGGAAAACCGGGCTTACCGGAAACTTCACACCCTGCTGATATTATTGATGCCGCGAGATCTTTACCGTTTATGTGCCAAAACAGGCTCATTATAGTCAGGATGACCCAGGATTATCCGGCAGCATCCCTTGAAAGCCTAATCCCCTACCTTGAAAATCCGGTAGATTCTACATGCCTTATATTTGTATCATCAAATCCGGATTTCAGGATAAAATTTTATCGCAAGATCAAAGAGTCAGGCCGAGCTGTCAACTTTAAAAAATTATATGACAATCAGATTATACCATGGATCAGAAAGATGGCAAGGGATATGGGTTTTCATATCGAAGAAGAGGCCTGTGACTATCTCAAGCAGATAGTCGGGGATAGCTTAATGGAACTGTTTTCCGAGATCGAAAAGCTGTATATCCGCTATGGGCAAAAAACTATTGGTATAAAAGAGGTGAAAGAACTTGCAATAAACAGCCGTACGTTTACCATTTTTGAGTTATTAGATAAAATATCACTCAAAAGGAGCTCTGATGCAATAGGAGTATTGAACAGATTCCTTGAAGAGGAAGGCGATAAGGTTTCCGGCAGCCTGATGGGCATGTTGAACAGGCAGATACGCTTACTCTGGAGTACCCTTTCAATCCTGAATGAGGGAGGACGACAGATAGATCTTAACAAAAAACTGAAGCTTCAGCCATTTCAGACTCAAAAACTGATCAAACAGTCAAAAAAATGGAGGCCGGATGAACTTGAAAGGGCGTTGAATCTCCTTTATAAGACAGACGGACTTATAAAGTCAGGCGCAAACAAGCTTCTTGTCCTTGAAAACCTGATATTATCCATTTGCTTATATAAATCTCCAGTGAGGTGATCACGGGTTCAATGGTTTATCAATGTCTGATATTACTGATAGAGTACAGGCGAAAGGCAGCCCTGAACGGGTGAATGTAACTGTTCACAGGACTCAAAATGTCTTTTGTCATTGTGAGCGGAGCGAAGCAATCTCAAGGAGTTGTAACTTCAACGGAAATTGCTGAAGGCAGAGGAAATTTATGGGATCCTCGAAAAAACCGTCAATTGTAAGCCGTTAACCGTGAACTGTTGCCGATTTAACAAATTTCCTAAGGATATCAAGATGCTTTAATTTGATTGATTTGACGTGTCAGACGGGAGATTTTACGAGCCGCATTATTTTTATGGATAACACCGTTTGAAACCGCTTTATGGATAGTGGAAACAGCGCTTTTTAAGATATCCTGAGCGCCATCGACTGAATTTTCAGAAATAGCATTCCTTACTTTCAAAATGGTATGTTTTACTTTTGTCTTGTAATGTTTATTTTGTAATCTCCTGACTTCATTCTGTTTAGCCCGCTTTATGGCTGATTTATGATTTGCCAATTCTTATGTTTTTCCTCCTGAAAATTTCTGAGTTGAATCTGTCTCTTGATTTATTTTAGTTTCGATACCAAATTTTATATACTTATTATAATCGGATAAATTGAATGTGTCAAGGTTTTTAGGTCTGTGCTTTCAGGGTTGAAAAACAATTTATTAGCTACAGGCGCGCACAGATAAACACGGATAGATTTAGTATTAAAAAAAGTGTAAAATACTTTTGAAGTGATATGAAGGATGCAGAAAAACCAATGAGCAATGAAACAACTCATGAGGGATAATTCATAGGAGTCTGTCCGAGAATGCCCTTTTCCCCAAACTCTGCGTTATGCTCAAAAAATTATCCTCGAAATATCAACTATATGCCTGCGGTAATTTTTTGAGCAAGCCTTGATTTTGGAAAATTGCTGTTCTCGGACAGTCTCCTATAAGAATTAAACTCAATAAGAATAAATTGATGGACAAAAATGTTTTAAATATAACATGGAGGTTTTATGGAATTAAAAGAAGCAATTCTTGGCAGACGAAGCATCAGACAATTTCTTGCGAAACAGGTGCCTGAAAAGACCATTAAAGAGATACTGAAAGAGGCGGTTTGGTGCCCCTCCTGGGGAAATACTCAGCCGTGGGAGGTTAAGATTGTAACAGGGCCTGTTCTGGAACAATTAAAAAAAGAGAATAAGGAAGCGATAGTTTCGGGCAAAGATCCTGCCCCTGACATACCCATGCCCGAGAATTGGCCGGTGCCTATGAAAAAGAGATATGCGAATGTCGGCAAAAGGGTATTTGACTCACTTTCAATAGCACGAAATGATAAAAAAGGTCGTAGAGAGCATTATGCCGATATGTTTGCATTTTTCGATGCTCCAGCGTTATTGCTCTTTACGACGGACAAACGGCTTGCCGTTGAATATTCTTTACTTGACATAGGAATATTTATTCAAAATTTTTGCCTTTTGGCGTATGAAAGACAGCTCGGTACCTGTGTTATGGCGGCTGCAATACATTTTCCTGAAATACTCCGGAGACTTTGTTCCATACCCGATGATCAACGGATAGTTATCGGGATAGCGCTTGGTTACCCCGACAAAAAGCACCCTGTCAACCAATTTGAGAGGGAAAGAATACCGCTTGAGGATTTTGTCAGGGAGTAGTTATGTTTTCGTCTAACGGGGCAAATATGAATTATTAATTAATATAGGAGGCTGTTCAAGAATGCCCTTTTTCCCAAACTTTGCGTTATGCTCAAAAAATTGTCCTTGAAATATCAACTATATGCCTGCGGTAATTTTTTGAGCAAGCCTTCATTTTGAAAAAAATTGCTATTCCCGGACAGCCTCCTATGGTAAATCTCCGGCTGTGCCGGAGGTTTACCATAGCGCGATTTATGAAGAGCAATATGGACAGCGGGGATCAGGTCTTAGTTTTACCTCTCTGAATTTCATGCTGAGACCATCAAAAACCAACATCCGGTTGGTCAGCAGTTCTCCTGTTCCCACGATATATTTTATTGATTCCATTGCCTGAAGACAGCCGATTATCCCTGCCGTAACTCCTAATGCGGGGGAAATTGTCAGGGGAGGCGGTTCGGGAAAGATACATCTCAGACAGGCTGTTTTGCCCGGGATTATAGTGGTCAGAGCTCCTTCCAATCCGTAGATACCACCATAATGTAAAGGAATTTTCCTCGCAAGAGCAGCCTCATTCAACAGATACCTCACTGTAAAATTATCTGTGGCATCTAATATAACGTCACATTCATCAGTTAGGTGATAAACATTATTAGCGCTTATCGTCTCTGTAATTGCCTCTACCAGGATATCATTATTCCATTTATTGAGTTTTTCGCCGGCGGCTTCGGCCTTTTTTCTGCCTATATCTTGATTCTGATAGAGAATCTGCCGGTTTAAGTTGCTTAAACTCACCTTATCATTATCCACAATCCTGATATTGCCAATTCCTGCAACCGCCAAATAAATAGCAATCGGGCTTCCAAGGCCTCCTGCGCCTGCAATAAGGACCTTGGACTGTTTGAGCTTTTGTTGGCCCTCAATCCCGAAATCGGTAATATTTATCTGTCTGTCATACCGTTTTTTTTCTTTAAGAAACAATTTGATTCACATACCCTCACTTCGTTGAGAAAACCGGGTTATGGGATGTGGAAAAAACAATTTACACATTTTCAGTCCACCTTCGATCATCACGATTGAGAAAAACCCTCAACGCAGCTCTGCTATGCCGGGTTAGATAAATTCATTTGTCCTCGTTCCTAACCCGCAGCAAAAGCGGACATAATGTCAACCTCATCTTCTTCCTTTAAGGTAGTGGTGAGGCCGTTTAAATAACGGACGTTATCACCATTAACATAAACGTTAATTGATTCAAGCAGTTCGCCATTATTATCACATAAACTTTCTTTTATGCCTGGAAATTGACCATCAAGGTTTTTGATACATTCCGATATGTTACTCGCAGTAAAATTTAACTCTACATTACCATTGACAAGCTTTCGTAACTGCCCCGCAAACCTTACTAACGCCATGTTATATCTCCTTTATTGCTGCCAGCCAAAACAGATGTCATTCGGCCTGTTTAAAAATGTCTCTTCAAACTTTTTTTTGGCGTCTTTCCTGATTTTCTCCCCTTCCTCATCCGAAACATTATGAAAAGCAAGCCATCTCTCCAGGTTCAATCCCCCCGGCATCCATTTTTGGATTACTTCCATCTCAGGCGCCCATCGTTTTCCTTTTATACCAAATTTCGCTAAAATCTTAAAAACCTCATCCCTTTGCCTGTCATCACAATATACACACATGACACATTGTTCAAGGTTGAACCATTTCTGAGGGGATCTGTCATATTTAATGCATGGGATCTCTTCGCTTTCAACAAATGGATCCAGTTTTTCGGCCAGTTCATCCAGTTCCTCTTTCTCGCCAAAAAAAACCCACTTACCCCAGTGTTCAAGATATTCTTTATTGGTTAATCTTTTTCCTTTATACATTATGTATGCTCCGGGATCGCTGGGACAATAACTACATTTTTTGCTAAAAAGAAAAATATACCACGATCTTGGTTGATCAATAATCATTTTTACCTCCTGTATTATAGCCTCCTGCATTATAGTCTTGCGGCTGTTTTTATTTATGGATGGAACACTATTTAAAATGGTAATGTTCTTTGCATAGGCCTTATAATAAACTTATTTCACTCATGATTTAAGGGTTCGCACAAAAATAACTTTACAGAATTGGCGCTCGGATTCAGGTCAGGTTCTGTAGATTTTAAAGAGCAAAAGGTGCAGTAATAGTGGGCTATTTCAAGGTTTTTGCTCTTTAAAATCTGCCGAAAATGACCTGAAGATAAGATGCCAAAATGTTAAGTTATTCTTGCACTTTCCCAAAATAGTGGAATATCGATTTTGACTATTATTCCATGGTGATGACACAAATAGCAATTGTCATTATAATTATTGTTAATTCCTCGGTTTATAGAATTTCCGCGACCTTAAAATTGTTGATGTCTGCAGTAGAGGGCTAAATAATAATCACATTATATTATATATTTATAATAAGGCAATGAAACCGATTTGTCAATATAAGGAACGAGAACAAAGAGCTATTTGATAGGGGTCGAATTTAGCGCCGGCAATCTGCTGCGAGGGCCGGTGAAAAATTCGTCCCTAATTCCCGTATCTCCGTTCCTGATATTTCGGCCATCGTTCACGCCCTCGTTCCACTGCTCTGCGTTGGAACGTATTTTGAGGCGATCTGTATTGTAAGGGGCAGGAATATGCTCAGGCTTTTGAGATACATTTCAAGTATTGACGGTATAAGCGCGCTTCTTGTCTTTGGTCCGGCATTTTTTCCCGACCATCATTATTACCGGAGCCCTCATGGATAGATAAACTCGGCAGCGGAGCAAAGACCGGTCTTTTGGCATGTATAGGATTTTTCCTGCTATTTTCTTTATTTTTGAGCCGACGCAGACAGGAAAGCGAACTGCTTCTGATAGTTATAGGTATAACTGTGCTTTCAAGCGGGATGGTCTCGACATTGATTTTTCTCCTCTCCTTGCAAATTTCTTTATCGGGTTCTGGATAGTCAATCTTTCAGGGGAAAAAGGACGTAATTATCATATCTTGATCATTGTGGAAAAACCGACCTGTTTGCTGCTTCTTGTTTTTCTCGGAGTTAATTAGCGTTTTGATTCTGCATCAATTCTCTTTTTGGCGGCAGTTTACTGTCTTTACCGTTTATCGGCCAAACTTGCTGCGGGATGCCTTGTCACAGGTTTGATGCCCAAACTCGGCGACCATTCGCGACAACTCGGTTTTGGGCTTTTTGCTCAGGGCGTTCTCTCCATCGCGATACTTCTCGATTTCCAACAGCGAGTTTCATCGGAAATAAGCCTGTTGTAGCAAGTTTTGCTCTACTTGCTATCATTTACAACGATCTGTTGAGTCCTCATTTCCTTAATCACCTGTTGACAAGGAAGTCGTAATGATCCTGCGAAAAAGTCATACGGATATATTAAGCCATCTTATGGTGATCTCTCTGATGGTTATCTTTGCGCTTTGGCTCGAGAATATCAGGATTGAATCTGACTGGCAGCAGGCGGGGAGCAGGCGTGGCAGCTCCTGTTTTATGCTAATTGAGAATTGGGTTAACAATATGCACAAAACGCCTACCTGCAAATTATGATTACCTGAAACGCTGGAAAAACTCTTCTGGAACTGGCTCAGGGGTACCCTTTGGGTGGTAATACCTGTCCTCGGCAATCTGGAAAAACAACCCTAGGAGGCTGTCCGGGAATAGCAATTTTTTTCAAAATCAAGGCTTGCTCAAAAAATTACCGCAGACATATAGTTGATATTTCGAGGATAATTTTTTGAACATAACGCAGAGTTTGGGAAAAAGGGCATTCTCGGACAGCCTCCTGGCCAGACACCTTTTTAAAATAAAATCATATATTTCCCTATAAAATCCCGACATTAGAGAACTGGCGCAAGAAGATCCGCGCGGTTTTCTGAAAAAACATTGTAAAGGAGCTGTTTTCGACGAAATCCAGCGGGCGCCGGAGCTGCTTTCTTTCTTCAGGAAATCGTTGATACGGACAATAAGCCGGGCCGCTTTATTATGACCGGCTTCCAGCAGTTTGGTCTTCTTTCCGGCATTACCCAATCTCTGGCAGGCAGGATAGTTTTAGTTCAACTGCTCCCTTTTAACAATGTGCTCACTCAATTTTGGGTAATTTTTTTCCCACATGCATTGGTGTTCTCAGGGATATAGTCGTGAGAATGTTTGGGCGCATAAGCGGGCGATTCAAACCCTTTTCCATGTTTTTTGAATAGGATACGTTTAACCCTTCTCTTTTATCACCAAGGCTCAAACATAGACTTGATCCCATTTTTCACCAATTGCCGTGATGGCTGCTTGTGACTTAAAATTTTATCTCTTCCTTAGGGACGAGGACGAAATAACATCCTCAGGCAGGCGTACAGATTTAGAATACTCGCTTAACCAGTGGTTCTAAAATCGGGGTCCATTATAAACCTGATCAAGATATGAGATCTCTCCCCGACTAAATCAACCCATACTCTTTAAGCGCCTTTTCAAGACGTTCAACATTGTTTGTTTCCATATTGGAAAGCGGCAGTCTCATTTCGTTCCGGATTTTTCCCATAAGCGCAAGAGACGTTTTTACAGGAATTGGGTTTGTCTCATAAAACATTGCCTGACATAAAGGGAAGAGTTTGTAAAATATCGCTTTTGATTTTGAATAATCACCTTCTTCCCACGCCTTGCATAAATTGGCCGTATCCCGCGGAGCGATATTGGCTACTACCGAAATAACACCCTTCCCACCGATCGAGAGTATCGGGAGCGTCAGGTTGTCATCGCCGGACAAGAGCGTGATCTTATCCCCTGCAAGCCTTATGATTTCGATCATCTGGCCAAGATTAGCAGATGCCTCCTTAATCGCGACCACCTCAGGGAGTTCCGCTAAACGGGCAACTGTTTCAGGCAGCATGTTGACGCTGGTCCTGCCCGGGACATTATAAAGAACCTGGGGCAGGGCAACCGCATCTGCAATTGCCTTAAAATGTCTGTAAAGGCCTTCCTGGGTGGGTTTGTTATAATATGGAGTTACCTGCAGGGATGCGTCTGCACCCGCCTTTTTGGCATGCTCAGTCAGTTCTATGGCCTCGGATGTGCTGTTGCCTCCTGTCCCTGCGATAACCGGAACCTTTTTTCCTGCCGCTTCCACGGTAATATCAATGACCCTGTTATGTTCTTCTACGTTAAGGGTAGCCGATTCCCCCGTTGTACCGCAAGGAACAATGGCGTTTGTACCATTTTCGATCTGGACCTCTATCAATTCACGATAGCACTCCTCGTCTATCTTCCCATCCTTAAATGGAGTCACAATGGCAACAATAGAACCTGTAAACATATAAAACTTCCTCCTCTTTTATATTACTTTAAGGGACGAGGATGAAATAACATCCCCAGGCAGGCGCACAGATTCAGGTCAGGTTTGCTCGATCTAAAAACACAAAAGTTGCAGGAACAGTGAGCTGTTTCAAGATATTTGTACTTTTAGATCGGGCAAAGATGGGCTGAATCTGTGATGCATGGTTGGGGAAATTAATTCTTACTCGTTCCTAAACAGTAGCTGCTTGAAATAAACAGTTACAAATAAAATTTATAAGGCCTCCTCGTTCAGACTGCCCTTGTATATGATCGAGGTATTACCTTCAAGCCGGACCTGACCAAAGGAATCTCCCTGTCTTTGAAAGTGGATGGTTAATATTTCCCCCCCCATGGTCTTGACTTTTACGGGAGAGTTTACCTTTCCCCTGGCAGAAAAAACAAGGGCAGAGGCAATGGCGCCTGTCCCGCATGCAAGGGTCTCATTTTCAACGCCCCTCTCATATGTCCTGATCTCTATCAGGTCGGGGCCTGACTTTTTCACAAAATTGGCATTGGTCCCTTCCGGTGCAAACAAGGAGTGATGCCGAATATCCCTTCCCTGCTCCCTGACAGGGTGGATGTCGAGGTTGTTTACAGCCACTACCACATGAGGAACACCGGTATTAATAAAATCGACGCTCTCCCAGCCATCCTGGTACGGAAGGTCAATATTAAGCTTGAGTCCTTTAATGCCTGGTATTAAAACCTTTACCATTCGGCCTTTTACTTCCGCTGAAACAGGACCTGCCATGGTTTCAAATGTCAAGTCAGGGCCTGCAATCCCATTTAAAAACGCAAATCTGGAAATGCACCGACTGCCGTTTCCGCACATTTCCACTTCCTCCCCATCCGCATTAAAAAATTGCCAGCCGAAATCGTATTGTTCGGATCTTGTGAGAAAGATTACACCATCAGCGCCAACCGACTCTCTCCGTCTGCATGACCTTTCAACCAGGTTAGACATATCCTCATTACGGATCTTTCCGTCCCTGTTGTCAATAAGGATGAAATCGTTTCCGCTTCCGCTCATTTTCCAGAATTCCACAGGGTACTTATTCATTCATTCTCCATCAAAAAATCCGGGATTACCTCTCCCCTGACAAGGTCCTCATAGGTCTCTCTCTCCCTGATTATATAAAATTGATCATCCCTGACCATCACTTCGCAGGGCCTGGGTCTGGAGTTGTAGTTGGAAGACATGCTGAAACCGTAGGCTCCGGCGCTCATGATCGCTATCAAATCACCCGGTTCAAACGAATCCATCTCTCTATTCTTTGCAAAGAAATCGCCCGACTCGCATATGGGGCCGACAATATCCGCCTTTACCTTTTGTCGGTTGGAGAGAGTTACAGGCTGGACAGCATGAAATGAGTTGTAAATGCTTGGACGCATAAGGTCATTCATCCCTGAATCCACGATAAAAAACCTCTTTTGAGAGGCAAACTTAGTGTAAACCACCTTTGTCACGAGTATCCCCGCATTACCTGTGATCACACGCCCGGGCTCAAAGATCAGGGTCAGGCCGGAAAGACCCAGCTCATCTTTTACAGCCGATCCATACTCTTTTGGGTGAGGCGGTTCTTCCCTGTCATAGATGATTCCAAGTCCGCCTCCGAGATCAAGGTATTGGATATTGACACCTGTGTCTTTAAGTATTTGTACCAATTTTTTCAATTTCCTTATTGCATCAATAAACGGGGAAGTCTCTGTTAACTGGGAACCTATGTGGCAGGAGATACCTGCAACCTGAATATGTTTCATTTTTGAGGCGGCAAGGTATATCCTGGGGGCATCATTGATGTCGATTCCAAACTTGTTCTCTTTCAGGCCTGTGGAGATATATGGATGTGTCTTTGGATCAACATCCGGGTTTACCCTGATTGCCGTCCCTGCCTTTTTTCCAATCCTTTCCGCTACCTCATTTAGTTTTAAAAGCTCCTGTTCCGATTCCACGTTAAACATTAATATATCTGATTTGAGGGCATACTCGATCTCTTCAGCTTTTTTACCGATACCTGAATAGACGATCTTTTTTGGGTTTACTCCCGCCTTAAGTGTCCTGAACAGCTCTCCTCCCGAGACGATATCCGCGCCGCCCCCTTCTCTTGCAAAGAGCCGCAGTACAGCGAGGTTGGAATTTGATTTTACAGAAAAACAGGTAATGTGTTTTATACCTGAAAAGGCCTGATCAAATACCCTGAAATGTCTTAGTAATGTTGCATGAGGATATATGTAAAAAGGTGTTCCCACCTCCCCGGCCACTTTTGATACGGGGATGTTTTCGCAATATAGTTCGTTATTTACATAATGAAAATGATGCATAGCCTTTTACTCTAAAATAAGTTTTGACGTAACCGTTCACCAGGGTACGAGCCTATGGAAATCCTGTTCAGGCCAATCAAACAGATTCATGTCTGTTTGATCCCGGAACCTAAGAACTCCATTTTCTGAATTGCAACAATACGGAAATCCGGATTGGGTGTCAAGCCAAAACGAACCACAACATATGAAGGTCAGAAGCGGGATTGGGTTTCTCGTCTCACAATGGAAGATGGCAGGTTTAATACGATTTTCGGCATCCTTCACTTGTCGGTTTACGTTTTTGAAACAACAATGGGACACAGATACACACAGATAACACCTCGGAAAGAATGGCATTTTGAGCGTAATTTTTTGGACGCTTTTCTTTTAAACAGGTGACGAAAAACTTCAATCGGTAATATTTTTTTAATGGGCAACCACAGGGGCCTGCCCTTCCGAAAAAAATCCCAATGTACGATGAAAACAATCCGTTTTTAATCAATCTTTTTGCTTGTGTCTGTCTAACAAATCATTGTGTAATGGCCGAAAAAGCTGAATAACAAGGCTTTTCGTATTTTTATTTAATCTATGGTTTCCGAGGTCTAATGAGTTTAATTTATTTTGGAATTTAACAGGTTAGTTTGGATTCTAAAGCGACAAAGTCGCAGTTTTGAATTAACTTTGGTGGATTAAGGAGCGTAGCGAATCCATCAAAAAGGTAATTAAAGATTGTTATTGACAACGTGGTATTTAAATAATAATTCAAAAATTAAATAAATATTATTTGTTACATTTAATATTTTTATAAAATTCCTTATTTTTAATATGTTGTTTGGAGGTTATTATGGAGACACCTTTAAAAAAAGATTTGGAAGCCTTGGAGAATCCGGGAATAAATTCTTTTGAGCATATCTCTGTCAGCTCTAAACCCTATGAGTGGGGGTTGGGGTCCACTCCCCGTGTAGCCAGGCTCAGAGAGGGTTTGTACAGCAAGGCAAATGTTTTAAAAGAATGGTCAGATGTGCTTTCAGGAGTAGCAAAACCCACATTCAGAAGCAATGTCAGGCTTGATGTTGACAGGGCAAAGCTTGTCACAGATTCATATAGACAGACAAGGGGTAAGCCCCTGGCAATCAGAAGGGCGCTTTGTATGAAGAAGTTGTTTGAAGAGCTTCCTTTGTTCATTGAAGACGGCCAGCTCTTAGTCGGGGATCCTAACAGCGCTCCTGATGAAATTAGATGGTTTCCTGAGGTTGCATGTGACTATATGATCGATGCAGTAAAACCTGATGGGGGGTTTGGTCATATGGTCAACGATGAAGAAAGAAAACTGATTCTTGATTATATAATTCCCTACTGGAAGGATGAATGTCAGGATAAAAAGATTCGAGAGACAATACCTGAGGATATATTCCCTTATGTGTTTCGTAGCCCGGATAATCCTTCAGCTTTTTCATCTCACTGGAATGCAGGGCGTACTGAGATAACTTTTGATTATGATGTTTTATTTGAACAGGGCCTTAATCGAAGAATTAAAATGGTGGAAGAAAAACTGGAAAAACTTGAAGCGGAAGCTAAGGAAGGGATGACAGGCCTGAGTGTGAAGGATTATATTACAAAAAAGCAAAACTGGGAGGCTCAGATTATTTCTGGCAAGGCTATGGTTCGTTTTGCCGAAAGATATGCAGAACTCGCTGAACAACAGGCGGCTGAGCAGAAAGATGAAAAGCGTAAAGAGGAGCTTCTGGAACTGGCTCGAATATGCCGCAAAGTTCCGGCTAATCCTCCGGAAAGTTTCTATGAGGCGCTGCAGTTTTTCTGGTGTATAGAAACCGGAAGAATTATTAACGTCCCGACTAATGGTTTAGGAGTCCGCATAGATCAGGTATGGTATCCTTATTACAGGAAAGATATTGAAAACGGAGTTATTACAAGAGATCAGGCCAAAGAACTTCTTGAGTGCTGGATGATGCGTGTTCAGGCAGTTGGAAGCCATGCTGAAGAGCCCCAGCTTTTTACACTGACATCAGGCGGAGAAATATTTTATACCGCAAATATAGGCGGAACCCATATGGACGGGACAGATGCATGCAATGATTTAACTGCTCTTCTTCTGGAAAATCTTGCAACACTTCGCATAAACCAGCCGCCTATAATGTTTCGTATGCATAGAAACGTGTCTGAAAACATGCTGACCAGGGTTACTGAAACAATCAGAGCAGGCACAGGTCATCCATCTGTGTTTAATGAAGATCTTATGGAAAAATGGGCACTTTTGCGAGGCTATTCGCCATATGATGCAAAGAGAACACAGGCAGCGGGATGCGTTACGATGAGTTGCACAGGAAAGCCTCTTAGCGCTGGATTTATGATAGAGGTAGGGTTTATTGCTCAGGGAAAAATGCTGGAGTATGCGCTTTTCCAGGGTGATGATACTTTTGGCATGGGTAACAGGGCAGGTTCTTCAAAAATTACCAGGCCTGAAACCAAAGATCCAAGGGAGATGAAATCTGCTGATGAACTTCTTGAAGCACATTGCGAGCAGTTGAATTTCTATATGAGGATAGCTAATATTTCCCATAACATTGCCCATGAAATAATTCTTGAAAATTGCCCTGAGCCTCTATTTTCATTTTTGCTGGACGGAACAATGGAAGAGGGCAAGGATTTGCACCAGGCATGGACGGAATTTGACACATGGCCGAATCTTATTTCACTTGGTTTTGTTAATGTTAGCGATAGCCTTGCTGATATTCAGAGGCTGGTGTTTAATGAGAAAAAATACACGATGGATCAGCTTCTCAATGCACTTAAAACCAACTGGTAAGGGAAAGAGGAGATGCGTCAGGATTTCCTTAACGCTCCCAAGTATGGCAACGATGATGACTATGCAGACGCATGAGCAGTAAAGGTAAGAGCAAGGATACATGAAGAGGCCCAAAAAATAAAGGATGCATGGGGAAGGCCATGGACTTTTGATGGCAGTTCGGTTATTGCATATCAGGCCATGGCTCTTGGCATAGGTGCTACTCCGGATGGAAGATTTGCGCGAAATGTCCTTGCTGACGGAACCCGTTCACCTTCAGCTGGAGCTGATACTGAAGGCCCCACGGCAGTTCTTAATTCGGTAGGCAAGATGCCGTTTATGTTCACTGAACTTTTTAATCAGAGGTTTATGCCCCAGTTTCTTGAAGGAGAAAACAAGTTACTCTTTAATGAATACCTGAGAGAATGGTATGAAAAGATGACAATACCGCACATTCAGTTCAATGTTGTTGACAGCGGAGTATTGAGGGAAGCTCAAAAAACACCTGACCAATATCCTGATCTTCAAGTTCGTGTTGCTGGTTACAGCGCATATTTTGTTGATCTGGCACCGGAAACCCAGGAGTCAATTATAATGAGGATAGAACAGGGTTTTGCATAAATTATATGTTATGCTTTTTACATTGATGATGTTGTAAAATAATCGACCGGTGCAGATGGATTCAATTTGCTGTGCCGGTAATTTGGTTTTATGCTTTGACGTTTATGTTCCGTAATTGATAGCCATGGGAGGTTTGAAATGCAAGGTAGTGACAAGCCTGCAAACGGTTACAAAGGGACTGGAATTGTATTTAATATTCAAAGATGGGCTATCCAGGACGGCCCTGGCATGAGGACAACGGTATTTGTCAAGGGGTGTCCTTTAAGATGTGGATGGTGCTCGAATCCTGAATCCCAGAACTTCGGCTTTGAGATTATGACGAGAGATATTTTATGTATAGGGTGCGGCAGATGTGTTGCTGTATGTCCGCAGCATGCTATTTCCATAGAGACTCTTTCGTCGAACAAAACGGTTTTTAGTATAAAGGAAACAAACTGTCAGCTCCCGTCAGGCGGAGTATATGAACCTGAAGAGGGAGACATAACGGACAAAGTTGATAAAATTAATATTGAAAAGGATTTTGTCCGAATTATTGACAGATCAAAATGTGATCAATGCCTGAAGTGTGTTGAAGCATGCCCTGCTAAAGCTATAATTGTGGCTGGCGAGAAAAAAACAGTCAGGGAAGTAATGAATGTGGTAATAAGAGATAGAAGCTTTTATCGCCGCAGCAAAGGAGGCATGACTATTTGTGGAGGAGAGCCTCTTAGTCAATGGGAGTTCAGTCTTGATTTGCTGAAGGACGCCAAAAAAAAGGGGATACATACAGCGCTTGATACAACAGGTTTTGCAAAGTGGAAAGTATTTGAAAAGCTGCTGGAATATTCAGATCTTGTGCTCTATGATGTAAAACATACCAATTCCGAAAAGCACAAAAAAGCAACAGGTGTTCCAAATGAGTTGATACTTGAAAACCTTTCAAAAGCGTTAAAAAAGACTACTGTCTGGATAAGAAGAGTGATTATTCCGGGAGTTAATGATTCTGATGAAGAAGCGAAAGCTCTTGCTGTGCTCGCAGCTTCACTTGATCCAAAACCCGCTAAAATATCACTCCTTCCATATCACAAATTTGGTGTCGGCAAGTATGAATCACTTGGCAGGGAATATGGTTACGCTGATGTGCAACCCCTTAGGGATGAGAGAGTTCAGGAGATAAAGAGTATTACAGAAACCTTTTGTGATATTAAAGTAGATATAGGAAAATAGGAAAAGAAGGCATCCTTCATTTTTACTTTACACTTGGCAGAAAAGTGGCAGCGGCATCCTGCCGCTGATTTAAGAGGCTATAAGCCTCTTCTGCAATTTACAATTTTTAGTTCCAATAAAAGTGTCAACTACTTT
>JAGGXA010000028.1 GCA_021163285.1 Deltaproteobacteria bacterium | reverse complement strand
CATAATTTTCTTCTTGAAAATAGTTTATGCAGGTTTTAGGTATTATGCATGGATGAACCTGCTGTATTCTGGATTTACCCCTTCAAATTGATGCCTCGGTCAAACCCTGTTTTCTTTTCCGGGCAAACTTGAACGGTTGAAAAAATCCATGAGTCATTACCTCTGAATTTAGATTATATAATCCGGGTACTTCATTGGATCCTCGCGTTCGCATGTATCCTGATATGTGTGATGCCTGAATAATAAGTTGTTCAGCCGGGACAACCTCCGACCTTTGATTTGATTGGTCGTCAGGTTTTGAAAGCTGAAAAAATCGATCTTGACAAGTAAATCAAAAATATACATATATTCCCGAGTGGTTACGGTTCAAAGTATGCGGTTCAGAATTTATTTAAGGCCGCGTCCTCATGGATGTGGATACTTTGTTTTCAATAAGTTGCACAAGTTCCGGGTGACATAGAGTCAGGAGACTTAAATTATGGGTAAGGTGCCTAAAAGCAAAAACATAAAAAGGCTGGAAGACCTGCTGAAAAGGCGGGAACATATCAATCAAATGGGAGGCTTGAAGGCGATAGAAAATCGCCATAAAAAGGGTCTGCTGACGGCGAGAGAAAGAATAGATTATTTTTTTGACCCAGGTACTTTTACGGAAACAGGCGCCTTTGTCAAACATAGAGCAGCCGTTTTTGGGATGCAAGACAGAGACATTCCTGCTGATGGCATTGTAACCGGTTTTGGAAAAGTGAATGGTAGATATGTTGTTACTGCAAGTGAAGATTTCACATGCATGTCAGGAAGTTTCGGAGAAGAACATGGCAGAAAATTTGCTCATTCCATTGATTTTGCAAAGGAAAAGGGATGGCCTTTTGTAAGCATGAATGATTCCGGAGGACTCCGGATGCAGGAAGGCATGGACGCACTGGAATCGTATGGACGGCTGTTCAAAGCTCAAAATCAGGCTTCGGGAATAATTCCTCAAATATCCCTGCTCCTTGGACCCTGCTTGGGTGGGCAGGCATTACATCCTGTTATGCAGGATTTTGTTATTCAGGTCAAAGATACCGGTTTTTTGGGTATTGCCGGTCCTGCCTTTGTGAAGGCACAGACCTATGAGGAAATCAGTCTTGAAAAGCTCTGCGGTATAGAAGCCAACGCGGTAAAATCCGGTCAGACACATTTAGTAGCCGAAAATGATAAGGATTGTTTGGACAAATGCAAAGAGCTTTTATCCTTTTTTCCTTCCAATAATAGAGAAAAGCCTCCCCGGATTAAGACAGCGGACGACCCTGAGAGGGAAGGAAATGATCTGCTTGCTATAATTCCTGATGAACCATGTCATGTTTTTAACATGTATGAGGTAATCAGGAAAATAGTGGATGATAACTGTTTTTTGGAGATCTTAGGGCGTTATGCAAAAAATATGATTACAGGTTTTGCCCGTTTTAATGGTCGTCCCGCAGGAATTGTCGCTAATCAGCCAGGCTGCAAGGCAGGCGCGATAGATATCGATGCTTCCGACAAGGCTGCAAGATTCATCAGATTTTGCGATCTTTTCAATATACCATTAATTACTTTTGTAGATTCTCCTGCATATATGATAGATTCCAGGCAGGGTTGGGGGGGCATTCTGCGCCATGGCTCCAAACTGCTTTTTGCCTGGGCAAATGCTACCGTGCCTTTAATTTCTATTATTGTAAGAAAATCTTATGCCTGTTCTCATTATGGGATGCTGGATAAATCTATTGGCGCTGATTTTGTTTATGCCTGGCCAACAGCTATTGTTACTGCTCTGGATGGCAAGACTGCTGCCAGCGTTATTTTTGCAAAAGAGATAAAAAAGGCTGATAATCCTGAAAAATTGAGAGCAAAAAAGATAGAAGAGTACAACGAAATGTATGCCAATCCATATCATGCAGCAGCAAGAGGTTTTATTGATGATGTAATAGATCCAAAGGACACAAGGGCAATAATAAACAGGTCTCTTGATGCATTGGAAAACAAGTGGAAAACATTATACCGATCACAGCCATGGAGAAAGTACTCTAATATCACTCTTTAAGGATAGGATATAATAACATTTATTGACCTTGAACCCTGAACCATTGAACCCGTGAACGGTTATGAAATTAGATATGAATCCTGAATTAAGATATCTGCCGCAAATGATTTATGCCGATTCCGAGGGCAGGATATATGACCACCCATACTTCCTGATGGCCGGCTTTTCCGGTTCAGATCCTGTTCTTCCAAAAAAAGAAGATCTTATTCCCATGACCGAATACGGCAAGCTGTTTTTTATTCCCGGTTGTCCTCCAATAGGGATTGATCCAATTACAGGCAAATATGAAATTGTGTATGATATTGAAATTGATGGTGTTGTAACTCGATGTTATGCGGTGGCTGCCTTTCTTGAACCGGGGTTTGTTCGGATTCATCTCCCTGCCGTGGATTATCATCAGAAATCCTTTATCCTGCCTTTGTGGGCATATACGGCAGTCGGCTTCAAAGATGAGAAGTACATGGTTTCCGGATTCAGGATTGAGTATAATTATAAATGGGACCCGGGGAATTACGATGACAGGGAATTAGTTCCGGCTATAGAGGAATATCAAAGAAAGCGTACCGGCGGACGTCTAATTGAGCACCTTATCAATTGCGCTGCAATAAACCATTGTTTCGCTGCAAAAAACCTGTTCTTAAAGAGGTGGGAAGCGCCTCTTCCCGTCAGTCAAAGCTGTAATGCCGCATGTCTTGGCTGTATTTCTTTTCAACAGGACCAAACATGTGAAGCCTCACAGCAGAGGATATCCTTCAGGCCTTCGAGGGAAGAGATAATTGACCTCGCAGTGGAACACCTCGAACAGGCGCCTGATGCCATCATAAGCTTTGGCCAGGGCTGTGAAGGGGAACCGCTGACGGAATACAAGTTGATAGCGGACAGTATCAAGGGTATCAGGGAACAGACACAGCAAGGGACAATTAATCTTAATACCAATGGAAGCCGTCCGGAACAGGTTCGGCGCATAGCGGAAAGCGGTCTGGATTCTATCAGGATTAGCCTGAACAGCGCTCGTCCTGAGTTCTACAGGGCCTATTACCGTCCCAGGGGCTATGACTTTAAAGACGTTGTGGAATCTATTACCCTTTCAAGAGACATGAGCCTTTACACAATGATAAACTACCTCGTTTTTCCGGGCATATCCGATCAGGAAGCCGAGATCGAGGCGTTAATGGATTTGATAGAGCAAACAGGAATAAATTTTATTCACCTGAAAAATCTGAACATCGATCCTCAGTATTATTTGGATAAAATGCCTAAGACAATGTCACCCCGTATCGGAATGAGACAAGCAAAGACTATGCTTAAAGAAGATTTCCCGGATCTCGAACTTGGTTATTTCAACCAGCCGGTACGGTAATAAAACATACGTTTTGAGAGGATAAACCAAAAGTACGGAAAGGATTCAAGGGGTTGTTCGTAACATCGGCCAAATGCTATGAAGTCCTTGCCATGCGCCTTCCCGGTCCGGCTGGAAAATCCATATTATCAAGCAACCATTGAAATATATCATTTGGCTTACTGTTGCAGCCCCTCAAGTGTCTGTCCGTGTGGGTCCGCGGCTAATAAAAAAAATGAAGCAGGGTTAACTGGTGCTATCTATGAAAATGTGAGTCCTCTTTTCAGAACAAGGGTTTGATTGTATTCAAATCCCCATGAAAGATCATCAATGAGTCCCAACGAATTGTATTCAGGAGAAAAAAATCTGTATATTGACTCTATATATTTCCTTTATAATGTGATATAATAGCAAAAAATTCAGCCTTAGGCTGGATTCGGTCATCTCAATTGATAAAAACCGCAGGCATAGCAGGGTTGCGTTGGGGGTTTTTCTCAATCGTGATGATCGAAGGTGGCCTGAAGAGGGATGCTGGATGGATAAGTTATTTTTCTCAGCATCCCATAAATCAATCAAGCCGGCAAGGTTCCCTGAAATCAACTGAAGGGAACGGGAAGCTGTCTGTATCAGTATTTTAAAAAGGAAAATTAATAATGGATAAAATAAATAAACAGGAACCTGATTCTGAAAGATTAGAGGCCTTGAGAAGAATACCCTCTGAAATCATGAAAGACCTTACTAAAGAGGAAGTAAACGCTTTTTTATATGAAGAATTTTTACCCGATTCACTTCAAATAAAGCTGAAAAACTGTTTAATAGATATATAGCGCCTGAACAAAAAGTCCGTTTAGGTATAAATATTAATATTTTAAAAAAGAAAGATATGGAAGATATACAGAATCATAAGGATGACAGGAATATAGATATCAATCAAGTTGGTGTAAAGGGCATACGATATCCCATTACCGTGCTTGACAAGGATATGGGCGAACAGCAAACGGTTGCAGAGATCAACATGTATGTAAATCTGCCCCGTTATTATAAGGGAACCCATATGAGTCGTTTTGTAGAGATTTTAAATGAGCACGACAGGCGTATTTCTATTCATAACTTCACGGAAATACTGGAAGAAATGAAACAAAGACTGGATGCTGAAAGCGCTCATATGAAGATAACCTTTCCATATTTTATTAACAAAAAGGCCCCGGTAACAGGGGCTGACGGTCTTATGGAATACAAATGCGCCTTAAAGGGCTCCTTGAATAATGGAAGCGATCTCATCGTAATGATCTATGTTCCAATATCGACTCTTTGCCCATGCTCTAAAGAAATAAGCAAGTATGGCGCACATAACCAGAGGGGTGAGGTGCGTCTTCAGGTCAGATTTCAAAAGTTTGTGTGGATTGAAGACCTGATCAAGCTTGTTGAACAGTCGGCCTCAAGTGATGTCTATTCAGTTCTCAAACGTGAAGATGAAAAATATGTAACCGAAAGGGCCTATGATAATCCTATGTTTGTGGAAGATATCGTAAGAGACATAGCTGTAAAATTAAACAAAGATTCAAACATTACATGGTTTACCGTTGAATCTGAAAATTTTGAATCAATTCATAACCATAACGCATATGCTTACATAGAAAAGCGAAAGACCCCGAAATAACGCCTGAACGAAAACTGTCTTATCGGCGCCGGGAAGCCCTTACCTTACTCTCAATCATATCTTAATGAGGTAAAATATGAGTAATGATCTTAAACAGATGTATCGCTCTGTAATGGATGACCATTTTCCTTCCGAAATAACAATTTCCTTTGATAAACAGACGCTTGTTTACCGGAAGAGGTCCTGGAAAATTATGGATGATAATGCGGGTGAACTTATTGAAAAGGGACTTCGTTACGGTGAGAATCCCGGACAGGAAGCCGCGCTCTATGAACTGATAAACGGGAACCTTGTCCTGGGTCAGGTCGAGTTTATTAAACCCGGGAACGGCCTGGTCTCCTCTATTACGGAAGAAGATATGATCCGGAGCGGAAAGCATCCAGGCAAAATAAACCTGACCGATGTGGATAATGGCCTTAATATCATAAAATATCTCGATGCGGGTCCGGCAGTGGTGATTGTAAAGCATAATAATCCCTGTGGCGTTGCCTGTGGAACCGATCTTTCCGAGGCCTATGACAAGGCGAACATGGCGGATCGAGTTGCAGCCTTTGGGGGATGTGCTCTCTTTAACCGGCCGATGGATCTTGCGACCGCGGAAATGGTAGCAAAAAATTATCTTGAGGTTGTAGCCGCTCCTGATTTTGAAGATAAGACGATTGATATCCTTTCCAAAAGGACCAATCTCCGCATTATTCGGATAAGCCGAATGGACAATCTCTCCCACTATATCAACATGAGATTTGTTGACTTCAAAAGTCTCATGGATGGTGGTATTATTGTTCAACAGTCTCCTTTAAACCGCATTAAGTCCCCTGACGATTTTGACCTCGCGCAGACTATACACAAGGGAAAAACCTTTTCTATCGCACGAAAACCCACCAGGGAGGAGTACACGGACATGCTTTTCGGCTGGCAGGTAGAGCAGGGAGTGACCTCTAACTCGGTTATATATGTCAAAGATGGCGTAACCGTGGGGATCGGCACAGGTGAGCAGGACAGGGTCGGTGTCGCTGAGATAGGTATTTTTAAGGCATACACCAAGTATGCTGATGCCATTTGTTTTAAAATGCATGGTATCTCATACAAGGAACTGGAACTTGCCGTTGAAAAAGGCAGCATGGAGAAAAAATTATTAACCGGGATTGATGAAGAAACAAACAGGGCAAAGGGCGGACTTACAGGGAGTATAATGGTCTCAGACGCCTTTTTTCCATTCAGGGATGGTGTGGACGTTGCCATCAAGGAAGGGATCAGTGCTATTGTTCAGCCGGGCGGCTCTCAAAGGGATTTTGAAATCATTTGCGCGTGCAATGAAGCGAGGCCCCGGGTCACAATGCTCTTTACCGGGCAGAGGGCATTTAAACACTAAGGAAAGAGAATAGATTAACTTCCCCAACTATTCGTCACAGCCTGCCTGGGGATGTTATTTCGTCCTCGTCCCTAACCGAAATAGTATCTGTTTTTAGTTTTCGTTCTGACACTATTTATGTTCACCGCAAAGCCGCAAAGAAAAACAGGGGTTGTTTTATCTTTGGCCACCCAATGCTGGAAATGAACGTCTTTTATTTTGAAAAGTGGTCAAAATTAAAACCAGCCCCGAAAAGGCTAATCTTTCCATATAGACCGTCATAACCTTCTTCGCATACTACCCGGTTCATTCGCAGCCTGTTTATTGCCTCTTTCAGGACAGGGCCTCCCGCTTCCCCAATGTCGCTTAAAGGTATATCCATCAGGATTTGTAACTCCGGCCCGAGTTTCGAAAGAAGGCTTTCATAAAGAGTTGCCACTTTTTTTGTCGCAGGGCCGCATTTTAACAGTTCGGATAAAATTTCCGTGAGAGGGATGAGGTTGAAAAAATCCCTTGAAAGTTCAGGGCTGCGAGGGACTTTATTGTCTGAAAGATCATCTACCCTGTGAAGTACACCGATAGTCAGGGGTTTCCCGCATACCGGGCAGATTCCATTGCATTTCCCTGTTTCTTCAGGTTGAAGCATGACACCGCACTTGCGATGCCCGTCTAAGTGGTATTTTCCCTCCTCAGGATAAAATTCAATTGTCCCTGAAAATCCATGTCCGTCCGTCATGGCCTGAATCATCCTGCTATATTCAAGGCCGGTTTCAAATATATTGGCCTCCCTGCCTAATTTGGCAGGTGAGTGTGCATCGGAGTTGGAGACAAGGAGATAGTTATCAAGGGCTGAAATGCGCCTGTTCATGGGTGGATCAGAGGAGAGTCCTGTTTCCAGGGCATGGATATGGCACGTCAGGTCTTCAAAACACTCTTCCAATGTATCAAACCCTGATTTGGAACCAAACACCGAAAACCAGGGCGTCCATATATGGGCAGGAACAAAAAAGGCCGTTTCCTCTGTTTCAAGGATGGTTTCAAGTAGATTTTTTGAGTCAAGGCCGAGGATGGGTCTGCCGTCTGATAATAGATTTCCGATACGGCTCAGACGATCATTCAGCTTGAGGGCTGAAACTATATCAGGCATGAAAACAAGATGATGCACCTTTCTAATCTTATCATTTTTTTTGTATATGCAGCTTATTTCGCCTGTAAGCATAAAAAGAGCCGTACCTCTACAGGAAGGCGGGGCCTGGGAATCAACTATTTTCTGGAGGTCGGGCCTTAGCCGGTAGAGACCGCTTCCGGTTTCGATCAGCTTGTCCTTAAGTTCCGCTATCCAGCCCGGATGAGTCAGATCTCCTGTTCCGATGACCTTTATTCCTTTTTTCTGTGCCCACAGGGCAAGGTGTTCCGGATCAAGGATTTTGGATGTAGCCCGGGAAAAGTGCGAATGAATATGAAGATCGGCGAGAAATTTCATGCTTCCTGTGTCAACACAACAAGGGCATCAACTGCTACAGGGTTGCTCCCGACAAGGATGACAGGATTTATGTCGATTTCTTTGACAGTTTTCTGTTCAAGACCTATATTACCCACTTTTACTAATATATCCGCAAGTTGATCAAGGTCTGCCCGCGGCATGCCCCGCACATTTTCAAGGATTTGCCTGGCCTTGATCTCCTGCATCATATCCAGGGCGCACTGCTTGTCGATCGGCGCCACCCTGAAGATTATATCATGGAGAACTTCAGTAAAAATACCACCCAGTCCGAACATGACGCACGGGCCGAACTGGGGATCGCGCGTAAGTCCGATAACCAGTTCCCTCTTTCCCTTCACCATCTCCTGGACAAGGACCGAACCTCCATCATCCTTTATACCGGTCATGGTCTCCTTGAAAGCGGAAACAGCCTCCTGCTCGTTACGGATATCCACATGGACAAGGCCTTGTTCCGTCTTATGTCTCAGGCTGGAACTGCATGCCTTGATAACAAGGGGAAACCCTATCTTACGGATTGCATCCAAAAGGTCATGTTCATCAAAGACCTCTGTTTCACGGGTTACAGGTATACCGTACGCCCTCAAAAGCTCCTTTGATTCATGCTCCGAAAGTGTTGTGCGATCCTCCTTTAAGGCTTTTTTAATTATATCCATACCTGAACCTCGATTTTTTTAATTTATTATGAAGCTGTTAGCGCCTTAATCCTGAAATTCGTGTTTTTTACGACAGAAAATCTAAAAGACAAACACAAAATACAATAACATTCAAATTTTCGCGTTTTCGTGATATTTTTTTGGTTCCGGCTATGCCGGGTTAGGAACTTACGCTTTAAACTTTGACGGAAATAACAAGACGCCCTGAGACAAAAGATAATCCTGATTTTGCGCAGAATTCATGACTCATAAGTCAGGGGCAGCAAAAAAGATGAATGTCATTTCATATTCTGAATTTCATCTTCTGACTCCTGTCCTTTTTGATTGCGGATATACAACCTTAGCTTTTATTACATTTATAATAATTTTTATAACTAATGCCGATAGTTCGTCAATAAAAAATAATAACAGCCATTCACATGTCGAGGTTTCATTTTCCTAAGGGCAGGCACATAGCCTGCCCCTACGATTGTTTTCACCGTGCATTGGGTTTTTCGCAGGGGCAATCCCTTGTGGTTGCCCGATACGGTATTTGGAGCCAAACGGGCAAATACTTGGGAAATAAGGCCATCCGGCAATAAATTGACGGGCTATTGTCTATCGCCCCGATAGGGCTTATACAGTCTCGCAGGAACGGCAAATAATAGCTTGGGGTTTCAACCCCGGACTGCAAATGGCCGAAACGATAATCAAGGCCCAATAAATATGTCACACCCTTTAAGGAATGATTGGTTATGGGTATATCAAAACCCCGGGAGGCTGGTATGCATAGACCTTTCAGTGAACAATTACTAAATTCCGTAGAGGTACACTATGAATATTCAGGAAAAGATCATCTATAAAGTCAAACACACCATTTCAAAATATTCCATGATCAGGCATGGGGACCGGGTAATTGCAGCGGTCTCCGGGGGACCTGACTCTGTCTGTCTTCTGCTTATTTTATATGAGCTGAAAGATGAACTCGGCATGGAATTAATAGTTGCTCAGTTCAACCATGGGCTCAGGCCGGGTGAAGATGATGCTGAGACCGGGTTTGTACGTTCCCTTGCAAATGTATTGCAACTCCGGTTTGAGACAAAAAAAGCAGGGCCGGGCATGCTGAAATGCGGGACATCCCCGGAGGAGAGGGCCAGGCAAGTTAGGTACCTGTTTCTTGAGGAGGTAAAAGAAAAATTTTCAGCTCATAAAATCGCATTGGGCCACAACCTCGATGATCAGGCGGAGACAGTCATTATGAGAATGATGCGCGGGAGCGGTGCATCAGGACTTTCAGGCATACCCCCATTCAGGAATGGAAAAATAATCAGGCCATTGATTGAACTGACCCGCGAAGAGATCAAGGTCTTCCTGAACAAGAAAGGCGCGGCATATATGACGGATTCTTCCAACCTTGAAACCATCTATCTAAGGAACAAGATCCGCCTGGAACTTATGCCGCTGCTCACGAAATACCAGCCACGTATTGTAAATCTTTTGGGACAAACGGCCAGGATCATGAGAAGAGATAATGAATGGATGGAGAAAGAGGCCGAAAGGTGGGTGGAAACGGAGGCTGAAACAGGAGCGGATGGAAAGATTATTATCCCTCTTTCTTTGTTCCTGGAGCTTCCTGAGGCGTTAGAGGCCCGTGTCATCAGGTATCTTATAAGGATAACGGGCGGAAGCCTCCGCAGGATAAGTATGCGTCATATCGAGGCTGTAAACAGGATGGCGCATGCCAAAAGACCTCAGTCAAGAATTAACCTGCCCGGCGGTTTGACTGCTGAAAGGGTATATAATCAGCTTATGTTCCAACCAAAGGGCGAGAGAAAACAGGAAAATTTTTGTTATCATCTTGAAGGGCCGGGCGTGTTCAGGCTTGAGACCCCCGGTAAAACTATTTTGTTAAGGGAAACGGCATCGGTGAAATCGGTTGATATGGAGGATTCGCCCTGGACAGCGTATTTTGATGCTGAAAAAATCGTTTTTCCCCTTACGATCAGAAACTATCGACAAGGAGACAGGTTTATTCCCTTAGGGATGAAGGGACACAGAAAACTCAAAGATTTTTTTATAGATCTCAAAATCCCGTCTGAAGAAAGGAGGAACGTGGCCATCTTGATCTGCCGGGGCGTTCCTGTCTGGGTGTGCGGATACAGGATTGATGATCGATTCAAGATAGAACCTGATACCGGAAAGGTCTTGAAGGTAACCTTATCAAAAAATAAAGAGGGACTGTAAGGGTTCAGGGTTTAAAGATTTCAGGGATTCA
The DNA here is from genome assembly GCA_021163285.1 of Deltaproteobacteria bacterium. GTDB lineage: Bacteria > Desulfobacterota > DSM-4660 > Desulfatiglandales > Desulfatiglandaceae > JAGGXA01. The sequence goes on along the minus strand of JAGGXA010000028.1, from coordinate 32,555 downwards.
GAGGTTAAATGCAACTCCTCAGACAGATAAACTGAATGCTGAAGGTAAAATACGGGAATGTGCAGCCATGCATCCCTTTACATTTAAAAACCATATGATTTTTTCTGATTATATCGGATTTTGGGGAGGGAACAACCCCTTAATATTTTAACGTTTATCAGGTTCCGTCTGCCTTCTCGTTTCAGAACGGGTGCAATACAAAAAGTAAGATTTTCCTTCGCTCCGAGGTTCTATCACCGTTCGTCTCGTTCCCATTCTCCAGCGTAGACATCCGTATGGTATGCGTTCCCGCGCCGGAGCGTGGGAACGGGAAACGTTCAAACTCGAAACTATTTTTTGAACTTATTGAAGGATGCCCGGGAATCCATAAGTTATTGCCCTGAATATTGAGCTATTAAACTTCTGCCTTCTACCTTCAAACCCGTGAACGGTTACTTTTTTTTATCCCTTGATGATTCTTGGAAGCATCATATGATGATGCGGACAAATTGATGTCGGGTTTTGATATGCGCAGCCTGCAAATGCCATGATATATTTTCTCAAATCCGGAAAAGATATAATTTCATCAACAAAACCCTTATTCGCACAAAATACCGGCCTTGAGTTATCATGATATTGCTGTGCGAGCTCATTCATTTTGTCAATGACGGGCTGTAAGGGACGCCCGGCATCTTTTTCTTTGACCAGTCTCCTTGAAAATGAGGCGGCCGCTGCCGTCTCACCATGCATAACGTATATCTCAGTCGTTGGTGTTCCAAGGGTAAAGGCATTATTATTATTGGCAGTAGGCCCACCCATAATATAATGGGCGGCCGCAGTCCCCTTTCTGAGTACAATGCAGATTTGGGGTACGTCAGTCTGTTCAATTGAATATATCAGAGATTGCCCGAGACCGAGCAATTCGGCCTTTTCCGCAATATCTCCCACGTCAATTCCCGTGGTATCCTGAAACCAGACAATCGGGACTCTGTCACGTCCGCAAAGCGTGACAAATTCATTCATCTTGATTAGGCCCTGTCTGTAGAGTTTGCCTCCTATTCCGGGGTATGACGCATATTCAGGATAATTCTGTCCCAAAAATCCCTGGTGATTACCGATAAAGCCGACTAAAAAGCCATCCATTTTGGCAAGACCCGTATATACCTCCGGGCCATAACCCGGCCTGAATTCCATATGTTCGCTATTATCAAAGATACGGGCCAGCATTTCTTCAAAATTGTAGCTTCTTTTCTGGTTAAATGTCACTATATTGTTGATATCTTCAGCCGGAAACCGCGGTTCTTTCGGTTCTGCAACGCGGAAAAAGTTCGGGTCATAGGCCGGAACCATATCTACATATTTTTTCAAGGCATCAAGCACTTCTTTCTCGGTATCATATACCTCCTTAAAAAATCCCGTTTCATTATAATGGATTGAGATACTGCCCGGAGGGACCTGCTTGAAATGACGAGTAGCATCGATAAGCAGTTCGGCTCCTTCCTCATCAAAGTGCCCCTTGGGACTCATCCCGCCTACAATGCCACCGCCGCCGACTGCGATATTGGCATCTTTATGGGCAATAAGGATTGTAGGACTGATTCCCTGGTAACCGCCTCCTGCCGGGTTTGTGCCGTATATTCCGGCAATAACAGGCACTCCCAGCTTTTCAAGCTCTGCGTGACGGTAAAAGGTCGTTCCGTTTCCCCTTCTATTTGCATATACCTCATGCTGTTCCGGCAGTTTTACGCCACTGCAGTTAACGAGCCATACGAGAGGTATATGAAGTCTCTTGGCCATGTCTGTAACCCTGAGCTGATTTTCAGCCTGCCCCGTGATCCAGGCGCCTGCCATCACCTTGTTATCAAAGCCTATCACCACTGCCCATTTTCCGTTTATCCTGGCAAGTCCGTCTATAACTCCACTCGTCCCTTCGGGATTAAACTGTGGATTAAAAAGGGTATGGAGAGGGCACCAGCTCCCGGGGTCTACGAGGTACTCAATCCTCTCCCAGACAGTCAACTGGCCTCTTTTTTTAATTACCTCGGCAGGTATCCCCGCGTTTTTCACCTTTTCAATTGCCTTTGCCACCTCTTCTTCAACTTTCCTGATCTCTGCAACATTTTCTTTTGTACTTTCTTTCTGGCTGTCTGTTAATGCCTTTCCGAAAGAGGACATTTGTTCAAAATAGGGTCTCATTTTTACCTCCGGGTTTAGATTGTCACAATGAAAGATGTCCGGGACTTTAAGGGCAGGCAGAATTATATCCTGCCCTGTTTTGCTCCTGAACACAGGAGGCTGTCCGAAAACAGCAATTTTTTTCAAAATCAAGGCTTGCTCAAAAAATTACCGCAGGCATATAGTTAGTGCCCATCCATAAATGGCTATTTCGGAGTCTCGCAGGCTCGCTTACCTGCCCGATATCTGCGTTGCGCTGAAATTTTAATCCTCGAAATACTCAATGTATTCCTGTGGTTAAAATTTCAGAGCGCCTTGATCTCGAACAAGCTATCTCATTTATGGACGGACACTAGTTAATATTTCGAGGATAATTTTTTGATCATAACGCAGAGTTTGGGAAAAAGGGCATTCTCGAACAGCCTCCCGGCGGGTTATTTGCCCGCCTTTTTGATGTTAAGCTGATCCAGCGCTATGATCCACTTGCATATATTTGAAGAACCTTCTACTAACTGATAGGCAGGGGCATCACGGTAATACCTCGCAACAGGGTACTCTGTGGAATAACCATAAGCGCCCAGGATCTTCATGGCTATCTGAGATGCCTTGACAGCCACTTCACCGGCGAGGTATTTGGCATGGGCGACTTCAATCGTGTTTTCAAGCTTGCCCTGGTCTTTTTGCCATGCCGCCTTATAGGTTATCAGACGGGCAGCCTCTATTTCCGCACAGAGTTGCGCGACAAGGTCCTGATTCATCTGAAACTGTCCGATCGGTTTTCCGAATTGCGCCCTTTCATTGCAATAAGAAGTGATGGCATCGAGGCAGGCCTGAGCCACGCCAATACCCCCTGCCGCGGCTGAAAGGCGTGACTGGTTTAACGAACCAAACACGATCTTTGCCCCGTCACCAGGTTTACCAAGTATATTTTCTTTGGGCACTTTCGTATCTTCAAGGTATATCTCGCCGGTTGGAGTAGACCTTGTGCCTAATTTATCCAGATCGGTTGTGCTGATACCATTAAAGTTCTTGAGTTCCACCAGAAAGGCGGATAATCCCCGTCCCCTCGCTTCCTTGTCGGTATAGGCATAGTAAATAATGACATCCGCTGCCGAGCTGTTGGATATCCAGGTCTTTGAGCCGTTTAAAAGCCAGTAGTCACCCTTATCAACGGCCTGAGATTTCATGGCCATAACATCGGAGCCCGCATTAGGCTCGGTAATAGCAAAACCGCCTATATATTCAGCGCTGACCAGCTTTGGAATATATTTTTGTTTTAACTCTTCAGTACCATACCTGAAGATGGTAAAGGCGCAACCGAGGGCCTGCATGTTGATCTGTACTCTTAGTGAACTGGATGCGCGTGCGATTTCTTCCGTGAGTATTATAGCTGCCAGCCACCCCATATTATTGCCGCCATATTCTTCAGGAATAACTGTTCCGAAAAAACCAAGCTCACCCATAGGCTTTATCGCCTCTTCATAAGGCATGTAATGCCTTTCATCCCACTCATCCGCATAGGGCGCTATTTTTTCAGCGGCAAAATCACGGGCAGTATCACGCAGCATCTGTAGTTCTTCATTCAGGGCAAATTCCATTGGCACATCTCCTTAAATAATAATTTTCATTATGGTCCGGGTTTCCGTACGATTGATTAAGCAATTAAAATAAAAGCTGTCTAATTTTTTCTCGTTCCCGCGCTCCAGCGTGGGAATGCATAGCATATGGGGGTTCCCGCACTGGAACATGGGAACCGGGCCAGTTAAAGCCGGTTCCCAAAAATGTAAACTGACAAATAAAGGATGCCTGACTTTAAATTTTTTCTTATTATTATGGAAATTACTCGTTTGTCATTTTACATGTCAAGAAGAAATTACAAACATACGAGCTATTTTCAAAACACCCCCGTTTTGGAATTGACTCATATACCTGAGGTTTTCCGGCGGACGTTGATAAAATTGAGGCTGATATTACTATTTCGACATTTTCATATTTTAGCGCTTAATCCTTTTTGCAGCAGTTCACCTTATCCCTTGTTCTCCCTGTTCCAGCGCTTTGCGCCGGAGGGTATGCGTTACCGCGCCGGAGCGTGGTAACGAGTGAGGCGATATGTTATGGACAATAAACATCATTCCGATGTATTATTTGAAAATGTTAATTCAAATCTATGAGATCCAGACACCGCTTGAGGCGGAAAAATGCATTGAATCAGGTGTAGACCATATAGGCAGTGTCCTTTTGTCCGGGGAAAACCGGCATTCGCCGGTCTTGAAAGATGTCATGCGTCTGACGGAAGGAACGGATATTAAAAACAGCATCATCCCTCTTTTTAAGGATATTGACACCCTGTACAGGGCTCTTGACTACTATCAGCCCCATTACGTCCATTTTTGCGACAGCCTTACGGATCATAATGGTCGGGAAGTTGATCTGGATAATTTTATCGAGGTTCAATCAAACCTGAAGGAAAAATTTCCTGAGATAAAGATCATGCGCTCCATTCCTGTCCCCAAAAGAGATATAAACCCGAATTTTCCCACCCTGAAAATTGCCCGAAGTCTTGAACCGGCAAGCGATATCTTCCTGACGGATACCTTCCTCGAAAAAGGGCCTGTCAACGGATTTATTGGAATTACAGGAGAAACAGCAGACTGGAAAATTGCAAGGGGACTTGTCCTTCAGAGCAGGATCCCTGTCATCCTCGCAGGCGGGCTTTCTCCTGAAAATGTTTATGGAGCCATCACCGGAGTTTTGCCTGCGGGCGCGGATAGCTGCACTCTGACCAACAGAATGGATGAAGAGGGAAAAGCAATAAGATTTAACAAGGATTTCGGGAAGGTGAAAAAGTTTGTAAAAGAGGTCAGAAGGGCTGAAAATGAAATCAGCCGCGAGCAAGAGGAGCGCAAGAAAAAACTTGCAAAATTAAGGGAAGAGCTGCGGGAAAGGGAAGCTGCCCTGCCGCCTCATTCGGTCAGACCTCATCAGCTTATGGCTATAGAAGAGATTGAAGAGGAGATAGCCTTGCTGGAAAAGGGACAAGCATCAGAGGGTTGAACCCGGAACCCCTGAACCCTTACATCATCTGATACGGATCAATATCTGAAATGAGCTGAACACCGCTTGACTGAAGTGTTTTTTTTGAAATCCTTTCTACTTCAAGGAGATAGTGCCGCATAAGAGAAATGCTCTTGCTCTTTACCAGGATCTGCCACCTGTATTTACCTTTTATCTTTGATATAGAAGCCTCCACCGGCCCTAATACCTGCAGCTCTTTCCCTCTTTCAGGCCACTTGGATAATATCTCTCTCATATCCCGGCCCACCCTTTGGGCGGATTCAGCAGTCTTTTTTTCGCTGTTGCCTTGAAGTCTCAGGCCTGTCAGATGTAAAAAAGGCGGGTAACCAAGCTGCTTCCTCAGTTCCTTTTCGTTATTGAAAAAAGACTGATAATCATGAGCGGCTGCAGCACATATTGCATAGTTATCAGGATTAAAGGTCTGGATAATTACCCTGCCGCTCCGGCTTCCCCGCCCCGCCCTGCCGACTACCTGGGACAATATCTGGAAAGTACGCTCGCCGGCCCTGAAATCCGGAAATGAAAGTGAAAGATCCGCGGCGATAACTCCGACCAGCGTAACCATTGGGAAATCATATCCCTTTGTGAGCATCTGAGTGCCCACAAGAATATCCGTCTCATGATCACTGAACTGTTTGAGTATTTGTATGGTGCGGCCTTTTTTTTGTGTGGTATCCGTATCTAACCTTGAGATACGGGCTTCAGGGAAAAGCCCTTTGATCTCCTGCTCCAGTTTTTCCGTGCCGAAACCATACGCCTTAAGACCTTTACGCCCGCATGATGAGCATTTCAACTGTGTGCCGGAATGAAATCCGCAGTAGTGACAGGATAAACGATCTTCCTTAAGATGATATACAAGCGCTACATCGCAGTTGGGGCAGCGTATCGACTCGCCACATGACCTGCAAAGGAATAAACGGTGAAAACCCCTCCGGTTCAGGAAGAGAATCGTCTGATTCCCGGCCGTCAGGTTTTGGCTAATGGCCTCCTTGAGCCTGGGACTCAGCATCTCTTTTTTTTGCGGGGTGTCTTTTAATGTCCTCATATCCACGATCTCCACTTCAGGCGGAGGTCGTTTTTCTACCCTTTCCGGCATCGAAAGCAGGTGATATCTTCCGCTTAAACAGTTTTCATAAGATTGAACCGAAGGAGTGCCTGAACCATGTACGACAACGGCCTTCTCAATCTTCGCCCTTACAACCGCCGCATCCCTTGCCTGGTATCTGATTCCACCCTCCTCTTTATAGGCCGGGTCATGCTCTTCATCCACGATGATCAGTCCCAGCCTCGGAAGAGGCGCAAACAGGGCTGAGCGGGCGCCTATAACAATATCCACTTCCCCCCTCACCATCCGCATCCATTCATCGTATCTCTCGCCCCTGCCGAGCCCGCTGTGATAGATAGCCGTTCTGCTTCCGACCCTGGACCTGACAAGACCTTCCATATAGTTGGCAAGGGCTATTTCAGGGACCATCAGTATTACCTGCCTTCCCCGCCTGACTGCATGTTCTGCGGCCCTGCAATATACCTCCGTTTTTCCGCTCCCGGTCACTCCGAAGAGAAGACAGGAAGAGAAAATACCCCTGTCAATAGCAGCATTAATATAATCAAGCGCCCTTATCTGCTGTTTATAAAGCTTTTCCGGGATTTTAGACGGGAATATGATATTTCCTGCCGGATTTCTGTAAACAACTCGTGTGTATGTCTTAAGCACCCCTTTTTTTCTCCATTTGTTCACAAGGTAAGAACCGGTCTTAAATCTTGAAGTAAGATCTTTTAAAAGCATGTCGCCGGATACGGAAACCGTTTTCAGAAATTCCAGCTCATCATTTGCCTTTAATGTGTCCGGCTTTTGAGCAAGGATGGCATCAAGAAGGTCTGGATCATTAATCTTCACAAACTTACGCTCAAGAGGTCCCATCCTTCTTTTTCCTGTCCGCTCCGAAATAATCAGCCACCCCTTCTTCTTGAAGGAAACAAGTCTCCGGATCGGCCATGGAGTCCTTTTTCCCGGGTTGTCTTTTACCCATTTGAGGATCTCCTGTTCTTCAGATCCTGGAGTCAGAGTTTTTAAGATACTCATTCCCAAATCCGTTAAAGAGGCTGTCTTACAGGAATTCATATTCATGCCGCCAGGCAATACCCACTTAATAACCTGACCGACAGGATAGACATAATAACGGGCTATCCATTCAAAAAAGGGCACCATCTGTTCATGGAACAGAGGTTCCGGATAGACCAGTGATGATATTTCTTTTAAATCCAGTTTATTATCCAGGGGGATTTTTTCAAGGACATAGCCTGTGACCTTCTGGTTTTTAAAAGGCACTTTGACCATGCACCCCACCTGGAATATGGAAGCCTCTTTTTCCGGAGCGAGGTAAGAAAAGGCGCCCTTTACCGGGACATCAACTGCAATCCTCAGGCATATCCGGCAGGGCTCATCTTTACCATTAATGCGCCGGTCATCCCCTGTTAAGAGAGGCAGACTGATATGTGACCGGCCTGACAGGTTGTTATCATTAATTTGATTCATGTATTCAGCATATGCTCAAACGTTATAAAAGTCGAGGGGCAGCCGTAATTTGTTTTTTCGGTTGTCGGTTTGAGGCAAAGCCTCGACAGAAAAGAGCTATGCGCTTTATACATAAACACGCGCCTTTTCCCTCTTTTTCATGTTGACATTTCGGTATGAATCTGATTATAAAACATGTTTACGATTCACGATAAGTTTTATCCTCGGAGGCTGTCCGGAAATAGCAATTTTTTCCAAAATTTTTCCAAAATCAAGGCTTGTGAAAAAAATTACCGCAGGCATATAGTTGATATCGGAGTCTCGCAAGCTTGCTTACCTTCCAGGATAATTTTTTTCGCGTAACGCAGAGTTTGTGGGAAAGGGCATTTCCGGACAGCCTCCCAGGCAAATCATCAATAATTTAAAAGAGGAGGAAATTGAAAATGAAAAAAATTTTATTCCTGGCAATGCTCCTGACCATGATTGCATTGCCTGCCGCTGCGTTTGACGGCGATGTATTTTATTATTCCGACGGACATAAAATTATGCTTCAGCCTGACGATGATTTTTTGCTGATTAAATACAGAGCGCTTCCACCGGACATCAAGGCGGACGGAGAGGATGTTTTTGTTCTCAAAAACAACAGGGTTATTCAGAAGGTCGCGGATGCCGGCGCAAGAAGCGCGCTTGAGACTTCATCCGACGTCCTTTATGTCTCGCAGGTTTACGGCAAACCCGGGGCCAGGCTTGCTCCTACAAATGAAATAATCGTCAGATTCCTTCCCTGCATAAGCAAGGATGACATAAATGCAATAAACAAGGCAAATGGCGCCGTTATAAAGAGGATGCTTCTTGATGGAAGCTACCTTTTAGAGCTCAAGGTCAAACGTGGAGAGGATGCCATAGCCGTTTCAAACAAGTATTATTTATTGGATGAAACCGAGTATGCGCATCCTGACTTCTTCCGCAGTCTCAAGATTAGGCCGGAAGGACCAAAGCCCGTTCATAAGGTGTTGGACAGGCCTCTTTCTTTAAAGACCGGCCCCGATAATTTCGCTGACGCATCCGGACCATCTCCGATGAAGGCGGGCAAAAAACAGTTGAAAACAATTTTCAAGGATAAATTCGGAGGAGCATTTCCAGGAGAGAACTGGGATGTCTTTGATGCTAATACTGGCAGCGGTGAGGCATATTGGGGCAAGACAGGCAAGAAATACAAAAGCCCTTCAAAGAGCGTATGGTGCGCAAAAGGCGGGGACGATGGAGTCAAGCCAGGGAAGGATTATCCGGATGACATGGATGCATGGATGATTTACGGCCCGTTTTCCCTCGCGGATGCACATTATGCCGAAATAACTTTCAAGAACTGGATTAAGACCGAGACCTATTATGATTCGTTATGGTATCTGGTATCCACTGACGGCTCAAACTTTTACGGCTATGGCTATAGCGGTTACTGGGCCGATTATTACCACTGGATGAATACCAAGGATAACCTTGCTGATGTGCCGTCTCTTGGAGACCTTTCAGGCGCATCCCAAGTCTGGTTTGCTCTTTTGTTTGAAAGCGATTCCTCAACCGGCGCAAAGGGCGCTTATGTGGATGACGTAATAATCAACAAGTTCACAGACAGTCTTGTCGATATATCAGGCGATCCTCTATCCTGCAGGCAGTGGTCATTAAATAATATCGGGCAGAACGGCGGCAGGGAAAATGCCGACGTCGATGCGCCGGAGGCCTGGGAAACCACAACCGGCGATTCCGACATAATCGTTGCGGTAATTGATGAGGGTGTCGATCTTGTTCATCCTGATCTTTCAGCCAACCTCGTTGCAGGTTATGACGCAACCGACCAGCCAACAGGAGACACCCAAGGAGGACAGGAACCCGACAGTGACGACGCGCACGGAACATGCTGCGCCGGAATAATTGCAGCAGTGGCAGGCAACGGCATCGGGATCACGGGGGTTGCGCCCGGAGTCAGGATCATGCCTGTCAGGATCGCATACGGCGATTCCTGGGGGGGGTGGGTGACCTCTGACGCCTGGACAGCAGATGGAATTACATGGGCATGGGAGCACGGGGCCGATGTACTCAGCAATAGCTGGGGCGGAGGATCTCCCTCAGATACGATTAAAAATGCAATCAGGAATGCAAAAAATGATGGAAGGGACGGACTTGGATGCGTTGTCCTTTTTGCAAGCGGAAACAATAATGGAAAGGTATCATATCCTGCAAAGCTCAAGGAGGTCATAGCCGTTGGCGCTTTAAGCCCGTGTGATCAGCGCAAGAGCCCCAAAAGCTGTGACGGCGAGTTCTGGTGGGGAAGCAACAAGGGCAGTCAGCTCGACGTTGCAGCCCCGGGAGTCCAGATCCCGACTACCGATATAAGCGGTGAAGATGGTTATGAAGAGGGCGACTATACTCTGAGTTTTAACGGGACATCAAGCGCCTGCCCCCTTGCAGCGGGCGTAGTTGCATTGATGCTGTCCGTAAATCCCGACCTTACACAGAAGAAGGTGAAAAAGAAGCTTTATAATTCCTGTGACGATATTGGAGCTCCGGGAAGGGATAATAGCACCGGGCACGGCAGGGTCAACGCAGGAAAGGCGGTGCTCAAGGCAATGCCTTAGGCGGTGCGTTTTGAGGAATTACGGGCGGTCAAAGGTCTTTGACCGCCTTTTCCCTCGTTGCCGCGCCCTTTGCTTTAAAGTCTGTATATCTGTAAGGTTATTTTTTTCGTTCCCGGGCTCTGCCCGGGAACGACGAACGGCGACATAACCCGGGAGCGAAGGAAAAAGTTTGTAGATTGGATGAGCGCAATACAAAAAAGTAATTAAAAAAGAGTGAAGAGCATTTTTTGCATGTCGAATATCGAACAGGGAATTATGAATGTCGAAGGAACAGGATAAATTTGATCTTGAGGAACGGCTGCCCCCTACCCATACAGAACAACATCTTCTATTTCCTTTTTAACCTTATCAAATTTTCTTGCAATAAGGGTTTCAAATTCTTTTCCAAAAAATCTGCGGTTTTTTTGTAAATCCCATTTAATGGAATCCCAGTATTTTTTTAATCCATTTACATTATGAAATGTTTTCAGGTTATCATTAATTTCGGTGAGTTTCTCCCTCTTTAACCTGTCCTTCCTTAATTCATAAAGGTCGTTTAACCTGTGCCTTTGATCATCGGAAAGCCCTATGTCCCATGATCTTTCGAGAAGGTCTTCGACTAATTTATGGAGGTTTTCAAAATCACTTATAAGGTCCATCTCCTTTTTTGTCCGGTTTAATATCATGTCCGTAATTTCAACAAGCCTCTTTTCAAATGCCCTTTCAAGCTGAACTTCATAATCATCCGTTTGAAAAATCTCTTTTCTTAATGAACGCAGCTTCTGATAGTAATATCTTTTTAGTTGTTCAACATTATCAATACGTCCCATATGTTTTATTTGTCTGGAGATATCAATATGATACCGGAAGTCGATTGAAAGGAAATTCGGAAAACCTGTCTGCTTGAACAAGATCCCTGCAGAGGCCTTGAAAAAGTGATTCAGATGAGATTTACTCCCTCGGATCTTCTCAAAGGACAGACTGCTCAAATAATCGTTAACGACCTCATGTCGTTTCTCGATCTGTTCGCTTATTCTAAAAAAAGCGATACAAACCGGAGCGTTAGTTGACCTGATCTTTTCCGCCCCCATTATCCCTAACAAGAGGAGTTTTATTCGATTTTCATTGCTTAGATACATGCTGACCTTTTCATACCAGAAAAAACGTATTTTATCATTCAGGAGATAATCGAGAATAAAGTGTCTTATGGTTTCCGGCAGGACTTGAAAAGTCATATAAGTGCTATAGGTCTCAAAGAGTTCTCTTTCAAAGGTGGAGTATCCGATGCCGGCAAATTTCCTCTTGTTATAGATAGTTTTCATGGATACCTTTAATTTGTAGCAGACAAGATCGTAAAATTCCACATACCTGATGCCGAGCATTCTGAAAAAACGTTCCATGGCAAATATCATTTTACCTGCCCGGACAAGTTTTAATTTTTCCGGTTTTTCCCAGTCCATACCCTTCAGCAGATCCAATGCCGCATCCCCTCTCGGAAGCCCTTTTTTTTCATATTCTTCAAGTGCATAAAAGAGTTCCCCTCTAAGAATAAAAACTTTGTTCATCTGCTCTTCAAAGTCCACATCTTTGTTAATGATCTTGTGGCACATTTTTCTTATCCTGAAAAGCCTGTCCGCCAGGTCTTCAAGGATCAGATCCTCCCTGATAGCGGAGAGCATTATCAGGGAAAAGAGAAAGAAAGCATCAAAGAGTTTTTTATCCCTCGGATCGAGGATATCCTTTATGGCAAAAAATGATATTTCACCACGGACGATGTGGTGAAGGAGACTATGGTGCATGACAAAAAAGCTCAAACAGGTCTTCCCCCTTTTATCAAGCTGATAATTCTCTGCGATCTTTTCCTTTTCAAGAAAAATCGCGCCGGCCTGGGCAAAGTCGGCAGGGTTAATATCGTCCTTATATTTTTCCCTGAACGATGGGACCCTTCCAATATCCTGGAAGATAAAGGCCTTGATAAGTGCGTCAAACAAGGAGCGATCCCCGCGCAAGGATTCAACGATATTTTCCAGCTCATTTATCTGTGATTCACTTACACCGACAATGCCCGTTGCCATAGGTCCGAATTCTTTCTGAGCCAGTCTATGCAGGTATTGTGCATCTTGAAAATTCTCCTTATTGCGCCTGATCAATGCCTGCAGCTTCCTGACGGATGCCATGATGTAATGGGTAACAGGCAGTTTCATATAGAGATGAAAGGAAAGGTCGATATTCCGAAGAGCTGTAAATTCAGGGAGTATGAAATTCAGAATGGCCGGAGTGTGTCGGAATAGCAGGTCAAGATCAGTATACACGTCTTCAGGCCGGAAAATTACGTTCAGCAAATTTGACCTTAAAAATTCTCTTAAATCCTTAATTTTTATAAACCACAGTTTCTGTCTTGCCGGTAATTTTATACGGGAATCCGTATGCCTAAGAAGCCTGAGATGGCCCTGATAAAAGCTTTCCAGATTAGAAAAAAGGGATTCCACTTTTTTAAGGTCTTCAGTATTGATCTCGGAAATAAAGCAACCTGCCAGTTTTTTTGACAAGACATCTAACAGATCAATATTCTTGTCCATATCCATATAGGTAAGTTCCAGCGCCTGATTAAAAGAGGAAGTTCTGAACTGGAAGCCCGTTCCAATGATAAATGACTTTCCGTGCCTGTAGAGCTGCCCCTGGAACTGCCTGAGAAAATCGAGATAAAGGTAATCCGTATTGATTGCCAGCGCCTCATGTTCGATTTTTTTCATATACTCATCAATCTGGCCTGCCTCTATATCGGAGAGAATGGGATTAAAATTAATTGCGCCGCCTTGCGCCAGGTTTACCGCCATCCAGAGAAGAATAACAACATGCCGGCTGTCCATCCTTTCAAATAAGCGCCCTGTCCCGTGAAATTCTATTTTAAGGAGCTTCCTGTAAAAAACAGAAATTTGCAGAGGGTCTGACTTTAGATATATCTCTTCAAACCGGTCAATAGTTTTAACAAGTTTTATGACATTTTCTATTCTAAACAGTTGCTGCTCATTATAGTCGGCTAATGCTTCTTTTTCCATCTCGCCCTTTTGCTCCAGATCAGGCCAGGTATCAAGGAATTCATGGTAATTCATCATCATGAGAATCTTTCGAATTATCTTATTGTGTATCCCCCCCATGGCGGATATCTTTTCGTCCAGGATACTGTCCCAATCGAGTTCTCTATTGGTTATGACCCTGATGATTAATGCGTAGAGATCAAAGAGTTCGGCAAGCTGTCCCGGGGTCAGTTCGGCAGACCTCGATGCTTCGGTTTCGGCCGTGGTCATCAGGAGGCAATAACGGAGGAGATTAATTGCCTTCTCCGGACTGTAATTCCGGGCCAGGTCTGAAAGAGGTTTTAACGCCATTTCATTTATTTTTCCGGAGATAATGCGTTCAAGAGTTGAGTGGCCCATGATAATATAGACAATTTCCTTTAACTCATTATGGCTGAATCCAAAAAATGTCAGGAACTCCAAATTCTTAATGACCTTTGTAAGCGGACTTTCAATATTATCCGGGTTAAGATATGAACTTATTTTTTCCAGCCTGCGGATCTTGCCTGTGAGTTTGATAACATCTTCGAGTGAGGAGAACCTTTTACTCTTGTTTTCCAGGGGCTGTCTAAGGCGATCAAGATAAAGTTGAGGCAAGTCATGATAAGCCCCTTTTTTCAGCCCTTCTATTACCCGTAGTGTCTTTATCACATACTCAAAAGAATCCCTGTAATCAGCCAAAAGGGCAATAGGGCAACCGGCCAGTCCTGATTTATCTACGTCATTCATTATCTTGGCCAGAGTGATCTTCAGAGGTTTTTTCTGTCCGAGGTATATCTTCATGTATTCAGGGGTATAATCAGCACATGAGAACCTCTTCCTCCAGTCCTCTTTTACTGCCCTGGGCACGAGGGGTTTCAAGAATATCTTGTCGAGATAAATGGAAAAAAGATTTGACCAGGTTCTTTCCTGATCACTCAGGAGCGACCAGTCGGTAAGTTGAAAATTGATATAGGGCAGGTTGTTTAACTGTTTGAGGGTCATATCATCCAAATCTTTCCCCCCGAGGAGTTCATCAATAACCTCCTGTTCAACATAAACCCCGCTCAAATATTTCTGGAAGTCGAAAACATTGATTTTGGCAGAACGGTCTTTTAATTTGTACCTCTTTCTGGTCTTGAAAATATGGGTGAATAAAAGAAAATTTTTTTCTTCCTGAATCGTCTTGAAGGTAACTTTGGTGATTTGATTCGTTTTAGGAGTATAGCAGTTAGAAATGACAAAAACCTCACCATCAGGCTTTAACATCCGGAAGATCTTCCAGAGGAGATAAACTGAATACTGATACAGGCGCTTCTTCGTTACCATCTCCTGAGAAATGGTACTGATCTTTTCCATGAGAATTATTTCAAAAATGTCCTTTGTCAGGATAACCATGTCCAGGCTCTGCGTTATGGTCCGGGATTTTTCAATAGAATCTATTACCACAAACCGGTGTTCTCTGAACCGGAACGATATTTCATGGAGGATCAGATCATCCTGCTGCATCACCAGGCCGATATTGCTATACTCTTTGTAATATTTTTTTCGGTGAAAAGTTATGATTTTCGTGATTTCGTCGACTTTGGATTTAATATGGGTGATGGAGTTGGATACCAGGTGGGCGGGGATCAGATAATAAGGTTTTCCAAGGGTTGACACCCTGATTAATAAGCTCATTTTTTTGAATATTTCATTGAGCGTTCCATGGTTTTTTCTTAGATCATCAGGATTATCAAAGGAGATGGACTGGAGGAGTGAAGTGTCGTTAGGCCCTAAACGGTCATAGAGTTCGAACATGCCTAATCCATAGGCATTTCCGCCGAACCTGCTTGGAAGCATGGATGGATGCTTTAGAGAAGGAAATGTCCCAACAGGGATATCCGCTGGATCAATTCCAAGAGAATCAAAATCATCAGGTTTGATAAAATGAAAGGAATCTTCATGCCGGAATATATCTGCTGAGTCCATTTTTTCCTGTTGAGATGCCGGCTAAGGAACGAGGACAAATTAACTTCCCTAAATCCGTGCGCCTGCCCGGGGATGTTATTTCGTACTCGCCCCTAATACCAGCGTTTGCGGCGTTTATAAGATTTTATGTTTTTACAGGATTTGAGCGCCCCTGAAGCAGAAGTCCCGAGATAAAACTCCTTTACATCCGGGTTTGCAAACAGTCCTTCCGCATCACTCTCCATAACAATTTTGCCGTTTTCCATCACATACCCATAATGGGCAATCTGGAGGGATATATTGGCGTTTTGCTCAACGATCATGAGTGTGGTTCCATGCTCATGGTTTATTCTTTTTAATATCTGAAATATCTCTTTTACCAGAAACGGAGCAAGACCGAGAGGGAGCTCATCCGGCATCAAAAGCGCGGGATGAGCCATAAGTACCCTCCCTATTGCGAGCATCTGAAGTTCCCCGCCGCTGCAATAACCGGCAAGCGCTTTTTTTCGTCTGAGCAGGGCCGGGAAATAATCGTAAACCATGTCAAGGTCTTTGCGGTATGGTTTGCCCCATCGGGTAGCTGTTCCTGCCCTTAAATTTTCTTCGATAGCAGGATATTTGAACTCCTGCCTGCCTTCCAGTGCCTGAATAATCCCCATGCGGGGAATCTCTTCAGCGGCTGAATTTTGGACAGGCCTCCCGTCATATTCAATGCTTCCCTCGGCAACCCTGCCGTTTTCAGGCTTGAGCAGGCCTGATATTGCCTTAAATGTCGTGGTTTTACCTGCGCCATTACTGCCCGGGAGAGAGACAATATCACCTTTTTTGATGAAAAGTGACACACCTTTAAGCACCTGCATGACATCAGAACAGACCACACTGATATTGTTGAGCAATAATCCGGCGTCATTTTTCATTACAAACAGACCCCGGAAATTATAAATTAAACAGATTAAGGTATAAAGCCTTATTATTCAAGTCGTTCGACCATTACACAATGATTTATTGGACAGGCACAACAAGCCTTTGGCTATCTCATCTCGAACCAATTCCCCGGCCACGGTTCACGTAACGTTGAAATCAGAAAACAGGCAGCCATTCACCAAGGGTACAAATTTACGGGAAATGAAGTTGTTGTCAAGCCTTGAATTTGGTATATAATGAAAAATTCGGTCAGAGTCAATATTGAGAACATCCCATTTAGGCAGTGACTTTGAACGTTAAATTTTGCTCTCATAGGATTTCATCTCTTTTTTTGTAAGGGAATCCCTTACGCCTTTGCCATTTTTGAACGTTCCATCGGGTTTATTGCCACCGGGACAGAGACGATGCATGCATCGTCTCTACAGGTCGAAATGTTGACAGATGAATTTTATTTACAGAGGGTAGAATATTTTCAGTAAAGTCCCTTACAGGAAATAATCTACGCATATCGCGCAGATTATTTCCTTCCAGTTCCCTAATGGCTCAAAAACTTCGATTTGGAAAACATTCTTAAACTACCGGAAATACAGCAATTTCAGCTTACCGTTCGGGCGCTGATCAGATTTTATCACAGGAGAGATCAAAAAATGGTTAACACCACTAAAATTCATCCCAAAGACACGGAAAAAGAGGCTCGTCATAAACAGGAAACAGAGCATGACGGTTTTTACAGGCAGATCATGGAATCTTTTGACGTTCAATGCCGCAAGGCCGGGAAAAATCTGGACTGGTTATATGCCAATCTGCACCCATCTTTTTTTATTACCATGAAAGAGGAACCCTCTGCAATCACCAGCCTGGCAATGTATCTTCATGACGTGCCCAATCAACATAAGGTCATACTTGCGGATCAGGAAAAAAAGTACATTGTAGCGCGCCAGGATATTCCCGGCTCCCTCTATGAAACCCTTAATGAATTAAAAGAGCAGGATATTTCCTATGCAGAGCTGATTCACTCGTATTCACCAATACCCGGCTCAGACAGGGATCTTGAAATTCAGAAGTATGAGTTTGAGCGAAAAAGCCATGAAGAGATTGCCGGAGCAAAAAAGGCTGTAATACCCGGAAGGATAAAAACCAGGATCACGTCTTTTATGAAGACCCTGTACCCATCTTTCGACTTCAGGGAATTTGACAGGATACTCGGTCTTATCTGGCATAATAATGAAAAATACGTGCGTATTTCACCTCTCGACTGGATTGCAAGGCTTATGTGGGTCTTTCAGCAGGGGATAAAACATGATGGGCTATTTGTCGATGTGGAAAGGCCTGTGAGTTTATCGCGTCACAGTGAATCAATACGCCTTTTCTTCTCCGTGGGCAATCCTCCTCAGAAAGGATTTATGACCCAGGTAAGCGAAGTTTTCCAGCGGCTGAATATTGGGGTCAGGAGTTCTTACAACCTCAATATCAGCACAGGAGTCCACCCATACTTTTTAGGGATATTTTACGTCTTGCCCCACGGAACGGATGTATTGGATACGGGTTCGGACTTATTCCTCAAACTCAAGAAGGAATTATACAACACACAGATCCTGTCTACTTCGAGAACCACTTATGTCAATTTTGTGGCAAATCGTATTATGACCGGGGAAGAGGCATCCCTGAGCAATGCGTTTATAGCCTTTTGCCACACCGGCCTTGCACACAACGAGCCTGACAGGTTTGCCCTGGACATGATCAAGAGCGCTTTTTATTCCGATCCGGATATGACCTTAAGACTAATCAATACTTTCAGACAAAAATTTGACCCGGATATTAAAGATCGGGATAACGCATATAACGAATCTGAAAAGAATATTCTCAAGGCCATTCAAGGTTATAATACAGGCCATAAATACCTCGATGAAATTCGTAAAACAATTTTTCGCACTTCTCTTTTAATGATTCGCCATACACTGAAAACCAATTTTTTTGTACCTGAAAAGCATGCACTCGCCTTTCGTCTGGACCCTTGCTATCTTGAGGAAATAGGCGAAGAATTTACCTCCGATCTTCCGCCGGGAACTCCTTTCCGGGTTACTTTTTTCTTCAGCCGTTACAGTGTCGGTTACCATATAGGATTTTCGGATATAGCAAGAGGCGGATGGCGCACTGTTATCTGCACCACTCATGATGAATATACCACAAACATAAATACACTCTTTCGGGAAGTCTTTGTCCTCGCGCATACTCAGCACCTCAAAAACAAGGATATTTATGAAGGCGGTTCCAAACTGACCGTTGTTGTTGACGCTGGAGGCTGCGATTCGCCTGCCTCGGTTCGGCAGAGGCTGAACAAGGTCCAGTTCGGCATCAACAATTCCTTTCTCGATATCTTCGTAACAAAAAACGGTACCGCAAAAAACCGTAATGTTGTGGATTATTACGGTGATGATGAGGCAATTGAACTGGGGCCGGACGAAAACATGCATGACGATATGATCGAGTATATTGCAAAGCAGTCTGTAAAACGAGGGTATATCCTGGGCATCGGTATCATGTCGAGCAAACGGGCAGGCATCAATCACAAGGAGTATGGAGTTACCTCAAGGGGAGTGATCAAGTTTGCGGAGATCGCCATGAAAGAACTCGGTATTCAAACGGATCAGGACTCATTTACCGTAAAGATCACGGGCGGAACCAACGGGGACGTAGCCGGGAATTGCCTGCGTCTGTTGCTGGAGCGTTCTCCTCGCGCAAAAATCCTGAGTATTGTGGCAGGAACGGGGGCGCTGTATGACCCTGAAGGAACTGACAGGAACGCTCTATCGGAACTGATCCTGAAACATGATGTAGTTGATTTCGATCCCGAGGCCCTTCATCCGGGAGGATTCATACTTTTCAGAAAGGAACGAAGGCGTGACGGCCTGCGGGAACTTTACAGAAAGATCAGCCGGACAAGCACTGAACTGAAAGAAGAATGGATAACGGAAGATGAGTTTTACAGGGAATTTGACGACCTTATATTTTCGGTTTCAGCGGATCTTTTCCTTCCCTGCGGAGGCAGACCTGAGACCATAGATAAAAATAACTGGCAAAACTTGTTGAGCGGGGATGGAACTCCGACTGCGAGAGTTATTTCGGAAGGCGCCAATTCATTTATCACCCCTTTTGCCCGTGAAAAACTCCAGAAAAAAGGGGTGGTAATCCTCAGGGACGCATCAGCCAACAAATGCGGTGTGATTTCCTCTTCATATGAGATTATCGCCAACCTGCTTATGACGGAAAAGGAATTCCTTGATCAAAAAGAGGCTTATGTTCAAGATGTGCTCAATATCCTTGAAAAGAGGGTCGAAGATGAAGCGAATCTGATCTTCAGGCGATATAGGGAGAATGGGGGAGCTCGGCTTTATACGGAAATAAGCAGATCCATCAGCATGGAAATTAATGAACATTACGCAAATCTGTTTAATTTTTTTAAGGAGCGGCAAGAATTATTAGATCAGCCTGTCTTCCTTGATACTCTCTTAAATCACCTTCCGCCCCTTATAATGAAAAGCAGGAAGTACAGGGGTCGTGTAAAAAAGCTGCCGGAAAAAATTAAGTGTGCGATTCTGGCAAGTGAGATCTCTTCTTTAATCGTATATCAAGGCGGCTGGGAGGCGGATCTTGAGACCAGGCTGAAGAGATTTCTGAAAATTCGTAATTCCTTAGGGACGAGGACAAAATAACATCCCCGGGCAAGGCGCACGGATTCAGATCAGGTTTGTTCGATCTAAAAGCACAAAAGTTGCAGGAATAGTGGACTATTTCAAGATTTTTGTATTTTCAGATCGGGCAAGGATGGCCTGAAGCTGTGATGCATAGTTGGGGAAGTTAATTTGTCCTCGTTCCTCAGAGTTAAACCATGCCGCTTGCTCTGAGCGTGTGCAGATGGGCGCTGATGAACGTTTGCCTTCCATCTAAATCCTGCTCTTTGTAAAAAAGATGAAGTCTTAAGGGATCGATTATAAGCGGCATAACTTCGCCAGGGGGAAAATTGGCGTCTTTTGAAGCTCTGACCGTAATACCGGTTTTACCGAGCCGGCAATGGATATACTTGTGCGCCCCCAAATCACTGACCATTTCGACCTCGGCATAAATGATATTATCTGAATCCCGGCCAATATTGATATCCTCAGGGCGAATATCTGCATGCACTTCGGAATTTTCAGGAAAAGAGGGTATGTGCCCGACATCAAAGGAAATCTCTTCGTTATGAAATATTAGTCGTTTGTTTTCCCTGAACAATTCTCCTTTAAAAATGTTCATTGCCGGAGAGACTATAAATGTTGCCACAAATATATCCGCCGGCCGCTTGTAGATCGTATCAGGTCTGTCAACCTGGTATACAATTTTACAATAGATATTGATTTTTGAAAAGATCTGATTCATTTAAAAATCACTGTTTAGACCTTTTTAAAGACGGGCTTTTATTTTGAAATCCGGATTTTTTTCTTGACTAATATATTTGTTTCGCATATCTAATTACATAATAATGCTATAACCTGATTAATTATACCTAATATTGGAAGTTACTCAGATAAATATTGGATACCATAACATCATTATTGTGATTATACGCGGAGGAAAAAGATGGAAACAAAAAGCCTGGGAGATTTGAGTATAGGAGAAAAAGGCACGGTAAACGGATTTGTAAAGGGGGCAACGGCCTACAGGCAAAAGCTGCTTGCCATGGGTCTTACCCGCGGCACGGAATTTACCGTGAAACGTACGGCGCCTCTCGGCGATCCTGTTGAAATAAATGTACGGGGATTTTCCTTGAGTCTGAGAAAAGATGAGGCAGCAGCAATTATGGTGAAAAAGGAGGGATAAAAATGAAAGATTTTATAATAGGGGTCGTGGGTAACCCTAATTGCGGCAAGACCACACTGTTTAATGCCCTTACGGGAGCAAAGCAGCATGTGGGAAACTGGCCGGGTGTTACGGTAGAACGCAAGTCCGGTGAGTATACTCATGACGGGAAAGAGATTGAAGTGATTGACCTTCCAGGCATCTATTCCCTCTCTGCTGCATCTCTCGATGAAGAGGTGGCGAGGGATTATATCATTTCCGGTGAGCCGGACCTCATTGTTAACATCCTCGATGCATCCAATCTTGAAAGGAATCTTTATCTAAGTCTTCAGCTCTTTGAAATGAAGATACCGATCGTCATGGCGCTCAATATGATGGATATTGCAAAGAACAAAAAAATCAACATCAATATTCAAGAACTCGCAAAAAACCTTGAATGTCCGATTGTGCCTGTTACTGCCTCTAAAAATCAAGGAATTGAAGACCTTAAATCAATGATAAATGTTGCAGCCGCTGAAAAAGACATTTCAGGCGTCGGAGTGAGCTATCCTGTTGAAATCAGGGAAACTGTAAATGAACTGGCGCCTTTGATCAACAATCAGGCCGATATGAAAAAGATGCCTTCGGACTGGGCTGCGCTAAAGCTTCTTGAAGGCGATTCGCTTATCTCCGGACTCGTGGGTAACGCCGCGGATGAAATCCTTAAACGTCGGGGAAAGGAAGTCGAGGACAAGTTTGGCGAAGAAATGGATATTCTGATTGCCGGCAGCCGTTATGAAATGATCAAAGACCTGATCAGGAACACCGTTAAAAAAGGTACGTTGCTAAACAGAACAGCATCCGACAGGATTGACCATATTGTACTGAATCGCGCCCTGGGGATACCCATTTTTCTCGTTGTTATGTACCTGATGTTCATGCTTACTATTAACGTGGGAGGCGCTTTTATCGACTTTTTTGATATCTTTACCGGCACCATTTTTGTCGATGGCTTTGGGGAGCTGCTTGCAGCCGTTGGTGTGCCTGACTGGATGAATGCCATCCTGGCCGGAGGTTTAGGCGGCGGTATTCAGACTATCGCCACATTTATCCCTCCCATAGGATTCATGTTTCTCTGCCTTTCTTTCCTGGAGGATTCCGGCTACATGGCACGGGCAGCCTTTGTTATGGACCGGTTCATGAAAGTTGTCGGATTGCCGGGTAAATCTTTCGTCCCCATGCTTGTCGGATTCGGTTGTAACGTGCCTGCTATTATGGCAACCCGCACTTTGGAAAACCAGCGTGATCGCACACTCACCATTATGATGAATCCATTTATGTCATGCGGCGCGCGCCTGCCCGTGTATGCCCTTTTCGCCGCGGCCTTTTTTCCCACCGGCGGGCAGAACCTGGTATTCGGTCTCTATCTGACAGGGATAGGTTTTGCGGTACTTACAGGGCTTGTTTTGAAGCACACACTTCTTAAAGGAGATATCAGCCCCTTTATTATGGAACTTCCTCCTTATCATATGCCCACGGTGAGGGGTGTGCTTATCAGGGCCTGGGACCGGTTAAAAGCCTTCATTTTCCGGGCAGGCAAGGTAATTATCCCTGTGGTGGTGGTCTTAAGTTTCCTGAACTCCATGGGAATCGACGGCACTTTTGGAAATGATGATACGGACAATGCGGTATTGAGCTATATCGGAAAATCGATCACGCCGGTTTTCACCCCCATGGGAATTCAGGAGGATAACTGGCCGGCTACTGTTGGAATTTTTACAGGAATATTTGCGAAAGAGGCTGTTGTGGGAACCCTGAACTCAATGTATACTCAGCTTGAGGTTACCACAGTTGAAGAAGGAGAAGAAGATACCTTTGACTTCTGGAGCGGAATAAAAGAATCTTTTGTCTCCATTCCTGAAAATCTGGCCGGCGTTGCAGGTACAATGATGGATCCCCTGGGGCTCTCAGTAGGCGACGTGAATGACATGGACGTTGCAGCAGAAGAACAGGGCGTAAGCGAGGGGATCTTCGGTACCATGGCAAGCCTGTTTGACGGCAAGGTCGGGGCTTTTGCCTACCTTCTCTTTATCCTGCTCTATTTTCCATGTGTGGCCGCCATTGCTGCGGTTTATCGCGAAACCACTCTAAAATGGACGCTCTTTGTCGGGGGCTGGACAACAGGTCTTGCTTATATGGCATCGACACTTTTCTATCAAATTGGAACAATAGGACATCATCCGGCTTCTTCGCTTGCCTGGACTGTTTTATTACTCGTTATTTTCGGCGCGGCATTTTTTATCATGAGATACATGGGACTGAATTCATTTCAAAAAGAGCCTGCTTTTGCGATTCAGGCAGAGGCGTAATGTTTATATCATTATTCATGTTTATTTCCGTATCCAGCATTGTTTGGTGTATAGAATGCGCCTTGTTTTGAATTATGAATTATGAATTATGAATTATGAATTAAGGTAACCGCTCACGGGTTTTGAGGTTCCATTTTCCTGCGGGCAGGCACAAGCCCTGCCTCTACGATTATTTTCACCGTGCATTGGATTTTTCGTGGGGGCAATCCCTTGTGGTTGCCTGATACGGAATTTGGAGCCAAATTGGTAATTGCTTGGGAAATAAGCATTAATAACAAAGACTTTGGTCTTCAATGCCTTTTTTGTTCTTGACCATGAACGGTTGAACCCTGAACCTTCAACTTTCAAACCCGTGAAAGGTTACACTTTATGATACTTTCAGATGTTAAAAAGTACCTTATTCAACAGAAAAAAGTAACTCTTGATAACATTTGCATCCATTTTGACACAGAACCTGAAGCTATACGAGGCATGCTGGATCAATGGATTAGAAAAAAGAAGATAGAAAAAATTACATGTCAGGGGGGATGCAGCATGACATGTTCAAAATGCGGCGATAAAAATGATATTGAAATTTATGAATGGATCAATTAGTCTCAAGAATTTAAAAGACTAACCGTTCACGGGTTCAATCGTGAACGGTTATTTAATCTGTAAATTGAGATAGTGTCCATCCGGAAATGAGGATTTTCTGGATGGACACGAGATAATATGTCCGAAATAAGCCGATTCGATGTAATCAAACCCCTGCATTCCATATTTCTCATTGCTCCTGCGATGGATTCAAAGGAACGTAACAAAGCCTTTGGCATTAAACTGCCGCTTTTGGGATATCCGGCCATCAGTCTTGCAATGATTGCGGCGCTGACACCCGACAACATTCATGTCAGGCTAATTGATGCAGCTAATGAACCTGTTCCTTATAACCAACCTTGCGATCTGGCCCTGATCGTCGGGCAAACTCATCATATACAAAGCGCATACCTCATTGCAGATCGACTGTGTAAGAAAGGTGTCAAGATTGTTTTAGGGGGTATGCATGTTACTGCACTTCCCGATGAAGCACTTGAACACGGGGATTCCGTCATAATCTGCGAGGCCGAAGCTGTATGGGAAAACATCCTGGATGATTTTTCCAAAGGCTCTTTAAAAAAGAAGTATTTCGGCCCTGAGGTAGAGCTTGCAACTCTCCCAACTATGAGACGGGACCTTTTTGATAAAAAATTTTATCACCCGGGCGAAATAATCGAGACCACCCGTGGCTGTCCTGTAGGATGCCACTTTTGCGCGGTTCAGAACTTTTTTGGTTCCAGGTTCAGGGTACGTCCTCCAAAGGCTATAAAGCAGGAGCTTATGGACATATTCGGCCCAAGACCCCCTCAGGCAAAATGGAAAAAATGGCTTGCTCGAAACTGGCATCCCGACATCCCATACTTTGTGGAAAAACGTCTTCTGTATGTTTTGGACTCTAATTTTGTATCAGAACCTGTCCACGCCCGTGCTATTTTAGAGGTTTTCAAAGAATGCGATATTAGATGGTACGGTCATGCGAGCTTCAATCTTACTCGTGATGAATCAATGCTCGACCTTATGGCGGAATCAGGTTGTATAGGAGTGAACATAGGATTTGAGACCCTCTCCGGGGTAACTATAAATAACATGCACAAGTTTCCCAATCGGACAGATGAATATTCTGACTGCATCAAAGCGCTCCATGATCGTGAAATAGGTGTAATGGGGACATTTATGGTCGGGTTTGATGAAGATACGCCAAAGGTTTTTGACCAAATCGCTGATTTCGTCATTGAAAACCGTCTTGAGACCGCCTTTACACTGATTCTTACCCCTCTTCCCGGCACTAAAGTTTATCAACAAATGGATTCTCAGAACCGTATTTTCAGCCATAACTGGCGCGATTACGACTTTGGAACGGTCACCTTTTTTCCAAAGAATATAACGCCAAGACAACTCCATTTCGGCATGCGACATACATGGAAACGGATTTATTCATATCGTAGCATATGGCACAGAATTCTTAAAAAGCCACGCTTCCGATCATTTTTCTATCTTCCTGTGAACATGGGATTCAGGAAATGTACCCGCCTGATATGCTCCGAAAATATCTGGCCGGCGCCACAGGAGACAAGGCCTCGGTAAAAAATAACCTAATAGAATTTGGGCGCAAATTCTATTATTACTGCATAGTGGTCTATCATTGCAGTACAGGCACGGGGACCTGCCTCTGCTACGTCACAGCAAGGCAACGCCTGTAGCTGCCCATTAGAAAAATATTACCGCTTTAAGTTGGTTCGTCACCTGTTCAAAAAAAGTGTCGAAAAATCATGTTTAAAATCCTTTTTTGACAGATGTCTGTTATAACCGTAACCTGCTTTCAAAATTCACCTTTTCCTTTAATCTTGACACACTGACCTGATTTCCTTATATTCCTCATCTGTTAGTTTAATTATAAATGTTCACAGGCTCCCGGAACCTGGTCGCAAGAGAATAAAAAATGCCTGAATTTTTATGAGCGATTATGAGATTGCTTCGCTCCGCTCGCAATGACATGGCATGAAACGTTCTGTGAACGGATTCCTTTAATCTGATTAACTCAGGATATTTATGAACTGGAGAGAGAGAGTTTATGCCGGATCTTTGACCTCTGCCGCTCAAGGTAGCAACGTCCTTCTCATGGGCTGGGTTGACGCAATAAGAAACCATGGCAATCTTTTATTTATTCATCTCAGGGATAAGAGCGGTATTATTCAGATAGTTTTTAACCCTGTTACAAATAAAGAGAGTTTTGAAAAGGCACTGTCACTCAGAGAAGAATTTGTTGTAGCGGTAAGAGGGATAGTTGCATTCAGGGAAAAAGGCGCTGAAAATCAAAACTTGAGCACAGGTAATATCGAGATACTTGCAAAAAAGATAGATATTTTTTCAAGCTCAAGGAATCTGCCGTTCAAAATCTCGGAAAAAGCTATAGTTTTTGGAGAAGATATAAACCTGAACCCTGAACATGTTGATGAAGATCTCAGGCTGGCCTACCGTTATCTTGATATCAGGCGCCCTTCAATCCAGGACCTGTTTATAAAGAGATTCCGCATAATCAAAGAGATCAGGGATTATTTTTACGCCAAAGATTTTATCGAAATTGAAACCCCTTTTCTCACAAAAAGCACTCCGGAGGGCGCCAGGGATTTTCTCGTCCCGAGCCGCCTTCATCATGGAAAATTCTACGCATTACCCCAGTCCCCGCAGCTTTTTAAACAGCTTCTCATGATCGGTGGAATTGACAGATATTTTCAGATAGTGAAGTGTTTTCGTGACGAAGACTTAAGGCCGAACCGTCAGCCGGAATTCACACAATTGGATATGGAAGCATCTTTTATTGATGAGGAATTTATATGCGAACTCATTGAAGAATTGATTGTCAGGCTGTTTGCCATTGGAGAAATCAACCTGTCAAGGCCATTCAAAAGGATGACCTATGGAGACGCAATGGATCTCTACGGTACAGACTGCCCGGATCTTCGATTCGGGATGGCCTTTAAAGATGCGACTGATATTTTGACGGATACAGGCTACTCAATTTTTCGAAACATCATCGGAAAAGGAGGAAAGGTCAAGGGATTTTGTGTTAAAAAAATGGCGGATGCACTGAGCAAAAATGTACTCCAGAATGAATATGCAATGAGGATCGTCCCATCGTTAGGAGCAAAGGGCATGACCTGGATGAAGGTAATTGATGGAAAACTCCAGTCCAATATTGTCCAGTTTTTTAACAGCGCTGAATTGTCAAGGATAATTGAGCTTTTTGATGCAAAAGAGGGGGATGTTATCATGATGATAGCGGATTTTTCTCCTGACCTTGTTAATAAAGTCCTTGGACTGCTCCGCCTTCATGTTGCTGAAAGGTTCGGACTTATCCCAGAAAATAAATATTCTTCACTCTGGGTCACGGACTTTCCCCTGTTTGAGTTAAAAGACGGGAGAATAAGTTCTCAGCATCACCCCTTTACCATGCCGGACAGGACGGAATTTGACCCCGATAATGTTGAGGATCTGTTAAAACTCAACTCAAGGGCCTACGACCTGGTAATAAATGGCGAAGAGCTGGGTGGAGGGAGTATCCGCATACATGATATGAACATTCAGAAAAAGGTGTTTCAAGCCCTCGGATTAAGCAGTAAGGCTGCGAATGCCAGGTTCGGTTTTTTTCTGAATGCGCTGGAATACGGCACACCTCCTCACGGGGGGCTTGCCCTTGGTATCGACAGGGTCATTTCGATGATCCTGAAAGTTTCATCGATCCGGGAAGTCATTGTCTTTCCAAAAAACCGCAGCGCTGTTTGCCCGTTAACCAGGGCACCTTCATCAGTCGAAGAACCTCAGCTTGAAGAGCTTGGGATTACCACGCCCACAGGTTTTTCTTCCGTGGATGATGAGATACTTACCCGGCAAAAAGAAGGGGTTTCGGATACCCGAACGGCAATAAAAATAACAAAAGATGACGTCAGGCATGTGGCAAAACTGGCACGATTAAGAGTTGATAACAGCGAGATAAATGAATACGCACAAGGTCTTACTTCAATCATTAACTATGTGGAAATCGTTAAAGAGTTAGACACGGAACAGGTCAGTCCCACAAGCCACGCCCTGGAATCAAAAAATGTCTGGCGTGATGATGAGCCGGAAAAGGAATCAGTAGCCGAGGCTATCCTGTCAAACGCCCCTGCGAGAGAGGGAAATTACTTTAAGGCTCCGAAGATACTGGAAGGGTGAGATGCCTTTTACCGCATCTTTCGTATTTGCTTAATAATCTGGATAAGCGCTTTTGAATACTGCACTACCGCGTTCCCGCTTTAGCGGGAATAACAGGCGGTTATCTCATTTCGTCATTCCTGTGTACGCGGAAACCCGTAAGAATGTCCGGGTATCTTTACCCATGCTGATTGAGCAACTGCCATCTTTCATATAAATTTGAAGGATGCCCTTTTATAGAGGTTTTTTACGAGGTTATCAATAATGGAGCTATGTGATTATCAAGCTGCCGAACTTGCAAGGCTTCTCAGGAAAAGGGAAATTTCATCGAGAGAAATTACCGAATCCGCCTTACTACGGATTGAGAATAAGGATAAAACTCTTAACGCCTTTTTGACTGTTACCCCCGAGTTTGCGCTTAAGCAGGCGGATGCAGCCGATAAAAAATTTAAAGAAGGCAGAGATATATCGCCTGTGACAGGCATACCTGTTGCCATCAAAGACAACCTTTGCACAAAGGGGATCCGAACGACATGCGCATCTAAAATCCTTGAACATTATATTCCTCCCTATGATGCCACCGTAGTTAAAAAGATACTGCAAAAGGGCGCTGTGTTGATCGGAAAGACCAACATGGATGAATTTGCCATGGGTTCATCTACAGAGAATAGCGCATTTGGCCCGACAAGAAATCCCCGTGATATAAAAAGGGTTCCCGGGGGATCAAGCGGTGGTTCGGCCTGTGCTGTTGCGTCAGGAGAGGCCGTTCTTGCAATCGGTTCCGATACAGGGGGTTCAATCCGTCAACCTGCTTCATTTTGCGGCGTTACAGGGATGAAACCTACCTATGGCAGGGTATCGAGGTATGGGCTTGTTTCCTATGCCTCCTCACTTGACCAGATAGGCCCAATTGGCAGGAGTGTTGAAGATTGTACAATGCTCATGGATGTGATTGCCGGGTATGATAAAAGAGACACCACCTCCATAAATGTGCCGAAACCCGATTTTTCAGGGTCATTATCTTCCGATATTAACGGGCTCAGGATTGGCCTGCCAAAGGAATATTTCGTGGAAGGACTTGATCCCTTAGTAAAAGAGAAAGTAATTGATGCCGTCAATCTTTTGGGCAGCCATGGCGCGGAGATTATCGAGATTTCACTTCCCCGGACACCATTTGCCGTAGGCGCTTACTACCTCATAGCTACGGCAGAGGCAAGCAGCAATCTTGCCAGATATGACGGTGTTAAATATGGGCTCAGGGCTGAGCGTGATCAGTCCGGACTTGAGGAAATGTATGAATACACGAGAAGCGAGGGATTCGGCAAAGAAGTAAAAAGAAGGATAATGCTGGGCTGTTATGTCCTTTCGGCAGGTTATTATGATGCCTATTATTTAAAGGCGCAAAAGGCGAGGACCCTGATAAAAGATGATTTTGACAGGGCATTTCAGGATGTCGATTGTATTATAACCCCGACTTCCCCATCTACCGCCTTTGAAATCGGAGAGAAATCCGATGATCCCATCAAGATGTATCTCGTTGATATCTATACTGTTTCATTAAATCTTTCCGGACTGCCCGGAATGAGTGTAAATTGCGGAACCATTGACGGTCTGCCTGTAGGTTTGCAGATTATAGGAAAACCTTTTGATGAGGAAACTCTGTTTTGTGCAGGTCATGCCTACCAGCAGATTGCAGAGCGAAAATAAATGGATTTTGATGTCATTATATGCTTTGAAATACATGCGGAGCTGAGTACAAAGACAAAGCTCTTTTGCCGCTGTCCGGTAAGTTATGACGCTGCCCCAAACGAAAATATCTGTCCTGTCTGTACAGGCCACCCGGGCACGCTCCCTGTTTTAAACAGGAAAGCAGTGGAATGTTGCATCAGGGCCGGACTCGCTCTTAACTGCAATATCAACAGCAGATCGATATTTGCCAGGAAAAATTACTTTTATCCGGATCTCCCGAAAGGATACCAGATATCCCAATATGAATGCCCCCTGTGTGAAGACGGATATCTTGAAATACCGGGTGATGACGGTAAGCCATACATTGTCGGGATTAAACGTATTCATCTCGAAGAAGATGCCGGAAAACTGGTACATTCGGCAGTGACTTTTGAAGCTTCGGAATATAGTCTTGTTGATTATAACCGGGCAGGAGTTCCTTTAATAGAAATTGTTGCAGACCACACAAAAAATCCCATCCGTTCTTTACAGGAAGCAAGGTCTTATCTCGGAAAAGTAAGACAGATATTGCAACATATCGGCGTCAGCGACTGTGTTATTGAACAGGGCCAGTTCCGTTGCGATGTCAATATATCTTTAAGGCAGGTAAAGAGCCCGGATTTTAATGAACGAGTAGAAATCAAAAATATGGCCTCCTTTAAGTCCATAATTGAGGCCCTTAAATATGAAATCAAAAGGCAGTCCGAGATTATTGAATCAGGCGGCGAAATATCTCAGGAGACAAGACTCTTTGATGAAGTGAAGATGGTTACAGTTCCAATGCGAAGCAAAGAGGATGCCCCGGACTATAGATATTTCCCTGACCCTGATTTGGTCGAGCTTGATATTGACAGGGATTTTGTTCGAAAAATAAAAGATGATATGCCCGAATTGCCTGGTATAAGGCTCAATCGTTTTATCAAGGACTTCGGTATTTCGGAAGAAGATGCACATCTCATTATAGGTAAAAGAGATCTGTCCGATTATTTTGAAAGTTGTGTCCCGTACTGCACAGACCTGAAAAAACTTGGAAGCTGGATAACAAACGAGTTGATAAAGGTCTTAAACGAAAATTCTATTTCGATAAAAAAGTTCCCTGTTGCCCCAAAAGATTTTGCAAGACTCATCACCCTTATATCATGCAATAATATCACCGAAAAAATCGGCAGGCTTGTTTTTAAAGATATGTTTGAAACGGGCGGAACACCGGATTCCATTATAGAAGAAAAGGGATTAAAACCAATCCAGGAAACAGATATACTCGAAAAGATGGTTGAAGAAATTATGAAAGAGAACCCCGGTGTTGTTTCCCGATTAAAAGATGGAAAAAAGGAATCAGTCAACTTTTTAATAGGTAAAATCATGAAGAGGACCAGGGGAAGGGCCGATGCAAAAAAAGTCAGCGCCCTGATACTGAAAAAAGTGTAATAATTCAGCGCTTAGGGAACTTACAGAAAATAATCTACACATCCTGCTTGCCCTTTTGCCCGTCTTCTTCGTTGCGGTAACAGTTGTATAGTTCACTATGCAATTGTTACCAAGCCTTGAAGACGAACAAAAGTTTTGCACGATATGCGTAGATTATTTCCTTCCAGTTCCCTTGTTGTCCCTCGTAACCGTTCACAACACTTCCGGGTTCATCCAATTATGTATGGATGAACCCGCTGTACCCCGGGTTTGCTCAACCATTCTTTATCATTTGTAAAAATCTCTCTTTGCTCATTGTCTCTTGACAGCACATGAGAGATTGCCAAAAATGCAGACGGCCAAAATCCCCAAAATGGATGATGTAGATGAAAAAAGTGACCCAATATGCCCTGAATAGAAAAAGGGAAATTAGCGGCTAAGACTAACCTCCCGTAATCATTCAACATATCTGCGTCTGTGTTGGTGCCGAAGGCGGGACTTGAACCCGCACGACCGTAAGTCACTACCCCCTCAAGATAGCGTGTCTACCAAATTCCACCACTTCGGCATATCTTTAAGATTAAGGGTTGTTCTGCTCCCCCCCTGTTGGCGCTGGCACTGGCGCTGGAGCCTCGGTTGTTTGAGCGGCAGGCGCCTTTGAGGCCCCCTCCATAATTGACACGGCACTCCTTTTTCCAAAAAAGACTGAAAGACTCAGGGATGTCAGCACGAAAACTATTGCAGCGAGAGTAGTTACTTTGTGCAAAAATGATGTTGCGCCGCTGCTTCCAAAGACAGTCTGACTTGAGCCACCAAAAACGGCACCCATATCAGCGCCCTTTCCCCTTTGAAGGAGTATAATCAATATCAGGCCGAGACAAACTATAACATGCACACTAAGGATGATTAATTTCAATGGGTTACCCCTATTCAATTGCGACAATTTCAAATTTTTTTAATTTATTTTTGTATCATATAAATTATCTAATGTCAAGGTATTTACTCTTTTCCCAGCAATTCTAATTATGAACAAATAAATTAAAGTTCAATACATTGGCATCCTTCATTTTGAGGTAAAAGTAATTGACACTTTTATTGGAACCTAAATCCTGCAAGCGTCGAGTTTACCGAAGACCTGCCTGCTGCAGGCAGGTGCAAGGCGGCAAGGACGCAGACGTACTATGAT